>JAJDOI010000004.1 GCA_022340245.1 Thiogranum sp.
CGCATGGGCCGACCGTCAACCGGACTGCGAGGCGCTTCACGGCGTCCCTCGCTGGGAAACACCACCAGCTCAACGGCCTGGTCGCCGGCCATAAACTCATAGGCCGGGAATTCCTGCCAGGCCTCCCGGCTGATTCGCAGGCGTTTCTGCGCCGGGTGAAACGGAATACTGTTATCCATGAGGAAGAGGCTGACCTCCTCGGGCGTATCCGCGAACAGATGCAGGTTGATATCGGCGTGCCGACCCGCGGTACCGCTCAACACCGAGCCGACCAGGCGCGGCCTGAACCCCGCGAGGAAACGCATGGCCTGCACCGCCGCCTCGCGCAGGACGCGCAGGTGACCGGTTTGCTGCTCGCTCCGGAACAGGCGCTGATATTCCTGCAGAGCCACCTCGACTTCCTGGTTGCGTGGCATATTGCGGGTGTCGGGTGCTCCCAGGTGCTGGGCGGCCTTGCGCTTGGCGGCGTAGAAATCCTGAATGCCCTCTTCGGACATCAGGCGCGCCGCCTCCTGGGCAATGCGTGTGCGCATTTGCTGATCGCGCCCCGCCGCCCTGTTCGCCTTCAGTCTATCCATTTAAAACAACGGCTCCGCGGTGTCATGGCCGGCTGTCTCCTCGTTGTCTTCCTGCGAAGGTTGACTGAATCGTTTGGGAACATGTCCCGGCCGAAACAGCTCGAACAGGCCACCGGCTTCGCCCGGCGGCAGACGCAAACCGGTTTTGGCGTCGATGCGCACTGTGACCAGGTCAGGCGGTTGCGCCAGGGTTGAGGGCGGCACATCCTTCAGGGCAACGCGCATGTAATCGATCCACATCGGCAACGCGGCCCGGCTGCCGGTCTCGCCGTTACCCAGCGGCTGGACCTGATCGAAACCGACCCAGACCGTGGTGACCAGTTGCGTATCGAAACCACAGAACCAGGCATCGCGCTGGTCATTGGTGGTTCCCGTCTTGCCGGCGAGGTCACTGCGGCCAAGCACCAGCGCACGCCGTCCGGTGCCCCGTTTTATCACGTCCTGCATCAGCGATGTCATCAGATAGACATTGTCGTAGTCGACCACGCGCTTGGCGTAATTCAACTTGACCACGTCGGCCGGTGCGGCCTCCCCGGATTGAACCGTGCCATCTGCGCCGGCAACCGGCGCAGCGGCCGTGTCGTCCCCGGCGGTCGCCGCGGCGACCGGCTCCTGCTCCGGCGTCACCTCGTCACAATCAAGACAGGCCACCGCAGGATCCGTGGAAAACACCACCTCGCCCTCGGAATCTCGGATTTCTTTTATATAATAGGGTGTTATATAGAATCCACCGTTAGCCCACACGCTATAGGCACGCGCCATCTCCAGCGGGGTGGCACTGCCGCTGCCAAGCGCCAGGGACAGGTCCCTGGGAATCTGGTCCTCCCGAAAACCGAAGCGCTGAACATAGTTCGCGGCGTATGCGGGCCCGATGGCCTGCAGCAGACGGATGGAGACCAGGTTGCGTGAATGTGTCAGCGCTTCGCGCACCCGGGTGGGTCCAAAGAACTTGCCGCTGTAGTTTTCCGGCCGCCAGGTCGTCTCCAGAGAGGGGTCATCGAAGACCACAGGCGCATCGTTGAACACGCTCGCCACGGTATACCCCTTGGCCAGCGCCGCGGAGTAAATAAAAGGTTTGAAGCTGGAACCCGGCTGGCGCTCGGCCTGGAT
This sequence comes from Thiogranum sp., assembly GCA_022340245.1. Classification (GTDB taxonomy): domain Bacteria; phylum Pseudomonadota; class Gammaproteobacteria; order DSM-19610; family DSM-19610; genus Thiogranum. Next base: position 1,689 of record JAJDOI010000004.1, read on the forward strand.
GGCACGATTGAACTTGCTGGTAAAGAAGTCGAAGCCTCCGACCAGCGCCTGCAGCGCACCGTCCTGCGGACGCACCGACACCAGCGCACCAGCGACCTGCGGCACCTGCGCCATGCTCCAGCTGCCATCAGTGCCCGCCTCGACACGGATTACGTCGCCCGGTGCCAGAATGTCCGCGGCACCCTTCAACTCCGGGCCGCGGTGATTCACGCTGACAAACCGGCGGGCCCAGGAAATTGCCTCCCATGACAGCTCGGCCGGGCCGCCACCGTCAATGTAAACCCGCGCTGATTTCTCACCCACCTCCAGAACCACTGCGGCCTTGAGGCCACCGATGACCGGGTAGTTATCCAGCAACCGCTGATAGTCGCTGTCGCCCTGCGCTGCTTTGATGTCCACGCGGCCTTCGGGTCCACGGTAACCGTGGCGGCGGTCGTAGGCCAGCAAGTCGCTGCGCAAGGCCGCGGTGGCGGCACGCTGACGGTCGCTGTTCAACGTGGTGGTAACGCTGTAGCCGGCATGATAGGCGTCGTTACCGTAGGTCTCGACCATGTGGGCACGCACCATCTCCGCGACATAGGGTGCCGGCACGCCGATGGTCGGGGTATGCAAGCGGGCGTTGTCCGGCTCATTTATCGCTTTCTGGTATTCGTTGCTGTCGATAAACCCGAGTACGTACATGCGCCCGAGAATGTAGTCGCGGCGCTGGATGGCGCGCTCGGGGTTACTCACAGGATTGTTCGCCGAGGGCGCCTTGGGCAGCCCGGCAATCATGGCTATCTGCGCCAGGCTCAGCTGGTCAATAGGCAAACCGTAATACACGTCGGCGGCCGCGCCCACGCCATAGGCACGCTGGCCAAAATAGATCTTGTTCAGATACAGCTCGAGGATTTCTTCCTTGGTGAGATAACGCTCGATCTTCAGTGCGAGAAATATCTCCGTCAGCTTGCGCAGGTAGGTCTTCTCGCTGCTGAGAAAGAAATTGCGCGCCACCTGCATGGTGATGGTGCTGCCCCCCTGGCGTTTGTGGCCGGTCTTGATCAACTCGATGGCGGCCCGCACCAGGCCCTGGTAATCAACCCCCGGGTGCTCGAAAAAACGATCGTCCTCGGTCGCCAGGATGGCATCGATAACCATCTGCGGCAGGTCGGCATAGCGGATCGGCTTGCGGCGTTGCTCACCGAACTCGGCAACCAGTTGCCCGTCGTCGGAGTAAACCCGCAATGGCACCTGAAGTTGTACGTCCTTCAGCCGATCAATAGGCGGCAGGTCGGGCGCAATAAAGAAGTACGCGGCGGCCAACACCACCACGCCCGCCGTGAACATGGCGAAGCCGGTGGCCAGCAGAAGACGGAGAACCCTAAGCGGAACTGTCATAAATTTGGCGGGATGTGACCCGGTTCAAACTAAAAAACTCAGTGATTTCTAAACTTCAGTATAAAGCGTCCGATAACTCGAATCGAACCATAGGGGATAAAGAGACGTTTGTTGACAACCATTTGTTGTTGCCCTCTAATCCATAACAGTATCAAAACACTGCAATTGCAGTGATTAAAAGGGAAATTACGGTGCAAATCGCGCAACTGTTTACACGGAAAACGCCGCCGGTCGTGGGACTGGATATCAGCTCCTCGGCGGTCAAGCTACTCGAACTCAGCCGCAATGGGAACCGTTATCGCGTAGAAAGTTACGCTGTGGAACCATTGCCGCCGAATTCCGTCGTGGAAAAGAACATTACCGACGTGGAAGCCGTAGGTGAAGCGGTACGGCGCGCGGTGAAACGCTCCGGCGCGCGCATCCGGGGGGCCGCGGTCGCGGTCGCCGGGTCATCCGTGATCACCAAGGTCGTGCCGATGCCTAACAGCCTGTCGGACGACGAAATGCACAGCCAGATCGAGCTGGAAGCCGATCAGTACGTCCCCTACCCGCTGGAAGAAGTCAGCCTGGATTTCGAGGTGCTCGGGCCGACGGATAACAACCCGGACACGGTGGACGTCCTGCTGGCAGCCTGCCGCACCGAAACGGTCGACATGCGCAGCGCGGCCGTCGAGAGCGGCGGCCTGGATACCAAGGTTGTCGACGTGGAGGCCTACGCCACCGAAAACGCCTTTCAGCTGCTGCTTGACCAGGTTCCGGACCGCGGCGTCGAAAAGACCATTGCGGTGGTCGACGTCGGCGCGACCATGACGACACTGAACGTCCTGCACGACGCGAAGCTGATTTACACCCGCGACCAGGTTTTCGGCGGCAAGCAGCTCACCGAGGAAATCATGCGCCGCTACGGCCTGTCCTACGAGGAAGCGGGCATGGCCAAACGCCAGGGCGGACTGCCGGAAAACTACGAGTCGGAAGTGCTGGAACCCTTCAAAGAGGCCATGTGCCAGCAGGTCAGCCGCTCGCTGCAGTTCTTTTTCGGCTCCAGCAAGTACAACAGCGTGGACCAGGTCATTCTCGCGGGCGGCAGCGCCTCGGTAACAGGTGTGGCGGAGCTGATCCAGGACCGTCTCGGGATCGAGGCCCTGATTGCCAACCCGTTTGCATCTATGTCCCTGTCCTCACAGGTGAAACCGCAGTCGCTGAGCAATGATGCGCCGGCGCTGCTGATTGCGTGCGGACTGGCCCTGAGGAGTTTCGACTGATGGCACATATCAACCTGTTACCCTGGCGCGAGGAACTGCGCAAACAGAAACAGCAGCAGTTTGCCGTAGTCACCGCCGGCACCGCCATACTGGGCGGCTTGCTGGTACTGCTCGCACACGTCCAGATGGACGGCCTGATCGATCAGCAGAACCAGCGTAACCAGTTCATGGACAAGCAGATCGCGGAACTGGACAAGAAGATCGCCAAGATCAAGGATCTGGAAAAGACCAAGACGGCCCTGCTGGCGCGCATGGATATTATCCAGCAGCTGCAGCACAGCCGGCCACAGAGTGTGCACCTGATGGATCAGTTGGTCTATACACTGCCCGATGGCGTCTTCCTCAACAAGATCACCCAGAAAGGCGACGCGCTGACGCTCAGCGGCATCGCACAGTCGAATGCCCGCGTCTCTGCCTATATGCGCAACATCGACAACTCCAAGTGGATGAGCCAGCCGAAGCTGGATGTCATCGAAACCAAGGACGACGACCACCGCCGCAGCGCCGAATTTATTCTGCGCGCCAGCCAGGCTGCTCCCGACAGTAAGGATGCAGGCGAGGAGGAGAAAGGCTAATGAATCTTTCTGAACTCAACGATCTGGATATCAGCAATATCGCCAACTGGCCACTGCCGGCGCGTATTTTCGTTGTCTCCATGGTGTTCGTGGGCGTGCTCGGCCTGGGTTACTGGCTGGACGTCAAGGACCAGCGCGTCAGCCTGGAAAAGGCCGAGGCGAAAGAAACCGAACTGCGCCGCAACTTTGAAAACAAGGCCAAGAAGGCCGCAAATCTGGCGGCCTATGAACAACAACTGGCCGAAATGAAGGAATCCTTCGGCGCCATGCTTCGCCAGCTGCCGAACAAGACCGAGGTAGCCGAACTGCTGGTGGATATTTCCCAGACCGGCCTGGCATCGGGCCTTGAGTTCGAGCTGTTCAAACCGCAGGCGGAGGTACCGAAAGAGTTCTACGCCGAGTTGCCCATCAGCATCCGCGTCAAGGGCAGCTACCACGAATTCGGCAATTTCGTCAGCGGCGTGGCCGCCTTGCCGCGCATCGTGACGGTTCACGATGTCAACATAGAGCCGGACAAGGATGGCGAACTGACCATGGACATTCTGGCCAAAACCTATCGCTATATGGATGAAGATGAACAGGGAGGTGCCCAATGATTCGCCCGCACAAAGCGGCATTGGCGATTTCCGCGGGACTGCTGACAGGCCTGCTGACTGCCTGCGGCGGTACCAATACGGAAGATCTGCGCAGCTATGTCGAGGACGTCAAGGCGCAACAGCATCCGCACATCGAGCCGTTGCCCGAGTTCAAGCCCTATGAAACGCACCTCTACGAGGCGGCGGCCGATCGTGACCCGTTTACACCCCCGGTGTATGCCGCGCCCAAGTCCGAAGTCGCCAAGGCCGGCAGTGGCGGGATAGCGCCGGATTTCAACCGCCCCCGCGAGCCGCTTGAGTCCGAGCCGCTCGACAGCCTGCGCATGGTCGGCACACTGGAGCGCAATGGCAACTCCTGGGCGCTGGTGCGCATGAGTGACAGCACCATTCACCGTGTGAAGCCAGGGAACTACGTGGGCCAGAATTACGGCAAGATTGTAGGCATTAGCGAATCTGAAGTTGAAGTCACCGAGATTGTGCCGGACGGCCTCGGGGGATGGACGGAACGCCAGGCTTCACTGGCACTCAGCGAGTAACTGGAGAGAAAAACGATGAACGCAACATTGATGACATGGAACCCTGTTTCACACGGTGCGTACTCGCTGAGACGCCTGCTTGCGCAGAGCGCGTTGGTGCTGGCCACGATGTTTGGCCTGCTGGCTGTCTGCAACAGCGCCGATGCAGCCGACGCCCCGCCGATCAATGCCCTGAAAGAGATCAACTTTGCCGGCCTGCCCGGTAACCAGGTGCAGATCACCATGGAACTCAGCGGCGCCGCGTCGAACCCGGCGAGCTTTACCATCGACAACCCGGCGCGCATCGCGTTCGACCTGCCCGCGACAAGGAGCGAGCTCAAGGCACGTTCGCAAGCCATCGGAATCGGCCCTGCAAAAAGCATCACGGCGGTCGAGGTCAAGGGACGCACCCGCGTGGTCCTCAACCTGTTTGAAATGGTCCCTTACGAAACCCGCGCCGAGGGCAACAAGATTGTTGTCGTGCTCGGCGGTGCCGGCTCAACCTCCACGGCGGCCGCACCTGCCACCAGCGCACCTGCGGCTGCGGCTGCCGGCAGTACCGCCAACGCCGCCAAGCCGGCGATTACCAACGTTGACTTCCGTCGTGGCGAACAGGGCGAAGGCCGGATCATTGTGACGCTGTCCAATCCCGCGGTTCCTGTCGACATGCGCCAGGAAGCCGGCAAGATCGTACTCGACATGGCGGGCACCGCCGTACCGGAAGAGCTGCAGCGTCGTCTGGATGTGACCGACTTCGCCACGCCGGTGAAACTCATCGACACCGAGGCGACATCGAAGGGTGCGCGCCTGGAAATCACCGCTATCGGTGACTACGAGCACCTGGCGTACCAGACGGACAACCAGTTCACTGTCGAAGTCCGCTCCACCACCAAGGCAGAAAAGGCAGAGCGCAAGAAGAAGGAATTCGGTTACACCGGCGAACGGCTGTCGCTCAACTTCCAGGACATCGAAGTTCGCTCGGTACTGCAGCTGCTGGCTGACTTCACCGGCACCAATATCGTGGTCAGTGACACCGTCACCGGCAACCTGACGCTGCGCATGCAGAACGTACCCTGGGACCAGGCGCTGGATATCGTGCTGAAGACCAAGGGCCTGGCCAAGCGCCAGAACGGCAACGTCATGCTGATCGCGCCCAGCGAGGAAATCGCCGCGCGCGAGAAGCTGGAACTCGAATCGCAGAAGCAGATCGAGGAACTGGCGCCGCTGTATTCGGACTTTATCCAGGTGAACTACGCCAAGGCGGCCGATCTTGCAGCACTGCTGCAAAACAAGGACAACTCACTGATGTCCGAGCGCGGTAAAGCCACCATCGACGAACGCACCAACACGCTGCTGGTGCAGGACACCGCCGAGAAGCTGGCCGAGATCCGCAAACTGGTAGCGTTGCTCGACATCCCCGTCCGCCAGGTGCTGATCGAATCGCGAATTGTCATTGCCAACAATGACTTTTCCCGGGATCTGGGCGTCAAGTTCGGCCTTGCGGCCAACTCCAGTAAAGGCCGTGATTTCATAGTCGGTGGCGGTACCCGCCCCGGTGACACGAACTTCGGCTACACCCCCGGCTTCGAAGTCCCCGCCGACAGCGGCAACTCCGGCCTGCTGGTCGACCTGCCGGTCGCCGATCCATCGGGCTCTCTGGGCATCGCGCTTGGCAAAGTGGGCAGCAGCCTGCTGCAGCTGGAACTCAGCGCCATGCAGCTGGAGGACCGTGGCGAAATCGTCTCCAGTCCGCGGGTGATCACATCCAACCAGCAGGAGGCCACCATCCAGCAGGGTGTGGAAATCCCCTACCAGGAGGCCAGTTCCAGCGGCGCGACCTCGGTCAGCTTCAAGGAAGCCGTCCTGCAGCTGAAAGTGACACCGCAGATTACACCCGACGACCGCATTATCATGGACCTTAACGTCAGCAAGGACAATGTCGGTCAAGTGTATGCCGGCGTCCCGAGCATCGACACCCGCAATGTCAGCACCCGCGTGCTGGTGGACAACGGGGAAACTCTGGTCCTGGGCGGTATCTATGAGCAGGAGCGTGGCAAACAGTCGGAACGCATTCCGTTCTTCGGCAGTCTGCCGGGGGTCGGCTGGCTGTTCAAGACCGAGTCCAAGACCGACCAGAAACAGGAACTGCTGATTTTCGTGACTCCGAAGATCATCAAGCAGGGTGTGAGTCTGAACTGATCTGACTTGTACCTTTAGCAACTTTCTGGCAAAACTGCCCGGATGATTCATCCGGGCAGTTTTTTTTTGGTCGGCCCCATGGGCGCGGGAAAATCCACGATCGGGCGCCAGCTGGCGCGGGCCCTGGGGCTGGAATTTATCGATAGCGATCGCGAGATCGAAATCCGTACCGGCGTGGATATCCCCCTGATTTTCGAGCTGGAGGGCGAATCCGGCTTCCGCAGGCGCGAACACCAGGTGATCGAGCTGCTGACAGCCCGCAAGGGTATCGTCCTGGCTACCGGCGGCGGCGCGGTGCTTGACCCGGATAACCGCAAATGCCTGGCGGCGCGCGGCAAAGTCATCTATCTGCATACATCCGTGGAGCAGCAACTGCAGCGCACCGCCCACGATCGCAGCCGGCCGCTGCTGCAGACGGAGAACCCGCGCCAGACGCTGGAAGCGCTCCTGGCGACCCGCGACCCGCTCTACCGGGAAGTTGCCGACTGGGTGATCGAAACCGACGGCTGCCGGGTACGCGATGTCGTCCAGGAGATCGTGCGGCGCGCGGAATCTCCCTGAAGAACAGGCATAAGGGATTAGAATGGCACATATATTTTGGCCCCAGCGCCGGATTCCATTACTCTAGGCACCATGTACCGAACCCTGCACCTCGACCTCGGCGAACGCAGCTACCCGATTCATATCGGCCCGCAGCTGCTCAAACAGCCGGAGCTCTACCAGCCCCACATCCGCGGTCGCCAGGTCATGCTGGTCAGCAACGAGACCGTAGCGCCGCTCTATCTCGACACTGTCAAGGCGGCACTAACCGGCTACCGGATCGCGCAAGTGATTCTGCCCGACGGCGAGGGATACAAGAATCTGGACATCCTCAACCGGATCTTCGACGCCCTGCTCGAGCACCGGTTCAATCGAAACTGTTGCCTGGTTGCCGTCGGCGGCGGCGTGGTCGGCGACATGACGGGCTTTGCGGCGGCCAGCTACCAGCGGGGTGTCGACTTCATCCAGGTACCCACCACGCTGCTGGCGCAGGTCGACTCCTCGGTGGGCGGCAAGACCGGCGTCAACCATCGGCTGGGCAAGAACATGATCGGGGCCTTCCACCAGCCGCGCTGTGTGCTCGCTGATACCGATACGCTGTCCACCCTGGACGACCGCCAGTTGGCGGCAGGACTCGCGGAAGTCATCAAATACGGCCTGATCACGGATGCCGATTTCTTTACCTGGCTGGAAGACAATATCGACCGGCTGTGCGCGCGCGAGACTGACGCGCTGATATATGCCATCGAGCGATCCTGCCGGTGCAAGGCGGAAATCGTCGCGGCCGACGAGCGGGAAAGCGGCAAGCGCGCCCTGCTCAACCTCGGACACACCTTCGGTCATGCCATAGAAACCGGCATGGGCTACGGCAACTGGCTGCACGGTGAAGGCGTCGCCGCTGGCATGGCGATGGCGGCCGATCTCTCGGCCCGCCACGGCTGGATTTCCGCCTCAGACGTTGAGCGGATCCGCGCCCTGCTGTCGCGCGCACAACTACCGGCCGCTCCACCGCCCGAAATCAGCCGACAACAGTTCCTGGACCTGATGGCCGTGGACAAGAAGGCTGTCGACGGCGGCCTGCGGCTGATACTGCTGGAGGCAATCGGTGCGGCCAGGATCAGCGCCGACTATGACCCCAGGCTGCTTGAAGATACCCTCGACAACCGTTTACCGTTGACCGGGTCATGAATACCCGGCCGCGCGAATTGAACCTCAACGATGGACTGGCGGACTACGCAGTGGTAGACGCGGTTTCACGCGGACGCCACTACCCGGAGCCGCCGCCCAGCTATCGCAGCGAGTTCCAGCGCGATCGGGACCGTGTCATTCACGCCGCGGCATTTCGGCGCCTGGAATACAAAACCCAGGTGTTCGTCAACCACGAAGGCGATCTCTTCCGCACGCGCCTGACACACTCTATCGAAGTCGCGCAGATTGCCCGTTCGATCGCGCGCGCCCTGCGGCTCAACGAAGACCTCACCGAGGCGATTTCACTGGCTCACGATCTCGGCCATACCCCGTTCGGCCACGCCGGTCAGGATGCGCTGAACGAATGCATGCGGGACTACGGCGGCTTCGAACACAACCTGCAGTCGTTGCGCGTGGTGGACGAGCTGGAAGAAAAATACGCGGATTTCCCCGGTCTGAATCTGAGCTTTGAAACGCGTGAGGGGATACTCAAACACTGCTCGCCGAAAAATGCCGCCGAGCTGGGCGAGGTCGGCGCACGTTTCCTCAACAAACAACAACCCAGCCTCGAAGCCCAGCTTACCAACCTGGCCGACGAGATCGCCTACAACAGCCACGATGTCGACGACGGCCTGCGCGCGGAACTCATCAGTATCGAGCAGTTGCGCGAGGTTCCCCTCTTCAATCAGCAGTATGAAGAAGTTCGCAGCCGTTACCCTGAGCTGTCGCAACGTCGCGTGATCCACGAAGTGGTGCGCCGACTGATCAACTGCCAGGTGGTCGACCTGGTGCAGACCAGCATGGCGGAGCTCGCGCGGCATGCACCGCCTGACCTCGAAGCCGTTCGCCGCCGGGCCGGGCCCCTGATCGCTTTCAGCGATGATATGCGCGAGCGCAACCTAGAGCTGAAACGTTTTCTGCGCAACGAACTCTACCGGCACTACCGGGTGCACCGTATGAGCGTGAAGGCCCTGCGTGTCATCCGCGACCTGTTCAACGCCTTCTTTGCCGACCCGCGGTTGTTGCCGGTGGAAGCCCAGCACAAGGTCTTCGAGCGGCAGCGCAACGGCGGCGATTCGGGCCGGGCCCGCGCTGTCGCCGACTACATCGCCGGCATGACCGACCGCTACGCGATCAAGGAACACCAACGGGTTTATAATCCGGGCGAACTGACTTGACCGCAGGCATGTTGCCACCACCGACTTATGCGCATTTACATGCAGATCCCGCCCAGCGACGCCGGTGCGCCAAAGTTCTACCACCTGCACCTGCAGGAGGATTTGCTCGATGGCTGGACACTGATACGCGAATGGGGCTTCCAGGGGGCCGGCGGGCGCATGGTCAGGGATCACTACCCGGACCGGGAGAGCGCGGAAGCCGCCATGCTGAAGCTGCGTGATGTCCAGTTGAAAAAAGGCTACCGTGTCGTGTTCATGCAGGCGAGCTCATGAGCCACAGCGAAATCCCCGCCCCATCCGCCGACTATCTCGAAACCTATGCACTGGGCTGCGAGCCTTTTGCCGACGACCTGGACGGCCGGTTTTTTTACGCCGGATCAGCCCTCATGCAGCGGCTGGACCTGCTGACCCACCTCACCAGGTTCGGTGACTCGGTCATCCTGGTATCCGGTCCGCAAGGTAGCGGCAAAACCACACTGCTGAGTCGCTTCGTCGCCCAGGCCAACAGGCAGTGGCGCCTGTGCCTGATTAATGCGGACGAATTCGCCCAGTTCGGGCAGCGTCTCGGCGATGCACTGGGGATCGGCGAGATAACCGACGAGCCGCAGATGGTGCAGAACTGGGCCAGCCAGAGCGACGCCTCCCAGTTGCTTGTCATTTTGATCGACGACTCGCAGCAACTGCCGGCCGATGCCATGCAGACTCTTTGTGCGCTGCTCGACGCATCGCTCGCCGAGCGCGTACACCTGATCCTGTTCGGCACCACGGAGGCACAACAGGGGATCAAGCAGTCGCTGGATCGTCAGGAGCGGTCCTGTACAGCGCAGTTGCTGGAAATCCCGAAACTGTCCGAAGAGGAAACCGCGGCTTATCTGATGTACCGGCTGGCAGTCGCCGGTTACAGCGGCGAAAGTCCGTTTACGGCTACCGAAGTGCGGGCAATCTGCAAGGCCGCCGGTGGACGCCCCGCGGGCATCAACCGGCTTGCCGACGAGGCGCTTCGGGAACAGCAGATGCGCTCGCGCGGCAAACCCCGCAAACCGAAAACACCTGGCAAACGGACAGGCGCCGCCTGGGCTCTGGCGTCTGTGGTGGTCGTGGTTATGGCCACCTACATGGGCTGGGAGCGGCTGCAGCCGGCAAATCCGCCCGACGCGCTGCCCGACAACAGTGGTCACGAAGCGGGACAGACGATCCCGTTGAACCTGCCCGCGCCCGAAGCCATGTCGGATCCGGAAGCCCTGCCCGAACCCGGGTCACTGTCGGAACCCGACGCCCCGACAGCACCCGAAGCCCTTCCGACGCGGCCTGCAGCACCCACGCCGGATGTCGCTGAGGTAGAAAAAGCGGCGCAGACGCAGCCGCCGGAACCGAAACCTGCTCCGGGGGCCACCGCTGAACCCGCCTTGTCGGCAATCGCGCCGCCCGCCCTGAAAAAAACGCCGCTGGCGGCCGAATCCGACCCCGACCAAAGCGACGGCGAGCCCGCAGCGGCGCAACCTTCAATACCGGCAATTCCGGCAACGTCGCGGCTCGCAGCACCAGCAGAAGCTGTCACGTCGATTTCCGCAAAGCCCGGCACGGCCCGCACGCCCGCGGCAACCGAATCCGCGGCGTCGGTAGCAACCGCCACCGCGGCGGCGCTGGCAGGGCCGGAAAGTGGCAAGGAGCCTCCCCGGGGGCCCCGGCGTGAAACCTGGCTGCTGAAACAGCCCGGCAGCCACTACAGTCTGCAGTTGCTGGGAACGCGTCATGAGCAATCCATCTTCGACTACATGAAACAGAACCGGCTCGATCCGGCTCGCTGCGCCTATTACCGCGGCAGCTTCAAGGGCGGGGAGTGGTATGTGCTGGTTTACGGCGTGTATCCCGGTCGCCAGGCGGCACTCGACGCGAGGACCGACCTGCCGGCGCGGGTGAAAAAAGACCGTCCCTGGCCACGCAGCCTGGCATCGGTGCAGGCCGCGATCCGCGAAGCCCGCTGAGTCCCCGGGCAACTCGGCCAGCCGGACTCTCCTTATAATAATCAGGGTTAAAACCCAAAACACTGGCGCGAGAAGCGCTTCTACATTATTCTTTTTGGTCCTAATTTTAGCGATCGGGTGCCACCACTCTGCACTGACGGAGGTGGCTTCGTGCGCGTTTGACGCATGATTTCCGAGGAAATTGAGACAGTTATAGGGGTCGGACATGAGTCACGGGGCTATTCCGCACAAGCAGGGGCTGTATGACCCCCAACACGAACACGACGCCTGCGGCGTCGGCTTCGTCGCCCATATCAAGGGCGAGCATAGCCACGCCATCATTCGCCAGGGCCTGCAGATTCTGGAAAACCTGACCCACCGCGGTGCCGTGGGCGCCGATCCGCTGGCCGGCGATGGGGCCGGTATATTGATCCAGCTCCCGGATAGATTCCTGCGTGAAGAATGCGCCGCACGGGGTCTTGAGCTGCCGAGCCCCGGGCGCTACGGGGTTGGCATGGTATTCCTGCCGCAGCATGACCGGACGCGGGCCGAATGCGAGGCTCTGATCGAGCAAACCATTGAGGATGAAGGCCAGCTCCTGGTAGGCTGGCGCGATGTGCCCACCAATAACGCCGGCCTGGGTGACAGCGTCAAGGCCGTTGAGCCGGTGGTGCGACAGTTGTTCATCGGCTGCGGGGAAACCTGCCCCACCCAGGATGACTTCGAACGCAAGCTGTTCGTCATCCGCAAGCTGATCGAACACCAAGTGCGGGATTCCGGGTGGGAAGACCGCGAGAACTTCTACATCCCGTCGCTCTCCAGCCGCACCCTGGTCTACAAAGGCATGCTGCTGGCCAACCAGGTAGACAGCTATTATCAGGATCTGAAAGACGAGCGACTGGTTTCGGCGCTGGCGCTGGTTCACCAGCGTTTTTCTACCAATACCTTCCCTTCGTGGGACCTGGCCCACCCGTTCCGGATGATTGCGCACAACGGTGAAATCAACACCATGCGCGGCAACGTCAACTGGATGCGCGCACGCCGTTATTCAATGGCGTCGGAATTGCTGGGCGATGACCTGTCCAAGGTCTGGCCGCTGATTCCCGAGGGCCAGTCCGATTCGGCCTGTTTCGACAATGCGCTGGAACTGCTGGTCGCCGGCGGCTATTCCATGGCCCACGCCATGATGATGCTGATCCCGGAGGCCTGGGCCGGCAATCCGCTGATGGACGAGGACCGGCGCGCCTTCTACGAATACCATGCCGCGTTGATGGAACCCTGGGATGGTCCCGCCGCCGTGGCCTTTACCGACGGCCGTCAGATCGGCGCCACGCTCGACCGCAATGGCCTGCGCCCGGCACGTTACCTTATCACCGATGACGACCTGGTGGTGATGGCTTCCGAAATGGGGGTATTGCCCATTCCGGACAGCAAGATCGTCAAGAAGTGGCGGCTGCAACCGGGGAAAATGTTCCTGATCGACATGGAACAGGGGCGGATCATCGACGACGCCGAGCTGAAGAGCAAGCTGTCGGCCAGCCGCCCCTACCAGGAATGGCTGGATAAGACCCAGATTCACCTGAAAAATCTGCCGGCCAATGTCAACGGTGACCAGGGCGACCCTGACACGCTGCTGGATCGCCAGCAGGCCTTCGGTTACACCCAGGAAGACCTCAAGCTGTTGATGACGCCGATGGCTGTTACCGGCCAGGAAGGCATCGGTTCCATGGGCTCCGACGTTCCGGTAGCGGTGCTGTCTAACAAGCCAAAGCCGCTGTTCAACTATTTCAAACAGAATTTCGCCCAGGTCACCAACCCGCCGATCGACCCGATCCGCGAGGAACTGGTGATGTCGCTGGTCTCCCTCATCGGACCGCGCCCGAACCTGCTGGGCCTGCATTCGGGCGGCGAATACATGCGCCTGGAAGTCAGCCAGCCGATCCTTACCAACAAGGATCTGGAGCGTATCCGCAATATCGAAAAAACCACCGACGGCGCTTTCCGCACCTGCACGCTGGACATGTGCTACGCAGCCGAGCTCGGCGCCGCGGGGATGGAAAACGCGGTCGAAGACCTGTGCGATGCAGCCGAACAGGCCGTACTCGAGGGCCACAACATATTGATTCTTTCCGACCGCAGCGTCAGCGCCGAGCGGCTGCCGATCCCTGCGCTGCTGGCAACCTCGGCGGTGCACCACCACCTGGTGAGCAAAGGCCTGCGGACCGCCACCGGACTGGTGGTCGAAACCGGTACCGCGCGGGAAGTGCACCAGTTCGCGGTGCTCGCGGGCTACGGTGCGGAAGCCATCAATCCCTACCTGGCTTTCGAAACGCTGGCGGCCATGAAAGCCGATCTGCCCGAAGACCTGAGCGAAGCCGAAATCAGCAAGCGCTACATTAAGGCCGTCGGCAAGGGCTTGCTGAAAGTCTTTTCGAAAATGGGCATCTCCACTTACCAGTCCTACTGCGGCGCACAGATTTTCGATGCCGTCGGGCTGAAGAGCGTCTTTGTCGAAACCTATTTCAGCGGCACCGCCACCCTCATCGAAGGGGCAGGCATCGAGGAAATAGCCGAGGAGGCGGTACGCTGGCACCGCGACGCCTATGGCAACAATCCGGTATACACGGATGCCCTGGATGTCGGCGGCGACTACGCCTTCCGCGTGCGTGGCGAAGACCACATGTGGACCCCCGACACCATCGCGAAACTGCAACACGCAACCCGCACCAACGATGCCAGGACATTCGCGGAGTTCTCGCGTCTGGTAGACGAACAGAATGAACACCTGCGCACGCTGCGCGGGCTGTTCGAGTTCAAGTTCGCCGATCAGCCCGTGCCGCTGGAGGAAGTGGAACCGGCCAGCGCCATCGTCCGGCGCTTCGCCACGGGAGCGATGTCTTTCGGCTCCATATCGCGCGAAGCCCACACCACACTGGCGATCGCCATGAACCGGATCGGCGGCAAATCCAATACCGGCGAAGGCGGCGAAGAGCGCGCGCGCTTCAAGCCACTGCCCAACGGCGACTCGGAGCGCTCGGCCATCAAGCAGGTGGCCTCCGGACGCTTCGGCGTCACCAGCGAATACCTGGTCAATGCCGACGACATCCAGATCAAAATGGCACAGGGCGCCAAGCCCGGCGAAGGCGGCCAGTTGCCCGGCCACAAAGTCGACGCCGTTATCGCCAAGGTACGTCACTCCACTCCCGGCGTCGGCCTGATCTCGCCGCCGCCGCACCACGATATCTACTCCATCGAGGATCTGGCGCAGCTCATTCATGACCTCAAGAACGTCAACCCGAAGGCGCGCATCAGCGTCAAGCTGGTCTCGGAAGTCGGTGTCGGCACAGTCGCCGCCGGCGTATCGAAGGCGCATGCCGATCACGTCACCATCGCCGGCTTCGACGGCGGTACGGGCGCGTCGCCGCTGACCTCGATACGCCACGCCGGCAGTCCCTGGGAGCTGGGCCTCGCGGAGACTCATCAGACGCTGGTGCTGAACAGGCTGCGAGGCCGCATTGCCGTGCAGGTCGACGGCGGCATGCGCACCGGGCGCGACGTGGTGATCGGCGCCCTGCTGGGCGCCGACGAATTCGGCTTTGCCACCGCCCCGCTGATCGTCGAAGGCTGCATTATGATGCGCAAGTGCCATCTCAATACCTGCCCGGTGGGCGTCGCGACCCAGGACCCGGTTTTGCGCAAGCGCTTTACCGGCAAGCCCGAACACGTGGTGAATTACTTCTTCTTTGTCGCGGAGGAAATCCGCCAGCTCATGGCCAAACTGGGCTTCCGCAAGTTCAATGACATGATCGGGCGCATGGACAAGCTCAACATGCGCAGCGCGATCAATCACTGGAAGGCCAAGGGGCTGGATTACTCACGCATCCTGCATATGCCTTCCATCGCCGCGGATGTCTCGATTTTCAACAATGAAAAGCAGGACCACGGCCTCGACAAGGCGCTGGACAACAAGCTCATCGAACAG
>JAJDOI010000011.1 GCA_022340245.1 Thiogranum sp.
ACCACTGCAGCGCGAGGGCGGGCAATCATTTGCAAAGCCCTGGGGCGACCTCATGTGGCGTATTGCGCCTGGGAGCGCCGCGCTGACGCGGAGCCAGCCAGGGGAGCCACGCCATGACAGTCGCAACGCAGCTCGACCGGCGGTACATCAAAACCCCGCGCTTCCCGCCGGTGGACATGGCAATGTGAAGGAGCGGCAATGAGCGAACAATCACCAATCGGTCACGCGAAGGAGCTTCTTTTGCCAACGGATGTGGCAGGATTCGATTCCCTGGCCGAGCTTGCCCTGGATATGCGCTGGACATGGAATCATGCCACCGACCAGGTGTGGCGGCAGCTGGATCCCGTGTTGTGGGAGCTGACACAAAATCCCTGGGTCGTCCTGCAAACGGTGTCGCGGGAGAAACTCCAGCATGTTTTGGCTGATCACGCTTTCCGCGAGAACATTGACAATCTGGTGCAAGCCAGGCGGGATGCGGCGGAGGCGCCCGCGTGGTTTCAGCAAACCTGGCCCCAATCGCAACTAAGCTGTGTTGCCTATTTCAGTATGGAATTCATGTTGAGCGAAGCCTTGCCCATTTACTCGGGCGGGCTCGGCAACGTGGCCGGTGATCAACTCAAGGCCGCCAGCGATCTGGGCGTTCCGGTGATCGGCGTTGGGCTGCTCTACCAGCAAGGCTATTTTCGCCAGGTGATCGACAAGAATGGCGCGCAACAGGCCCTTTACCCGTATAACGATCCCGGGCAGTTGCCGGTCACACCGCTGCGCAAACCGGATGGCGAATGGTTGCGCCTGGAAATCGCCCTGCCCGGTTATTCGGTCTGGCTGCGTGCCTGGCAGGTGCAGGTTGGTCGCGTGAAGCTGTACCTGCTGGACAGCAATGACGCCGCGAACTACCCGGCGCATCGCGGTATTACCAGTGAGCTATATGGCGGGGGGCCGGAGTTGCGCCTGAAACAGGAACTGCTGCTCGGCATCGGCGGCTGGCGGCTGCTCGCCGCACTCGGCATTGCACCGGAAGTCTGCCATCTGAATGAAGGGCATGCGGGCTTTGCGGTGGTGGAACGGGCACGCAGCTTCATGGAGGACAACGGGCTGACCTTCGAGGCCGCGCTGGCCGTCACCCGGGCGGGCAACCTCTTCACTACGCACACGGCGGTGGCGGCCGGCTTTGATCGTTTCGCACCGGCGCTCATCGAGCAATACCTCGGTGGTTACGCCGAGCGCCGTCTCGGTATAACCTGCCACGATTTGCTGGCCCTGGGCCGCCAGAACCCGAACGACGCGTCGGAGCCTTTCAACATGGCCTATCTGGCGATTCGCGGCAGCGGGGCGGTGAATGGCGTGAGTCGCCTGCATGGCAGGGTGAGCCGGCACCTGTTTGAGCCGCTCTTTCCCCACTGGCCGACGGAAGAAGTCCCGGTCGGACACGTGACCAACGGCGTGCATATGCCGACCTGGGACTCGGCCCCGGCCGATGAGCTGTGGACGGAAGTCTGCGGCAAGGACCGCTGGCTGGGGACGGTGGAGACGCTGGAGCAGGACATTCGCCGTGTCTCCGACGCCAGGCTCTGGAAATTTCGTACCGAAGCCAGCATGTCTCTCGTTGAATACGCCCGGGAAAGACTGTCCCGGCAACTGGCCGCGTCCGGCGCGCCGCCCGAGGCGGTTGATGCTGCAAAGCATCTGCTTGACTGCAATACCTTGACGCTGGGTTTTGCACGGCGTTTTGCAAGTTACAAAAGGCCGAACCTGCTGCTGCACGACCCCGAGCGCCTGCTGCGCCTGCTGACCAATCCACAGCGCCCGGTACAGCTCATCATTGCCGGCAAGGCGCATCCGGCTGATCAGGCCGGGCAGGCCCTGATCCAGCAGTGGACGCATTTCATCCGACGGCCCGAGGTGCGCCCCCATGCGATCTTCCTCAGTGACTACGACATGCACTTGACCGAGCAGTTGGTGCAGGGGGTGGATGTCTGGCTCAACACGCCGCGACGTCCCTGGGAAGCATGTGGAACCAGCGGCATGAAGGTGCTGGTCAATGGCGGCATGAATCTGTCGGAACTGGACGGCTGGTGGGCGGAAGCCTATACGCCGGAAGTGGGGTGGGCGTTAGGGGACGGTCTGGAACACGATCACGATCCCGCCTGGGACGCAGCCGAAGCGCAAGCCCTCTATGACCTGCTCGAACGCGAGGTGATCCCTGAGTTCTATACCCGTGATGAACAAGGCATCCCCAACGCCTGGGTGACCCGTATGCGGGAAAGCATGGCGCGACTGACGCCGCGCTTCTCCACCAACCGCGCGGTGGGCGAATACACCAGGCAATACTACCTCCCGGCTGCCTCAGCCTACCATGAGCGGGCCGCTGAAAAGGGCGCAGTCGGCGAGGATATAGTCAATTGGCGGCACGCCCTGGAGCTGAAATGGACGGCACTGCGCTTCGGTGAAGTGAAACATGAAACCGGTGATGAGCAGCAGGTATTTGAAGTTCAGGTGTATCTCGATGAGCTCGACCCGGAGGCCGTGCGGGTCGAGCTATATGCGAATGGCCTTAACGGTGCCGCTCCGGAACGCGTCGAGATGCAGTGCGTGCGGCAACTGGTGGGCGCAGCCAACGGCTACGCCTATCGCGCCGAGGTGCCCTCAGCCCGCCCGGCGACAGACTATACGGTGCGACTCATAGCGCACCGCGATGGGGTGGCGGTTCCGCTGGAAGATGCCCATATCCTGTGGCAGCGATGACCCGGTGGACGGACTCATCCATGAAGAAACCATCAAATCCACGCATCCTGACGGGCAACGGTGGTTCGTTGCGCAGCTGATTCGCGCGGTGCATGGCCGGTGACTTTTTGAGTGTCAGGCAAAGAGCCGCCCGCGTCCGGTCGAAAAGCGCTATGATAACCGTTGGATACGGTATTGAGCTAACAGCGCAAAGGTATGCCTTGCACTCGCTGCATGACCTGCCAGAGCAACACGGCTAATGCTATAATCCGTTTACTGTTATCCGATTGACTTATCTGTATTGCCGATTTCAGACATTGTCATCTACCGCCTATTCGATATGAGCATCATACAACCCAGACACCCGTCTATACGAAGAACCAAGATTGTCGCCACCATCGGGCCGGCCTGTGATACGCCGGAGATGCTCAAGGCGATGATCGAGGCGGGCATGAATGTCGCGCGGTTGAACCTTTCACATGGCACGCATGCTGCACACCGTGAACAGATCGCGGTTCTGCGTGCGGTCGCAAAGGATCTCGGGCGGAATATTGCAATCATGATCGATACCCGGGGTATCGAGATTCGCACCGGTCTGGTCCACGGCGATTCCGCGATACTCGTACCCGGTGAGAGCTTCAGCCTGCGCGCGGATGGTCGAGCCGGTGATGAGACGGGCGTATCGATCAGTTACCTGAGACTGTACGAGGAGGTTCGGCGAGGAACACAGATCCTGCTGGATGACGGCGCAATCGAGCTGGAGGTGCAACGGGTAACGGATGGCGTGATCAACTGCCGTATCATTCACGGAGGACGACTCGGTAATTCCAAGAGCGTAAACCTGCCAGAGACCCAGCTGGCGCTGAGTGCCGTGAGCCCGGAAAACCGCGACGACATCGTCAACGAACTGAGATTTGCCGCAGAAAATGATGTCGACTATATCGCAGCCTCCTTCATTCAGAGCGCAGATGATATCTACAAGATGCGTGAAATACTTGTGGACAGGGAAGTGAACATACCCATTATCGCCAAAATCGAAAACCGGGCTGGCGTCACAAACATGGAAGAAATCGTCGAGGCAGCCGACGGCATCATGGTTGCCCGTGGCGACCTGGGAGTGGAGCTTCCGCTGGCCGAAGTTCCAACCACACAAAAGCACATCATTCGCACCACGGTTAGCAATGGCAAGCCTGTGATAACCGCGACCCAGATGCTGGCTTCAATGGAGCGCAACCCGAAACCGACCCGCGCAGAAGCCAGTGACGTCGCCAATGCGATTCTCGATGGCACCTCGGCGGTTATGCTCTCGGGCGAGACCGCGGTCGGAAAATACCCGCTTCAGGCAGTGCAGACCCTGGCTACGATCGCGTTACGCGCCGAGGCATCGTTGCACGAATACGGTTACCTGCAGAAGATCAAACCCGGCCCCGCCAACGTGGTGACCGAAGCGGTCGGGCAGGCTTCCGTCAGCATGGCCAAGAATCTGAAGGCGGCGGCTATCGTCGGCTTGACTGAATCCGGTCTCACTTCGCGTCTGATTTCAAAACACCGCCCGGACTGCCCGATACTGGCAATCACCTCGTCGGAGCGAGTGGCGCGCAAGCTGTCGATGAACTGGGGCGTGATACCGGTTCTCTACCAGGGAGAACCCTCTGACGATGCCCGCATCGACTTCGCCATTGCAGTGATCAGGGAACTCGCTTATGCCGACAGTGGTGACACCCTGATCATCACGGCCGGGCATCACCAGCTGGCCGGGGGTACCGACATGATTCGGGTAGTTACACTGTAGAGTAATACCCAAGGCTTGGTTAACAGACTTTTCCCTCTTTGTTGCGGATGCCGGGATAAAGGGATATCGCGAATTGGTCAGCGGCTTCCACGTTAACAGAAAGACGCGGGGTCGAGGCCGGGTGGTTTTTACTAAGGTCAGAAAACTATGAGACGGTGTTACTTTGCATTCGCGGGATTTCTGTTGCTGTTGTGTTCGCCGTCGTTACTGTTTGCCGAACCGTTGACTGTCTACACGGTTAACTACCCGCTGCAATACTTTGCCCAGCGCATCGCAGGTGACTACGCGCGGGTCGTTTTTCCGGCTCCCGCCAGTGTGGATCCGGCCCTCTGGATGCCGGACCTGAAAACCATCGAAGATTATCAACAGGCGGATCTGATTGTCCTGAATGGCGCAGCTTATGCCCGGTGGGTCAGCAAGGTGTCGTTGCCACGCCGGCGACAGGTCGATACGTCGAAGGCTTTCAAGGATGACCTTATCGTGCTTGAAGATACGCCTACCCACAGTCACGGCCCGGTCGGCGAGCATTCACATACCGGCACGGCATTCACCACCTGGCTGGATTTCTACCAGGCGGTGCAGCAGGCGCAGGCGATTGCCGACGCGCTCTCCCGAAAACGGCCCGAACATCAATCGGATTTCGAGAAAAATTTTACAGCCCTGCGCAAGGACCTGATGGCGCTGGACCTGGCGCTGCAGCGAACGGTCGCCGCAAAGCCGCGCCAGCTCCTGTTCGCCTCGAGCCCGATCTATCACTACCTGGCCAGACGATACGATCTGTATATAGAAGACACGGTATGGGAGCCCGGTGCAATGCCGAATGACCAGCAGTGGCAGCAGCTACGCCTGATGCGCGAGAGCTTTCCTGCCGACTGGATGCTGTGGGAAAAACCGCCGCTCCCGGAGATTGCGCAGCAACTCGACAGCATGGGGATCGCAATTGTCGTTTTTGACCCCTGTGCCAACCGTCCCGCCAGCGGCGACTTTCTCAGCGTGATGCAGGCCAATATCGCCAATCTCCGGCAGGCTTACACAAACTAGGGAACTCCGGGCAGTCAGATTTCATCGCTACTGGAATCGCCTGCGATATGTTCGGGTTGGCGATGGGCCCCGTTGGGCTGCGGCCACTCAATCTTGTTCGGCCAGTCTGGCTTGACCGCGTCCTGCCCGGGTGACAATCACAAACAATGACTTTAAATGACATTAGCGAGACGCGCCGCTGTCTGGCGGTGCTGAAATGAGCCGCCGGCGCGCCTGGCTGGAGATTCTTCTTCTGCTGCTCATCGTGGCGGTCAGCGGCCTGGCGGTGGGGATGCTTGGGGAGCTGTTCGCTGGCGGACTGCCGGCACCGGTACTTCTCATCCTCCAGGGCGTGGCAATCATCCTGGTGTTGACGCTGTTGCTGGCGCGTGCCGGACAGGGCTGGAGGGATGTCGGCCTGCACCCCATGCAACGCGGGGATGTGGGGCGCGCGCTGGTGTTGCTCATGACCTGTATGGGGGCGAACCTTCTCGTCCTGCTGATCGTGGTCCTGACTGCTCCCGGACCCGCGCGCGAGCACATGAATCGGCTGCAGGATATTGCCGCCATAGTGGCGGACGGACTGCCTTTCGCGGCGATAGCGTCCACGATGCTTTTCGTCGGCGTGTGCGAGGAGCTGACGGCCCGCGGTTTCCTTCTGGCACGCTGCCTGACGGCATTTGACAGTGTGTGGGCGTCGGTGCTGGTCTCGTCTGCTCTCTTCGGCCTGGGTCATATCTATCAGGGATGGATCGGAGTCGCACAAACCACAGTCATTGGCGTGATTTTCGCGATCTTTACGCTGCGCTGGGCGACTTTGTGGCCGGCGATTATGGCGCATGCTGCGTTGAATACCCTCTCGGTTGCCGCCCTGACGAGCGTGGATTCGCCGAAGAGCGTGCTTGTATTCCTGTCACACTGAGCGTAGCGCCGAAATCGGCCGGGCCTCGCTGTGGGGACGGTACAAGTTCCCGTGCCCGGTAAATGTGAACCAGGTCCGTTCGAACGGCTTTCAAGTGCTCCAGAAATTCCTGCCCCGGTCCGATAGTCACTCTGTTGAGGTGTCATTGTGGCGCCTCGTTTTGCGTTTTCTACCGGTTTTCCAATGGCAAAGATATTCTGGGTCGAGGACCAGTCGCACTGGATAGACAAGTTCCAGGAGACCCTGGAGCGCGCCGATCTGGATGGCGGGCGCAACGACGTACTGGTCTGCAAGTTCAGTGAGGCGGCGCGCCAGAAGATCGCCTTGATGTCAGCCGAAGACCGGCCGGATATCGCGCTGCTTGATGCCCGGATGAATGGCAACGACCGGGCAGGATTTTCAGTGTCGGCGGCCCTGCTTAACAAATGGCCGGGACTGCCCATTATCTTTTTTTCCGAGCACAGCGGCACAGGCATCGAGAAGGATGCCTTTACCGAACACCGGATCGCTGACTTTATCGCCAAGCACCAGCGCAATGTGGAAGACGTGTTGTGCTGGCGGATGCGGGCGGTCTTGCGCCACAAAGCCGTGAATGACGACGCCGCGACAACAGCCGCGGGCGGTGTGCTGCGCAGTGGTGACCTGACGCTGGACCTCGATACCTGGGAGGTCTACTGGAAGGGGGCCAGGCTGATGAATCCGGATAATCCGAAGCGCCCGCTGGCGCCGACGCCGAGGAAAACACTGCGTTGTCTGGTGGAGCGCTCGCCGCGGCCGGTGACCACCTCGCAGATTGCGGAATACCTCGGCGCCGACCCTGATGGGTATTCCCATGCCACCTACCGTCAGCACATCAAGACTCTGCGCCGCTCGCTCGATACCGCTGAAGGGGGAACAGGTCGCTTTATCGAGCAGTGCAAGAACGGCTACGGTATTGTCAGCCGCGGAGAGCAGGGCGCCTACAGCTGGACGAAGGTCCCGGTGGGTGCCGGGGTGGCGACAGGGGGCGGGCGGTGACACGGACCCTGTTACAGTTTCCCTGGTTTGGTGTCCTGGCCAGTGTCGGTTTCATGCTGCTGCTGGTGCTCGCCGCCGATCCGGATGTCGCCTGGCATGCCGACTACGCGCTGCTGGTCTGGGTGCGGGACCCGGAGCACAAGCTGCTGCTGTTGTCGGGGGTCGCGGTTGTTCTGGTGTTTGATTTTCTGCGTTTTCGCAAAGCCGGTCGTGATCAGGATGCGAAAATAAGGATGCTGAATGATCAGCTCAATGAGCTGTTCAAGAGCAAGAGTGCGCTGCAGAACAAGGCACACAAATATTCGGGGCACGCGGACAAGCTGAAACTGTTTATCAGCGACCGGTTGCTCGAATATATCGAATACGACGAGAAGTTTCTTCACTTCAAGAGTATTGCCTCCGAGGTCCGGCACAACGGCGTGATCTGCTATGACCGGGTTGTGTCTCTCCTGAAGCAGGCGCTGGACACGGATATGGCCGGCGGGGACAGGCGCCGCTACCAGGACGCGCTCGACAGTATGGTGTACCTGTGGGATCTGCTGGATCTTTCCACCACCGACAATATCGCCATGTATGTCGCCAACAAGCTGTACGAGTGCGAAGAGCTGCACTATCACCAGGTGCTGGATGGCGATTCGCAGGCACCCGGCTTCAAGCCGACGTTTCCTGCGCGGCGGGCTGCCGCCAGGGCGGTGCGCGGTTTCGTGGCGCAGGCGGAGCGCCTGGCCCCCGGCTTGCCGGATGCCGGTGAGACTTTCTGTTACGCCGACGATCAGCTCCAGGTGCAGTTGAACGATGTGGGCGAATTACTGGGCAACGAAAACTACGTGGTGCTGATCGTGGAAAACATGATCAACAACGGTTTGTACTATACGGGGCAGAAACAATACAGGAACCGCTACGCCAGGCTGTCACTGCGTATGGTGCAGGATAACGGCAACGCGGTGTTCCGCTTCTATAACCCGGGCCCGCTGATCGACGAGGATGTGCGTGACAAGATCTACCAGCTCGGCTATTCGACCAAGCGCACCAAAGGCAATCAGGGCAAGGGCCTGGGTCTGTATTTCGTCAAGCAGCTGGTTAACGGCTATGAAGGCAGCATCGATTTTCGCAACATAAGCAACCGGGAAGATACCTATGTGTTGCGGATCGCGTGTGAGTCCGGTGCTGTCCTGAACCGGATCATCGAAACGGCAGTGAATGAGAGGGGCAAGCCCGTGTGCAGGGGCGAAGCCGCTGACCTGGACAAGACGATCAAGTTCACTGTGGCTGAGCGAATCCGCAGCCTGGAGGTGTCACGGCAGGCGGAGCAACAGACGCACGTGTTCAACGAGTTCGACCCATGCGGAAAGACACGGATCCTGGACCCGCGCTACGCGGAGCGCCCGGCCTGGAGTGTCGAGGTTGTGGAGCGGTTCTCGACGACGGAAATCAGCTTCAAGCCGCTCGATGTCATGGGGGTGGAATTCACCATCCGTATTCCCACCGCGGCATCGCGTCTGGATCCCGAATACCATGAAACCACGCAACAGACTCTCACCGAGCCTGAAGCCTCCAACGACCAGGTAAAGGCCGTCAGCGCCCTGATCGAAGACTGAACCGGTCTCGAATTCCCCTCGGGATTGCTCCGTCGATGTGACTTTGTTCACACAATCCACTTTTGGTTGTCACCGGGAATTTCTCGTAAAAACAACAGCGCTAAACCCGTCTCCGCGATTTCTGCGCCACCGCTGATTTATTTTCACAGGATTTTTACAGGCGTTCGGTACAACTACCTCAAGCCGATCGGGCGACAAGTGCCCGGTCAATGAAATTCGGTGTATTTGGCAAGCTATGAGGTGACGCCATGAGTATTTCAGAAATTATTACCCTGTGGTCGGATAATCGGGGCTTGTCCCTGTTGATCTGGACTGTCCTGCTGGTGACAGCGATGTACCTGGCGCGCTCATCGGCCCACCAGTCAATCGCCGCCGCGGCGCGTTCCCTGCGTGCGGCCCTGCGCATGACCGCTGCGTCGTTGGTGGCGCTGGAGCAACGCATGGTCAAACGCAACCAGCAGGTCATCCTGCAGGCCGGCCAGGAATCAACGGAGCGGGCCATTGAGCGGGAGTTCCAGCGCGTCAACGCGATCGTGGAGCGGGATTTGAGTGGCTACCCGGCCGCTCAGCGCACGATTACCGACCTGATCGGCAGGATCGAGTCGGACTACCAGGCGTCCAACGAAACACCGCCGTCACCGCCCGAATGGCTGGCAGCGGTCGACACCATATCGCGTATCGAGAAGGGTGGTGACTCGACCGTCAGCCAGGTGCTGCAGAGTATTCAGGAAACCATCGAGTCTGCCCACGAGGAAACCGTCAAGGCCTATCGCAAGAGCAGCCTGGACCGGCTGCAGGTGCTGAAAAAGATGCTGCCGTCCTGGCGTGGCCTTTCGCAAACCGTTGCTTCGATGAGTAGCGCGGTCACAGATCTGAGTGAGCGGTCGGTGTTCATCGACAAGCAGATGGACAAGTACGAGCGCATTCGCAGGAAAGACGAGCAGGTTGCGCGTGCACTCGCCTCCTCGTCGCTGACCCAGTTCTTCGTAGCGGGTCTGGTGCTGGTGATTGCGACCTTTGGCGGCCTGATCAACTACCAGTTGATTGCCTTGCCGATGTCGGAGATGGTTGGCGGCGTCAGCGAAATCGGCGGCTGGCGGACGGCGGACATTGCTGCCATGGTGATCATTATGGTCGAGGTGGCGATGGGCCTGTTCCTGCTGGAGTCGCTGCGGATTACCCACCTGTTCCCGATTATCAGCAGCATGGACGATAAAATGCGCAAGCGCATGGTGTTTGTCACGCTGACGATCCTGACCATTCTGGCCACCGTTGAGGCCTCGCTGGCCTATATGCGCGACCTGCTGGCGCTGGATCGCGAGGCGCTGGCGCAGTCCCTGGCCGGTGCGGCTGCGGGCAATGTGGAGTTCCGCTGGATACCGTCGATCGGTCAGATGGTCATGGGTTTCATACTGCCGTTTGCCCTGGCGTTCGTCGCGATCCCGCTGGAGTCGTTCATTCACGCCAGTCGCACCGTCATCGGTCTGGTCACTGCAAGTGTGGTGCGGGTGCTGGCTTATGCAGCCAAGATGACCGGCCAGATGATGTACCAGGCTGGCCGCATAACGATCCATGTCTACGACATGGCGATCTTTTTGCCCTTGTCTGTCGAACACCTGGTGCGAAACAGCAAGGCTGCGCACGAGGGCGATGACCCGGACGGGATCAACGTGACACATGATGAAACCGTGGGAGGTACCAAGCCATGAAAATCCATAAGCTACTGGTAACAGTTATTTTGTGTGCGGGCCTGATCGCCTGCGGCGAGAAGGCGCCAAAAACCAAGGCGGTGTATATGCTCATCGATACGTCGGGCACGTACACCAGGGAGCTCGACAAGGCCCAGAAAATCGGCAACTACCTGCTGGGCAGTCTGAACAGCGGTGATTCGCTCGCCATGGCCAGGATCGACAGTGGCAGCTTCAGTGAGAAGGACATCATTTCGAAGGTGACGTTTGACATGCGTCCCAGCCTCGCGACGACACAGAAACACCAGTTCAAACGCCAGCTGGACAAGTTCGTCAGCAACGCGAAACCCAGCGCCCACACGGACATCAGTGGCGCGGTGCTGCAGGCGGCCGAGTTCCTCAACGAAACGCAGGCGCAGGAGAAGTACATTTTGATCTTCTCCGATCTCGAGGAAGACCTGGTCAAGGGGCAAATACGCGACTTCACCATGCCGCTGGTGCAGATCAAGGTGATCGCCCTGAATGTCACCAAGCTGAGAAGCGACAATATCGACCCGAGGGATTACCTGAATCGCCTGGATAACTGGGAGAAGCGGGTGTACGAGGGTGGCGGTCTGTGGAAGGTGGTGAACGACCTGGACCGACTCGATAAGCTCCTGGATAGCTGAGTTGGAAATCAAGGCGCCTGCGAAAGGGGGGTAAAGGGGTTGGTGACGAGTGAACGGGATTGTCATTTGTCACTGACCCTTTCTGTGTTCCGTCAGATTGTAAACTGGATTCGAGTCAAATATCCGGTGAGAGGCGCTACAGGACAGCGGGATCTTCCGCAAGGCTAATGCCACCGCTACACTTCTGGGCAGCCCTGGGCTACCCTGTCGCTCCCGACCCCCAGTGGTGACTACCAGACATGGCCCTCAAGGCAACCATCTTCAAGACCGACGTGCAAATAGCTGACATGGACCGCAGCTACTACGGCAGCCATGCGCTGACGCTCGCACGCCACCCCTCCGAAACCGATGAGCGCATGCTGATCCGTGTGCTGACCTTCTGCCGGCACGCCCACGAGGATCTGATGTTCACCAGGGGCCTCAGTACCGATGACGAGCCGGATCTGTGGCAGCGTGATCTGACCGGGAAAATCGAGGTCTGGATCGATATCGGCCAGCCGGACGAGAAACGCATACGCAAGGCCTGCGGTCGCGCCGCGCAGGTTTATATCTATTGTCACAGCGGCCACAGCGCGGAACTCTGGTGGCAGAAAATGCGGGACAAGCTTGGACGCTTCGGCAATCTGACGGTTATCAATATCGATACATCCACCAGTCAGTCGCTGGCGCGACTCGCACAGCGCAGTATGCAGTTGCAATGCACTATACAGGATGGACAGATCTGGCTGGGGGATGCGGACACCAGCGTAGAGGTGGACCTGACGATCTGGAAACAGGTGGATGGTTGAGCGCTGCGGCGGCTCCTTAGAGCTACGCGCGCGGGGCGGCTATTCAGTGTCGTAGCTGGTTAGATCGTTGTCGCGTATCATGGAACGCAGCTCCTCGACGTATTCGCTGCCTTTCTCGGAGTATTCGCCGAGCCCATCAACCAGGCGGATGCCGATCACCGGTTGTTGCGCTGCTTTTAGTTGCGCCCGGATATTGCGCAACGGTTCGTAGGCGTCATGGCTGTTCAGGTTATGAATGTAGCTCTCGACCGAATCTTCGGGCGAGTCGAAAACGGCGAGTTCATGGCTCTTCTCAGCATCGCGCCTGTGCGGAACCATGCCGCAGCGCTTCTCGAAGCACCATTGCCCAAAATAGTTGTTGCCCTGGCGCGCGAAGCGAGAGATGCCCCAGGCACTTTCTTTGGCGGCCTGAGCCAGGGCGAGCGATGGCGGTACGGTGTCGACCCGTCGCAGGAGGGTATCCCAGTCAGCGTCGCTTCCAGTGTCGAAGGGTTCGATCCGGTATGCTTCGGCGATAGCCCTGATCCGCCATGCATCCCACCAGCCTATGCTGTCTTTGTCCCGCTGCCATTCCCGGATCTGCCGCCTGGTTTCGCGGATCGCCTGATTGCGCTGTTGTATGACCGGCAGGAAGTAGCTGTAAAACGCCTGTTTTCTATCGGCGCCCGCTTTGAAAGCTTTGAAGTCGGGGGTGTCCGGTCGAACGAGCCAAACGATTACCGCGATGCCGAGGACGCCAAGGCCCGCGAACAGTGTTTTGCCGCAGGTTGTCTTGAACGTTGTCACTATTGTTCGGAACACGGTAGGGCGCAGGCGCCCCTCGCGACGCGCCTCACCACCCGCCAGGACTGTGACTACCTGTACTTATTCCCCGACTGGCTACCATAAGGCGCTGGGGGCGTACGATAAGTCGGCTGGGTACTCCCCCAGGCCGGGTTTTCCGCTGCGGGGGCCTGCCTGGCGGCTTCTTCAAGCACCCTGATGCGCTCCTGCAGGCGTTCAATTTGATCAGCGGTATCAGCCGCAGGCGCTGCGCCATAGCCGGGGGCGCTGCCATAAGCGGGACCACCGCCATAGGCGGGAACACCGGCCTCACCGGGTACGCCACCATAACCGGGCGCACCACCATAACCGGGCGCACCACCATAGCCGTAGCCTGGCGCACCGCCATAGCCCGGCGCGCCATAACCATAACCAGGTGCACCACCGCCGTAATAGGAGCCCGGCCCATAACCCGGACCGCCGTAGCCATAACCGGGTCCGCCGGGTCCGCCGTAGCCGCGGTCATAGTCATCGTTGCGGTCGCGGTTACTGTTGCCGCCCATCCATTTGGAAGGATTCATGACGTTGCCCATATCGAATGCGTAACCGGTGTTGGCGAACAGCAAGCCGGTTGCGATAATTATTCCGCTAAATGTTGCAATTCTGCTTTTCATTGTATTACTCCTCTCTCTCCGGGAATGACCGTTACCGGTCATTCGATGCTACTGCGCTCGCGTCGAAGTCGACGACTCTGATCAGAATACTCCTGTCCGACCCGGCAAATAAGGGGGCATATAGTCATTCCGCGTACGGTAACCCCGGGCCTGCCCTTCGAGAGCCCGGCAACTCTCTGTAGCGGCGACAGTTTTGGGTTAATGTGGCGAGGATTTGCGATACCCGTGGCATCTTCTATTCTTAAAAATATTCCCTGAAACCGGAGCGCACCCATGAACGACGACCTTACCGCCAACCTGCCGGGCGATACCGGCAAACTGGTTCTGAGACTGGTCCTTGGTGTCCTGATACTGTTCCACGGCGTCGCCAAGATTCAGCATGGTATTGCGCCTATTGAGGAAATGCTGCGGGCCTACGGCCTTCCCGGTGTGCTGGCCAACGCTGTCTACCTGGGTGAGGTGCTAGGACCCGTGCTCGTCATCGTCGGCTACTACGCGCGCCTCGGTGCCGGGCTGATCGCTATAAACATGATCGTCGCTGTTTTCCTGGTGCACACGGGTGATCTACTGGTCCTCACAGATCATGGAGGATGGCGACTGGAGTTGCAGGGCATGTACCTGTTCGCTGCGCTTGCGTTGGTTCTCATGGGGCCGGGGCGGTTTGGCTTCGACCGGCCACATCCGTGAATCCTGCCCGCCGCCACACGCGCTGAAACAGCCCGCCGCCACTTTCGGCTCGCACGAGCTGCTGCCGGCGTCGGACCGGGGGCGGCAGGTAGCGGGCCGGCGGGACAGCTGCAACTGGATGTGAAGTGTTACTACCCGTTCACCCGGTTCCGGAACCTCGTTGAGGTGCGGACGACATGAAGCCCGTTCGATTGTCAAACGGGGCAGGGGGATTGAGCGTAGCTGTTGAGCAATTGCGTGACGTTTGCCCGCGCAGTGGCTATCCTTTAAGTCATGCGTCCTGAGAGCACGGAAAGGGCGGCAGGCGCGTGGCGGCCGCCTGTGGACCGAACATAATAGAGGAAGTGGACATGCTGGTAACCTTTTCCTGCCCGGCCTATGCGGACATAACCATGTTCGGTGATGTGGCGGTTCGACTGCTCAAACTGATGGGGCACGGCGGTACGGTGCCCGGCGCGCTGCTTGCGGAAGATGTTCCGGCGGCGCTGGCGCGTCTGCAGGCTGCGATCGAAGCCGAAAAACAGTTGCCTGAACCACAAGCCCCGGAAGCAGAGGACGACGAGCCTGCTGTAAGTCTTCCGCACCGTGCCCTGCCGCTGATCGAGTTGCTCAAGGCTGCGGCAAAGGCGGAGTGTAACGTGATGTGGGACAGCGGCAACTAAACCCGCACTGACGTGCGGCACGGCGGGGTGTAATGGAATTCAAGGACTATTACGCAATCATGGGTGTCGCACGCGACGCCACCCAGGACGAGATCAAGCGGACTTACCGCAAGCTTGCCCGCAAGTATCACCCGGACGTGAGCAAGGAGTCGGACGCCGAAGCGCGCTTCAAGGAGGTCGGTGAAGCCTACGAAGTGCTCAAGGACCCGGAAAAGCGTGCGGCCTACGATCAGCTCGGCAAGCAGTGGCAGCCCGGACAGGAATTTCATCCGCCGCCCGACTGGGATGCCGGTTTCGAGTTCCGCGGCGGGGGATACACGGCGGGCGACGCCGGCGTTCACAGTGATTTCTTCGAGGAGCTGTTCGGCCGAGGCTTCGCAGGCCCGGGGGGTACGCAGGGCCGGCGGACCTTCCGCATGCGCGGGGAGGACCATCACGCCAAGGTGCTGATCGATCTCGAAGACAGTTTCAGCGGCGCAACGCGTTCCATCTCGCTGCGCGTGCCCGAGCTGACCGGGGACGGGCATGTCACCACCCGCGAGCGCACCCTGAGCGTGCGCATTCCCAAAGGCATCCGCCCCGGCCAGCTGATCCGCCTGGCCGGGCAGGGCGCTGCCGGACTCGGGGGCGGCGAACCAGGTGATCTCTACCTGGAGGTGGAATTCCACGACCACCCGCTGTATCGCGTCGATGGTGCGGACATTTACCTCGATTTACCCGTGGCGCCCTGGGAGGCCGCTCTCGGAGCGAACGTCAAGGTGCCGACCCCGGCCGGGAACATCGATCTGAAGATTCCGGCCAACTCCCGGCAGGGGCGCAAGCTGCGTCTCAAGGGCCGGGGCCTGACCGGCAAGCAGCCCGGCGACCTGTATGTGGTTCTGCAAGTGAGCCTGCCGCCGGCCGACAGCGATGCCGCCCGAACTCTTTACAAACAAATGCAGGACCAGCTCGGGTTCAACCCGCGCGCGGCAATGGGGGTAGCCTGATCCCATGGACAAAAAAGACCCATCCACGCCAGCCGTCGAGCTGATCGATGAGGAAACGACGTTTACCCTGGCCGAGCTGTGCCGCTGCTGTGAGGTCGAGGCCGAACTCATCGAGGCCCTGGTGGAGCACGGCATCCTGGAACCCGCCGGCAGACAGGGCCGTTACTGGTGCTTCTCCGCCAGCAGCCTGCGGCGCACCCGCATCACCTTGCATCTGCAGCGCGACCTCGGCGTCAACCTTGCCGGTGCCGCGCTCGCGCTCGATCTGCTCGAACGCATCGATGAACTCGACGCCCGATTGCGCGTCCTGTCCCGCTAGTCCACCGTCCGAAGGCGGTTCGCTCCGGCTATCCGAAGCGCAGTTGATAAGCTTCGTTTTGTTCATACACCCAGACTTTTGCCGGCGGTACGTTGCGCCAGACCTGGGCGACGCAGCGGGATGCCAGGCCGAGTTCTCTTTCGACGGTCTTTTTAAGTGGCGAACTCGGGCTGTAGCTGAACTGGATAAACGGCCCTTTCCCCTGCGTAAGGTGCATGGATTGTTTCAGCAATTGCTTTTGCGTGTGCGCATTCATCGACAACAGCGGCAGCCCTGATACCACGGCACAGGTCGGCGCCTTGGCAGACAGACCCTCGATCAGGGACGTTAATTGCAGCGCGTCGCCGCAAAGAACCTTGATATCCGGAAATCGTTTTTGCAGGTAGCGATGAAAATGGGGGTCGCGTTCGATCACGACCAGGTGATCGGGCCTGACACCGGCGTCCAGCAGCGCGTGGGTAATCGGGCCGGTCCCGCCACCCAGCTCGATGACGAGTCCTTCCTTGTCAGGCAGACCGGAGGCCATGGCCTTGGCCAGCTGGGTGCTGCTTGGTGTCACCGAGGCTACGCTCATCGGTGATTTCAGCCATTTAGAAAAAAATACGAATTCGGCGTTGTTTTTCATCTTGTCTATCTCTGCATTCCAACGATTATTCTGAATGTCACTTACGCTACGAAGGCCGTGGCCGGTCCGGGTGAAGCAGGCAGGGAAAGCCACAGAAAGCGCGGGCTGCACATTAAGTGTCGCCCCCGGTATCCGCGTGTTGAGGCGGTATACCGATGATGTCACTTCCGTCCCGGGTGAGCGTGTAGAAGATCAGGTGCATACCTTCCGGAAAACAATAGTAACCCGATTGTATATCCGCCCGCTGTTTGCCGAGCCTCGGGTTCTTCGCCAGCCAGGTAAAACGAGACAACAGTGACCGCAGGTACTGGTCGGCGTGTTCAGCACCCCATTGCCGGTAACGGTTTAACCAAATGGATTCGAGTTCGGCTACTGCCCGGTGGCGAAGTGAATAGCCGGTGGTCACGGGATGTGCTGTTTGTGCAGCGCAGCGATGTATTGCTCACCATCAAAATCTGCTTCTACGGAGCTATCCTCGCCTGCCTGCAAGCTTGCCCGTAACGCCTGGAGTTTGGTCTCGTCGGCCTCGAGTTTGCGCAGACCCGCGCGGACCACTTCACTGACGGACTGGAAGCGGCCCTGGCGCAATACCTCGGCGACGAACTGATCGAAATGCTCGCCCAGGGTGACGGAGGTATTTCGGGGCATGGGTGGGGGTGTCCTCGGAGTAATTGTATTAAATACTAATATAAGTTGCGCCAATCTGCAAAGCAGCTGTGACGGCTGTTCGACCCCGGCGTTCCTGTCTTTCGCGATTGTTTATGAGGCGTTGCCGGTCTGATGAGCATATTAACCGGGCATTGCCCGACATTAAGAAATACGTTGCCAAGGCCGGCTGTTTATGATTGACAGGTCAGGCCGGTGATTGTGGCCTGGATCGTTAACCCCGTTGAGTGGTATCGGCGAGCCGTGAAGCCTTGTGCGCGCGCTCAGCCGTAGCGTCCGGTGATGTACTCTTCGGTCGCTTTCTCGCGCGGCGCGGTGAACATCCTGGTGCTCGAATCGAACTCGATCAGCTTGCCGAGGTAGAGAAACGCCGTGTAGTCGGATACGCGCGCCGCCTGCTGCATGTTATGGGTGACGATGGCGATGGTGTAGTCGGCTTTAAGCTCGTCGATGAGTTCCTCGATCAACGCCGTGGAGATGGGGTCCAGTGCCGAGGCGGGCTCGTCGAGCAACAATACCTCGGGTTTGACCGCCACGGCGCGGGCGATGCACAAACGCTGTTGTTGACCGCCCGACAAATGCGTCCCATCCTGGCGCAGCTTGTCCTTGACCTCGTCCCATAGCCCGGCCTTCTTCAGCGCCCACTCGACGCGCTCGTCCATCATGCGGCGTGTCAGTCGCTCGTAGAGGTTCACGCCGAAGGCGATGTTGTCGTAAATCGACATAGGAAACGGCGTCGGTTTCTGGAACACCATACCGACCTTTGAGCGTAATCGATTGAGATTGTAGCGGCGGTCCAGGATGTTTTCGCCATCCAGCAGCACCTCGCCGGTGGCCGACTGGTCCGGGTACAACTCGTAGATGCGGTTGAAGGTGCGCAGCAGCGTGGACTTGCCACAGCCCGATGGTCCGATGAAGGCGGTCACCCGGTTGGGCGGTATTTCCAGGCTGATTGAATCAAGGGCCTTGAAGCGACCATAAAAGAAGTTGAGGTCGCGCACCGCGACCTTGCCGACCGTTGCGCTTTCCGAGGCTGCATTCTCCGGGCCGGTGCGCGCGACCGGGGCAGGTGTTTCGATCTGGCGATCCATTTCACGACTCGCTTGGCGATATACAGTTTGCATAGTCCGGGCTCAATGTCGGGCTCGCCGCGTACGCAGGAAGCTGCGGGCGACAATGTTGAGTACAAGGATGCTGAAGGTGATGATGAGTGCGCCGGCCCAGGCCAGGTGCTGCCAGTCCTCGTAAGGGCTCATCGCGAACTGAAAGATCACCACCGGCAGGTTGGCGATGGGCTGGCCGAGGCTGCTGCTCCAGAACTGGTTGTTCAGGGCGGTGAACAGCAGCGGCGCGGTTTCGCCGCTGATGCGCGCCAGCGCCAGCAGAATGCCGGTCAGGATGCCGGGCCGCGCTGCGCGGTAGACGATGTGGGTTATGACTTTCCATTGCGGCGCGCCGAGGGCGGCGGCGGATTCACGCATGGTGTCGGATACCAGCCGCAGCATGTCCTCGCTGGTGCGCACCACAATCGGAATGACAATCAGCGCCAGCGCCACCGCGCCCGCGTATGCCGAGAAGTGTCCCATAGTGCGCACCAGCAACTCATAGACGAACACCCCGATGACGATCGACGGGGCGCTGAGCAGCACGTCGTTGACGAATCGCAGCAGCGTCGCCATGCGCGAATTGCGGCCGAACTCCGACAGATAGGTGCCGGCCAGAATGCCGATTGGCGCACCGATGATAATACCTCCGCCGGTCAGGATCAGGCTGCCGACGATTGCGTTTGCCAGGCCGCCCTGGCTGCCGGGCGGGGGCGTGCTCTGCGTAAAGGTCGACAGTGCCAGGTAGGGCAGGCCGTTACGCAGCAGCGTCCAGAGAATCCAGAAAAGGAACAGCAAGGCGATGCCGGTGGCGAGCGCCGACAGCGACAGGCTG
>JAJDOI010000034.1 GCA_022340245.1 Thiogranum sp.
GCATAACCAGAAGGTGATCGACAAACTGCTTGCGGCCGGCATCCACTGGCCAGCGGTGAAAAAGGAGCAGCACCAGCCGCTGGCCGGCCGGACCTACGTGCTTACAGGAACCCTGGCGGGGATGACGCGCGAGGAAGCCAGACAACGGCTGGAAGTGCTTGGGGCGACCGTTGCCGGCAGCGTGTCGAAGAAGACCAGCGCTGTAATTGCCGGCGAGAAGGCTGGATCCAAGCTGGCGAAGGCCGAGGCCCTGGGTGTAGCGGTATTGGACGAAGCCGACCTGATGCGCCTGCTGCGTGCCTGAGCGCGGGGTACGTCGACAGGCAGCCGGGGCATGTTTATAGTTTCGACAGCGTCACAACCGGGCATTGCGCAGTGACAGACAGCACATGGTTCGAAAGCCCGCCGGCATGGGAGCCGTTGCCGGGTTTCCGCGCGGCACCCAGGGTCGATAGGCCAGCGGTGGCCGCGCTATGCGCCGAATGACAGTCCCGGTCGATGTCCGTTGACGTACAGTATTGGCCGCTGTTGCTGGGCTGGACGATTGTGGTCCTGCTGAGTCTGTATGGCTGGAAGCGCCAGGCGTTGATCGCTGCGGCCGGCATGGCCATTGTGTCTTACGCGGTCCTGTCGATCGGGCTGGGATGGAAATGATTCGGCGGGTGAGGGCGGGCGAACGCTATCTGCAGCGTGTCGACCCCGTGCTGGCCGGCCTGATCAGTCGGCACGGACCCTGCAGCCTGATGCAGTCCCCCAAGCCCCATTTCCATACCCTGGTATGGGCCATTATCAATCAACAGTTGTCGATAAAGGCCGCGCAGAGTATCGAACGTCGGCTGCTGACACATCTGCGCACCGAGATCGTCGAACCGCGACATTTCCTGCGGGTCCGCGACCAGAGCCTGCGCAAATGCGGTCTCAGTGCCGCCAAAATCCGTTATATCCGCGAGGCCGGCCGTCAGGTCAGGTGCGGCGAACTCGACCTCGATACGCTGGAAACCGTTGACGACACGACCGCTGCGGAGCGTTTGATGCAACTGCCGGGAGTGGGCCCCTGGACCGCCGATATGTTACTGATGTTTTCTCTGGGGCATCTCGACGTGCTGCCTGTGGGCGACCTCGCGCTGCGCAAATCCATACGCCTTCATCACGGCATGCCGGAGGATAGCGGCGCGGAGGCTTTGCGGGCGGTGGCTGAACCCTGGCGCCCGTATCGCAGCGTTGCCAGCTGGTACTTCTGGGCTGCCGTCGATTGACGGTCCTGTCCCGATCCCGCCAAGGGTTTTCGGCTTAGGGTGCGAGCACATGCACCGAAAACCCTTGGCGGGATCGGGACAGGAATCAGCGTGGTGTCTCCCAGGCCATCGGATAGAGCAGATCGAGCACCTGGTTGAAAGCCGCCGCGCTCTTGCCGATCACCGGCATGACTTCTGCGGGGCCGATGCCGGTCAGCGACAATGCTTCGGGTTCACAGGCATCGACAGCGGTGTTGCTGATCTCTTCGGCATTGAGATCCGAATCGAGGAGGGCGCCGTAGGGATCGTAGAACTGTGACCCGATCGGGTCCTTGCTTTCCTGGGCGACGTGGGTCACCAGGTCGGCGATGTGCAGCAAGGAGGCCTCGAGACGCGCGTCGTCGGCATCCTGCGGGTTGTGGTGGTAGCGCACGGAAGCACACAGATTGGCTGGCATATTCCAGTGCAGCAGCAGCGCGTGTCCGACTTCGGCGTGATCGAAACCCACGAGCTCGCGCTCGATATCGCAGATAGCCCTGCCGGATTCGATGCGCAAGGACTCGGCCCTGCCGATCTGGTCGGGCAGCTTCATCAGCATCAGCAGGCGGCCGACGTCGTGCAGCAGCCCGGCGGTGAACAGGCGTTCGCCGTGCAGCACGTTACACCGTTGCGCAAGGTTGCGGGCGACCAGGCCGCAGTACACGCTGTGCTGCCAGAAAGCCGCCATGTCGATCAGGTGAGTCGGAATGCGCGCGAACACTTCAGCGGCGGACGCCGCCATGGTCAGGTTGCGCAGTTCACGCATGCCGATCAGGTTCACTGCACGGCTTATGGTGTCGATCTTGCGAGGCAGGCTGAAGTAGGCGCTGTTGACCAGCTTCAACAGGCGCGTGGTGAGCGCCGTATCTTTACCGACGACGTCACCGATATCGGCGGCCGTGGTGTGCGGCGAGTCGGCCAGCGCCTGCACCTGGATACAGACCTCAGGCAGCGAAACCAGTCGTACGTTGCGTGATACCAGGTCCTGCGGGGTCACGGATTGTCCTCGAAAGCGTGTTAATTCCATGTCTAGCACAATGTGACGGCGCTGGCCGGGCATCCTTTAGGGGGTTTTGACCGGCTTCACTGTGAACTGCGTGAAGCCGGGACAAGCTGTTGTATTTAATGGGTATATATGTGGTTTCTTGGGGCCGAAAGCAGGCTTTGCCTGTGTTAAACTGAGCGCTCGTTTCAATCACTCATCGATCGAGGTGTCCAGTGGATTCCACAGGGTGTGCAGCCGCAGAGCCTTTCGCGCTGAGGGTGCTCGGCGACATGATGGAGCCGGAGTTCGAACACGGCTGCATTATCATTGTCGATCCCGAAGGTATGGTGAAAGACGGCTGTTTCGTGGTGGCCAACCACAACGACGAGTTTTTCTTTCGCCAGTTGAGAATCGACGACGGTCGTTATTTGCTGAAGTGCCTGAACCATGCTTACGACGAAGTGGTGGAGATAGCCGGGCTGACAGCCATTCACGGGGTGGTCTCGCAGAAGGCCGGTAAACGCCGCAAAGACCGCAAACGTTACGACTAGCTGTATCTTTCCCGGCTCAGGCGTTCCTGCTTAGCTGTTCAGGCCTGAGGTTCGGTGTAAAGTAATCGATGGCTGTGTCTTCATCGACACGTTGCAGTGACTCGGCGATCAACGCCTGAAAGGTTTTCATGAGCGACTTTCACTAATCCGTTTTTTCACTCGCCGCCCTCGCGGCCGGAGCGCAGGCCCTGTTCAACCGCTATGACGGCTGCTTCCACCCTCGAATGCACGCCCAGTTTGCGCAGGATCGCCTTGACGTGAAGTTTCACCGTGCCGTCCGAGATGCCCAGGTTGCGGGCAATAACCTTGTTGCTCTGGCCCTCCGCCAGTAGGCTGAGTATCTCGGTCTCTCTGGGTGTGAGTTCATCGAACGGCGATGCCTCGTCGGGCAGGGTACCGTCACCCTGAACCACCTTCGCCAGCACCGGCGCCAGGTCGGGTGCGACCACGGTCTTGCCGGCGACGATATCGCGCAGCGCCAGCACCAGCTCGTCCGGCTCCATGTCTTTGAGCAGGTAACCCTGGGCGCCGTTGCGCAACGATTCCACCAGGTCACGCTCGTCGGTGCTGGTGGTCAGCATCACCACCGGATTGTGGAAGCCGCTTTCGCGGAGCTTTTTCAGCACCCCGATCCCGTCAATGTCCGGCATGCGCATATCAAGCAGGACAACGTCGGGTTTGAGCTGCTCGGCAAGCTTCAGGCCCTCGTGCCCATCGCCGATGGAGGCGATAATTTCGATGCTGCGGTGCGCCAGCAGGCCTTCGAGGCCGACGCGGAACAGGGTGTGATCGTCTATCAATAATACGCGCAGACTCATGATCGGCTCGCCGTCCGGCCTGGGAGTGCAACCTCGATGGCGTCATTCTCATCGGGCTCCGGCTCGGGTATCGGAAAGCGCAGAATCACCCGGGTGCCTTCGCCCGGCTCACTTTCGATTTTCAGGTCTCCGCCGATCCGTGTGGCGCGCTCCTGCAGGATGTTCAGGCCCAGGTGCTCGCCCGGCCCACCGTCCATGACCTTGTTCTGTATGCCGATGCCGTCGTCCTCGATCATTACCATGTAGTGTTTGTCCCTGCCGGCACGCATCAGTACCCGCACCGCGTTCGCCTGGCTGTGTTTGCGTATATTGGCCAACGCTTCCTGGACGATGCGCAGCACCTGGATTTCGATTTCCGCCGGCAATTTGGTGTCGTTCCATTCCAGCTGGAGAAAGGCGCGGATATCGGAGTTACGACGAAACCGTTCCATCGCCTGTTCGATGGCCGGAATCAGGCCGCGTTTGTCGATAGGTGCGCGGAAGTGGGCGATCAGCTCGCGCAGTTCGGTGTAGGCTTCGTCGATACTGTTTTCGATAATTTCGAGTTCCTGCCAGAGTGCGGACTCCTTGCCGCTGTGCAGCGTTTCATCGAGCACGCGCACCTGGAATCGCAGGCTCGCGAGGCTTTGCGCGAGCGAATCGTGAAGTTCGTTGGCCAGTCGGGTACGCTCCTCCATGATCGAAAGGACATTGGCTTCCTCGTCCAGGCGGGATTTTTCGATGGCCATTCCCAGATGATGACCGATGCTGGTGAGCAGATCCTTCATGTCTTCGCGTTCCACCAGGCCGGGATGCTCGGTGAACAGATTGTAGACCCCGAGAACCTTGCCACGGTAGCGCAGTGGCACCGCGATCATCTCCACCTTGTCGTTTTCGAAGAACGGCCGGCCGGCAAAGTGCCCGCAACCCTCCAGGTCGCCGAGTGAGTAAACCTCGCCGCTCTGCGCGGCATGGCCGCACAGGCAGCGATCGACGCTGACCAGTTGCTCCTGTTTCACCACCTCGGCATCCAGGCCGCTGCTGGCAATCAGTTGCATGTCGCCTTCGCTGGTCAGCATGCGCACGGTGCCGGCGCGGGCGTCGACGACGTCCTTGAGTGTGTGCAGGAAGCGGGTCAGCAGGTCCTCCAGGTCACGCGCAGCGTTGATATTGGCCGCAACGTCGTAGAGGATTTCCAGCGAATGGGTTTTCTGCTGGATACGCTGGGTCTGCTTCGCGACCTCCGATTGCATGTCCCGCGACAGGGCTTCGAGGCGTTCACCGAGCGCATTGATGTCCTGGTAGAGGATGCTGAAATCGGGCTGCCCGGGTTGGGGCAGGCGAGCTTCGAGTTGACCTTCGCGCATTTTGTTCACCCAGTTGCGCAACTCGTGAAGTGGTTCAAGCAGGTTACGGCGCGCGGTGCGGAAGGCGTACAACAGCAGCAGCACACCGCCGAGCAGCAGCACGCTGTTTGCGAGGTGCAGCCAGCCACCGGTGGCGGAATGCAGCAGGAACCAGATGTTCAGGACACCGAGGATGAACAGAATGACACCCAGCGCCGACAGTGCCCCGAGGAACTGGCCGGTCGTGGGCCAGCCGAACAGTCGCCGCCGGTTTGCCGGGCGCCCGGCGTGGATATCGTATTCTCTGCTCATTCGGGATCCAGAAAGTCTGCCGACTTCGGTAATACGTGTAAGCACGATTATACCGCCGATGTAACCTTCCAGCACCCGCCGGCGGGCGTGCCGGGACGGCCCGTTCAGTCGGGCTTTTTCTGATCCGGATCGTTGGGGTTAATGAAGATGATTTCCTTGCCGCCGTCGATGTCGACATAGTCGATGACCATACCGGAGGCAAGCTCGAGGCTCGGCGGTGCGACCACGATATCGATTCCCTCTGACGGAAAGGTTTTGTCGCCTTCGTGGTGATTGTCATCAAACCCCAGGGCATAGTGGAAACTGCCGTTCTCCAGGCGGGTGACGGCGATTCTGAGTGGCATTCCCAGCATGCCGCCCTGTTTGGCCGACTCGATGATCTGTTTCGCTGCAGATGGAGTTACAGTGATCATAGCGTTACCCTCGCTGTGTCGATGGTATGTTGTCTGGCGGGCGTCGTCGCGACTTGCACGCCGATACAAAGCGCAGAAAGTCTTCAGTCCAGCGGTTGCCGCGGGTGGTCCGCTGGTGGGTGTAACAGGCGAGCAGGTTCTTGTATACGAAGCCATCGTGGGCACCGTCGATACCGGTGCCGCGCATGACCTGGAAAGCAAAACCGTCCCCGGCCTCCAGCCCGTCCAGCGCCGAGTAGTGAAACTCGTGGGCGCAGATCTCCACGGCTTCACCCGTGCTTATGCCCCAGGGGTGATAGGCGGTCGGCGCCAGACGCACGTAACCGCGACCCTGCGGGCGTTCGTGCATAACGGTGTCAGCCGGTATGCTGCCCACCATCTCGCAGCGGCTGCCTTTCCAGCTCAGGCTGCGCGACAGGTACATGAGTCCCCCGCATTCGGCATAGACAGGAAGGCCGTCTTCGATGGCCTGTCTGATCGCCCCACGCAGGCTGACGTTGGCCTGCAGCTTCTGCATGCAGCTTTCCGGGAATCCTCCACCGATGAACAGGCCGTCCACTGCCGGCAGGGTGGTATCTCGCAGGGTGTCCACGGCAATCAATTCCGCCCCGGCGGCGGTCATGGCCTCAAGATCACCCGGGTAGTAAAAGCCAAAGGCCTCGTCGCGGGCCACAGCGATGCGCAGTGGCTGATCCAGTGGTGCGATGGCGCCGGGAGGCTCCGCCGGTGCCGGCGGTACGCTGCTGTCCGCGGCGATGGCCAGGAGCATGTCGAGATCGACCTGCGCTTCGAT
Organism: Thiogranum sp.; assembly: GCA_022340245.1. Taxonomy (GTDB): domain Bacteria; phylum Pseudomonadota; class Gammaproteobacteria; order DSM-19610; family DSM-19610; genus Thiogranum. The sequence goes on from JAJDOI010000034.1 coordinate 6,472, forward strand.
GCTGCGGCCGATGCGCACGATCTGTTGTGCGGCATCCTGCTGTTCGTTGCTGGGGATGAGCCCGAGGTGGCGCTCGAGTATTTCCATGTCGCTGTCGCGCGCGACGGCACCGATCACGGGTACATCGGTGTAGTGCTCGATCACCGCGCGTAACTTGGCTTCGTGACGGCTGCCGCCCAACTGGTTCAGGATGACGCCGGCGATGTTGATATCGGCGTCGAAGGCCCGGTAGCCGAGAATCAGCGGGGCAACACCGCGCGTCATGCCGCGGGCGTCGAGAACCAGCACCACGGGGGCTGCGAGGAGTTTCGCCAGCGCGGCGTTGCTGTTGCTGCCGTGCAGATCGAGACCGTCGTAAAGCCCCTTGTTGCCTTCGATCAGGCTGATCTCGGC
>JAJDOI010000162.1 GCA_022340245.1 Thiogranum sp.
AGTTGATATCATCGAGGATGACCAACGGCCCCTCGGCGGTGGTGACCTGCTTGCCGAGGCCCACGGCTTGCACAAAGACTTCAGGTGACTGCTGACCCATGTTTCGACGACAACTCCTGCTGGTTACGCTGCTGCTGGCAACAGCTGGTGCATGGGCGGGCCCGCCGACCATCCTGATACTGGGCGATAGTATCAGTGCCGCCTACGGGATTGACACCTCGCAGGGCTGGGTGGCGCTGCTGCAGCAACGCCTGAGGCAAGAGCACTTCGACTACCGCGTGGTCAATGCCAGCGTCAGTGGCGATACCACCCGCACCGGGCTGAACCGGCTCGACGCGGCGCTGCAGCAGTACCGCCCCGCAATCGTGATCGTCGCCCTGGGCGGCAACGACGGCCTGCGCGGCCTGCCCTTCAGCGAAATCGAAACCAGCCTCAGTGGCATTATTGAACTTAGTCAGCAACAAGGCGCAAAAGTGCTGCTCGCGGGCGTCCGCCTGCCGCCCAACTACGGCGCCTTCTACAATACCCGCTTTGCCGCCCTGTTCCGGCAACTGGCCGATACCCGCCAGGTCGCCCTGGTGCCGCGCCTGCTGGACGGCATCGACGAGCACGCCGAACTGATGCAGGCCGACGGCATCCACCCCACCCGCGCGGCACAGGCACGGATTCTGGATAATGTCTGGCCGCATTTGCTGCCGTTGCTGGGCAGCCGGCCGGAGGACGCGCCCGGATCCGGTTGATTCGCACAACGGGCTTGCCATGTTCTCCCTTTGTTCTCTATGCTAGGCAAAGAGAACCCACGGAGAACAGCGCATGAGTGCCCCGGCCGAGCAGCTCGAAGGATCCCCGGTATCACCCGCGGCAACGCCTGCGGCAGACCCCGCCGAGGCACTGGCCGGGCGCCTGCGGTCGAAATACGCCGCGCGTATCACCGGGGAGCTGGTGGTACCGGCAAAGCCGGGGCGGTTCGCCGCGCTGCCGGCGGACCTCGACCCGCGGCTGAGCGCGGCCCTGCAAAGCCGTGGTGTCCAACGGCTGTACACCCACCAGGCCGCGGCCTGGGAAGCGGTCAGGGCCGGCCGGCATACCGTGGTGGTCACGCCCACCGCCTCGGGCAAGACGCTGTGCTACAACCTGCCGGTGCTGCAGGCGGCACTCGGCGAGCAGGCCAGGGCCCTGTACATGTTTCCCACCAAGGCGCTCGCCCAGGACCAGGTGGCGGAGCTGATGGCGCTGAACGAGGCAGGCACGCTCGGCGTGCGCGCCTTTACCTTCGACGGCGACACCCCGGGGGATGCGCGCAAGGCGGTGCGCACCCGCGGCGATATCGTCGTCACCAACCCCGACATGCTGCATCAGGGTATCCTGCCGCACCACACCAAGTGGGCACAGTTCTTCGAAAGTCTGCGCTACGTGGTGATCGACGAAATGCACACCTACCGCGGCGTGTTCGGTTCGCACGTGGCCAACGTGCTGCGCCGCCTGCAGCGCATCTGCCGCTTCTATGGCTCCGAGCCGCTGTTTATTCTGTGTTCGGCCACCATTGCCAACCCCGCGGAACTGGCAGGCGAGCTGATCGATGCCGAGGTGACCGCCATCACCGACAGCGGTGCGCCGCAGGGTGCGAAACACCTGCTGCTGTGGAACCCGCCGGTGGTGAATCCCGACCTGGGCATCCGCGCCTCGGCGCGCTCACAAACCACGCGCGTCGCCAAAATGGCGGTCAAGCGCGGGCTGAAGTGCATTGTGTTTGCGCAATCGAGGCTGATGGTCGAAGTGCTCACCAAGTACATGAAGGACACCTTCGACAACGACCCGCGCACCCCCGCCCGCGTCGCGGCCTATCGCGGCGGTTACCTGCCGACCGAACGGCGCGCCATGGAGAAGAAGCTGCGCGAGGGCGCCATCGACTGCGTGATATCCACCTCGGCGCTGGAGCTGGGCGTGGACATCGGTTCGCTGGACGTGTGCCTGCTGAACGGCTATCCGGGGACCATCGCCGGCACCTGGCAGCGCCTGGGCCGTGCCGGCCGGCGGCAGCGTACCGCGCTGGGCGTGCTGGTGGCGAGCAGTCTGCCGCTGGACCAGTACATTATCCGCAACCCCGAGTTCTTCCTCGGCGCCTCGCCCGAGCAGGCGCGTATCGATCCCGACCAGTTGCTGATCCTGCTCGATCATATCCGCTGCGCGGCCTTCGAGTTGCCGTTCAAGCAGGGCGACCGCTTCGGCAAGGAAGACCTCGGCGAGATGCTCGGCTACCTGGAAGAGCACGGTATCGTGCACCGCGAAGGCGGGCAGTGGCACTGGATGGCGGACAGCTACCCGGCCAACAGTGTCAGCCTGCGCTCGGTGGCCGAAGGCAACTTCGTGGTCATCGATACCACCGGCGGCGCGCAGACGGTGATCGCCGAGGTGGACTACAGTTCCGCACCGGAGACCATCTACGAAGGCGCCATCTACATGGTGCAGTCGGCACCCTACCAGGTGGAAAAGCTCGACTGGGACGGCCGCAAGGCCTTCGTCACGCGCACGCGCGCCGACTACTACACCGACGCTATCGACTACACCCGGCTGAAGATCCTGGACAACTTTGAAAAAAGGGGTCAGTACCCTTTTTCGGAGAAAAAGGGTACTGACCCCTTTTTTCCCTGTGCGGTGGCGCACGGCGAGGTGCACCTGGTGAAACGCTTCGCCGGCTACAAGAAGATCCGCTACTACACCCACGAGAACATCGGCTACGGCAACATCGAGCTGCCCGACCAGGAGATGCACACCACCGCGGTGTGGTGGCAGTTGCACCCCGAGGCGCTGGACCGGGCCTTCACCTCCCGCCAGGAATCCCTGGACGGTTTTCTCGGTGCCGGTTACGCCCTGCACATTGTGGCCGCCATGCGCATGCTGTCGGAACCGCAGGACATCGGCCGCGCGGTCGGCGACGGTAACGCCGAGTGGTTTGCGACGGTCGGTGCCAACGGCCGCGGGCAGCTGCTCAACCGCGACGGTGAGGCGGTCGACCCTGTACAGTTGCAGCGCTTCACGCCGACGCTGTTCTTGTATGACAACTACCCGGGCGGCATCGGTATCTCCGCGCCGCTGTTCGACAACCAGGCCGCGATTGTCGCCGGCGCGCAGCAGCTGGTGACCGCCTGCGACTGCGCGCACGGCTGCCCGGCGTGCATCGGCCCGATACTCGCCAGCGATGAAGTGCGCGGCTACTCACCGAAACAGGTGGCGCTGACGGTGCTGGGTCTGTTGTCCGGCCATGGATCTTAAGTCCCGGCTGTCGGACCTGCAGTCGCAGGCCGGTGTCACGCCGGCGGCGACGGCGCCGAAGCCCTCGCTGGCCAGCTTGCGCGAGCGCATCGCCCAGCTGGAGCAGCGAGGTCGCAGCCGCAGTGCGAACACCGTAAAAGCGCCCGCATCCCCGCGTATGCCGCCCCAAGAACTCGCACAGAGACTTGGCGGGGAACTGATTGCCGACGGCGTAACCCGCATCCGCGAGCGTTTGGCGTTGACGGGCGAACTCGGCTCCATCGCGCTGCATGCATTGCGCGACAACCCGCGCCTGCCGGGAGATGCACATGCCGACAACCGCCGCCGGGTTTACATCGACACCGAAACCACGGGCCTGTCCGGCGGCAGCGGCACCCTCGCCTTCCTCGTCGGTATCGCGGTGGTCGGCGACGATGCGATCGATCTGACCCAGTTTCTGCTGACCCGGTTTTCCGCGGAAGATGCCCTGCTGTCGGCGTTCGCCGATTGCCTGTCCGCCGACGACCGGCTGGTGAGCTACAACGGCAAAAGCTACGACCTGCCACTGCTGCTGACGCGTTTTCGCATGCAGGGTCTGGCCTGCAGCTTTGCGCAACTGCCGCATGTCGACCTGCTGCACCCGGTGCGGCGGCTGTTCGGCAACCGCTGGCGCGACTGCCGCCTGCTGAGCGTGGAGCAACAGCTGCTGGGCTTCAGTCGCGTCGACGACCTGCCCGGCAGTGAAGCACCCGCGGCCTGGTTCGGCTATATGCGCGGCGGCGAGGCCGGCCCGCTCATCAAGGTGGTCGAACACAACCGGCAGGACATTGTCTCTCTGGCCGTGGCCCACAGCGCGGTGGCGCAGGCCATTGCCCAACCGCTGGCCTTCGGCGTGGACATCCATGCCCTGGCCCGCTGGCTCGCGGCGAGCGACGAAGCCGGCGCGCGCGAACTGCTGCAATCCCATGTCGAGCACCTGTGCGACGACGGCAGGCGTTTGCTCGCGCGCCTGTGGCGGCGTGTCGGCAACTGGCGACAGGCTGTGGCGCTGTGGGAATCGCTTGCCGCCGGTGGCTGCACGGATTCGCTGGAACGGCTGGCGAAATATCACGAACACATCAGCAAAGACCTGACCGCGGCACAGCGTTGCTGCGATATGTTGCCGGCCAATGCGCAACAACAGCATCGTCGTCAACGCATCAACAACAAGCTGAGCACGCCTGCCAGTCGCAATGCGACTGCATAGATAGCAGGTATGTCGGTACGTGTGCGCCTGGCGGTTGTGGTCAGTATTGCAGGTCGTGTTAAAAAACCGCGCCGCAGCCATTTGCAATTCGCGCATGACTGCGTCAAAGTTCGGCTACATGGATAAACACCAACGCGCCGCACAATGAAGAAAAACCTGTTGCTGTTTTGCTGCCTGTCGGCGGCTTTATTGTTTGGCAGCACCGACGCGACGGAAAACCCGCAACAACTTGCCGCACTGAGCAAGGATACCGGCGCCGGGCAATCCGCCACCCCCTGGTCGAACCTCAACCCGAAGAAGCTCAAACTCCAGTCGATCGCCGCGCTCATCATGGAACCCTCCGGCAAGGTGGTGTATGCCAAGCACGTGGACGAACCGCGCCCCATCGCGTCGATAACCAAGCTGATGACCGCCATGGTGACACTGGACAGATCGCTGCCGCTCGACGAAACCATCACCATTACCAAGGACGACCGTGACCTGGAGCGGCTTACCGGCTCGCGGCTGGAATACGGCGCGCGGCTGACCCGCGAACAGCTGCTGCGCCTGGCGTTGATGGCATCGGAAAACCGCGCCGCAAGCGCGCTGGCCCGCACCTACCCCGGTGGCAGACAGGCCTTCGTCAAGGCCATGAACCGCAAGGCCAGGGCGCTCGGGATGACCGACAGTCACTTTGTCGGCCCTGCCGGACTGGATGCCGGCAACGTTGCCTCGGCGCGCGACGTGGCGAAAATGGTGCTTGCAGCCCGGCGCTATGCCCTGATTCACTCGGCGACGACTACGCGCCGCATGAGTGTGCGTCCCTACAAAGGCCGCGGCGAACTGCGTTTCGCCAATACCAACCGGCTGCTGAAGAACAAACACTGGGAAATCCAGCTCAGCAAGACCGGCTACATCAACGAGGCCGGGCGCTGCCTGGTCATGCAGGCGGAGATTGCCGATCAGCCGCTGGTCATCGTCCTGTTGAATTCCTTCGGCAAGCTGACGCCCTTCGGTGACTCCAACCGCATTCGCAAGTGGATCGAAAGCGGCGTCGAAGGCTGAAACAGCGGTGCTGGCCCGGTTATCCGCTGCACACCGGCATCGGCGTCGTCGCCCGACTACGCGTCAACCGGCGCGCCATCATTGAACCGACGCGCAGGTACGTAGACCTGTCGCCGGCCGGAGACGATCCGACCGCGTTTGCTGTCCGCGGCGGCGGGAACAACCGCTGTCGTCACAGCGGATAGTGCTACGCGGCCCGGGTTGGCCCGGCTATTGCCTCGTTCACTGCTTTCAGTCACCGGGAAACACTATGCTTATCGACCGAATACACTGTGCACGCCTGCTGATCCTGTTGCTGGTCTTGCCCGCGCCCCTGCTCGCCGCTCCGGTTGCGCAGGATGAACCCACGGTCTGGGACACCACCCGGGACGGCGCCGAACACGCCATCGACTGGACCGTGGAGAAATCGCAGCGAGGCTGGGAAGCCACCCGCGAAGGCGCCGTAAAGGCCTTCGACTGGAGCGTCGAAACATCCAGCCAGGGCTGGGATGCTACCAGGGAAGGCACCGGCAAGGCGGTCGACTGGACCGTGGACAAATCCAGGCAGGGATGGGAAGCAACCCGGGAAGGCGTCTCCAAAAGCGTCGAGTGGGTCAAGGAAAAAACCAGTCAGACCGACGCGCCGGACGCCGCACAGCACTGGCCTGCCGGTTTTCCTCTTGCCCCTTGCATAAGCGGCAAGGATTGTAGGTTGGGCTGAGCGCAGCCACCATCAAACGTTACGTTCCGTATTACCGCAGCCACCAGGTTACGACGCCGGTTGCGGCGACGCAGCGTCATCGTCCGCCGCCGGCGTATCGGTCCGCTCATCGGCCCCGGTTTCGACCTCCTGCTCAATCAGGCTCAACAGGGTCCAGCCGGGCCCGGGCTTGAGTTCATGCTCGGCGGAAAAGATACGCAGCCGGTCGCGTGAGTCGATGGCGAACAGGGGAATGGCTTTCCTGTAATATTTTTTGTAATAGGCGTCGAAGTCGAAATTCTCCGACAGCCTGGTTTCGTGCATCTCGGCGTCCTCGCTGAGCAGACCCGAGAGCCTGGTGTAACTGACGTCGTTGCCGAATGCGATCGAACCGGCCGGCGGCAGCATACTGTGCTTGCTGTCGTCCTTGTCGGTACTGGTCAACAGGGTAAAGGTATTGCTGTCGCCGAACTCACGCCGGTAGCGGTGTGCCGCCAGGGCGTTGAGTTCGCGTTGCGGCGACATCGCCAGCAGACGCCCGATGCCGACCAGGTCCAGGCGCCGGTCGGCGTACTCGGACACCGCATTGCCGTAAAAGGTGTTCAGGCCCTCCATGCGCGCGGCGCGCACGTTGTTCCAGTTGTTGTCGCAGAGCAGCGAGTCGTAGCCGCGTTTCTTGAGTGCTTTGGCGATGGTGCGCGCCACCGGATTGGCGCCCACAATCAGAAAGCCGCGCGGTTCGGGTTCGGCGACGCCGAGCCAGGTGGCGATCAGCCGCGCGCTGCTGCTTTGCAGCACCACGGTGCCGATGATCACCATGAAGGTCAGCGGTACCAGCAACTCCGCGGCCGCGACCGCCTGCCCTTGCAGCCGCATGGCGAACAACGCCGCGACCGCCGCGGCGACAATACCGCGTGGCGCAATCCAGGCCAGCAGCGCGCGCTCGGCCCAGGTCAGCGTCGAACCCCAGGTGCACAGCGCTATCTTCAGCGGACGGGCCACGAACTGCATAATCGCCAGCACACCCAGCGCCGGCCAGCCCAGGCTGTGGAACTGCTGAAAGTCGATGCGTGCGGCCAGCACGATGAACAGCCCGGAGATCAGCAGCACGCTCAGGCTTTCCTTGAAGTTGAGAATGTTTTCCACCGAAACGCCGCGCATGTTCGCCAGCCACACGCCCATGACCGTGACGCTGAGCAGCCCGGATTCGTCCTGCAGCGTGTTGGAGATGGCGAACACGCCGAACACCAGCGTCAGGGTCGCGACGTTGTGCAGGTACTCGGGCAGCCAGTGCTTGCGCAGCGTCATGCCGAGGAACTGGCCGGCCAGCGCGCCGAGCACCAGCCCGATCAGCAGCATCGTGCCGAAGCTGAGCAAGGTGTGGCCCAGGGCGCCACCGTTGCTGCCGGAGATGATGAATTCGAACACCAGCACCGCAAGCAGCGCGCCGATGGGATCGATGACGATACCTTCCCAGCGCAGGATGCTGGCGATATGCGCACTCGGCCTGACGGTCCGCAGCATGGGCACGATCACGGTCGGTCCGGTCACCACGGTGACCGCGCCGAACAGCAGTGACAGATCCCAGGAGAATTCCAGCAGCCAGTGCGTGGCCAGGGTTGTCACCGCCCAGGTCGACAATATGCCGGTGGAGACCATGCGCCGCACCACCTGCTCCAGGCCTTTGATCTCGTCGAACTTCAGCGTCAGGCTGCCTTCGAAAAGAATCACCGCGACCGACAGCGATACGAAGGGAAACAGCAGGTCACCGAACAGGGCGTCCGGTTCGAGCCAGCCGCTGACCGGGCCGACCAGGATACCCGCAAGCAGCAGGAACAGAATCGCCGGCAGCTTCACCCACCAGGCGAACCATTGGCAGGCACTGGCCAGAATACCGATGCTGGCGAGGATAAGGAGCGT
>JAJDOI010000232.1 GCA_022340245.1 Thiogranum sp.
GTCGTCCTTTTGCACCTCGGCTTTATCGGCTTCGCGGTGGCCGGCGGCCTGCTGGTGCTGAAGTGGCGTTCGGTTGCCGCGATACATATTCCGGCGGCGGTATGGGGCGCGCTGGTTGAGCTCCAGGGCTGGTACTGCCCGCTCACCCCGCTGGAACAATACTTCAGGCAGGCGGGTGGCCAGAGCGCCTATAGCGGTGGCTTTGTGGAACGGTACCTTATGCCGGTACTCTACCCTGCCGATCTGGACCGGGAAATGCAGATGTTGCTTGGCGCGGCTGTTATCGCGATCAATCTTGTGCTGTATGCATGGGTGGTCATACGGCTACAGCGCCGTCACAAACGCGACTGAGACGGGAAGTACGCCATGGGCCGGGTCGGCCGCCTCAGACCTGATCGGCGACACCCTTCAATACCATATCGGTAAAGCTGACGATCCCGATGACCTTGTCATTTTCGACCACGGGCGCCCTGGAGAGCCCGAACTGCTCGAACATGCGCGCGCAGTAGCGGATATCCATATCCGGGTCGATCGACATTACCGGCTTGGTCATGATCTCGTAGATATTGACGCGCTCCGGCGCCCGGTCCTTGGCCAGCACCTGCTTGGCGATGTCCGATATCAGCACCATGCCGTATTCGTCGTCCTGGTTGCGTTTATCCACGATCAAGCACTTGGTTTCGACGTGCTTCATGGCATTCAGGGCATCCCTCACTGTCATCTTGCCGTCGATCATGTCGAAGTTGTGCTTCATGACATCGCGGACCCGCACTACCGTCGTTTCATTCATAACTGATCCTCCATGCGATCCACCAGTTCGGCGATCTGCTGTTGCACACCCACGGCATCCTCGACGTCGATCTGAAAGGCGATACCGGTGCCCGGGCGCTGTTCGAAACAGCCCACGTCACAGACCTTTTCCAGGATCTTGCGGCTGAGATGTTCCTCGACGAGAAACAGGAGCACATCGCGCTGGGTTTCCAGCGACAGGCCGAAAAAGGTCGTCATACCCTTGAGCCCCTCTCCGCGCGCGTTGCTGATCACGGTGGCCCCGGTGGCGCCGGACTCGCGCGCCGCCTTCATGACCTTGTCGGTGACCGTATCTTCCACAAAAGCGATAATCAGTTTGAAGTGCATGGACATCTACCCTTTAGCATGAAAACCCGGATGTCAGTTTTCCTGTTTGCGTCGGCCTACGCGCAACGCCGACAGTTGCGCGTAGGCCATAACGCTCATAATCGGAAACAGGCTGGCAAAGGCAATCAGCCCGAAACCGTCGATCAGCACGTTGCGCCCGGGTACGGATTCTGCCAGCCCCAGGCCCAGCGCTGTCACCAGCGGCACGGTCACCGTCGATGTGGTCACCCCACCGGAATCGTACGCCAGCGGAATGATCATGCGCGGCGCGAACCAGGTCTGGATCACAACCACAATGTAGCCGACGATGATGAAATAATGAATGGGCAGACCGGTTACGATCCGGAAAGTCCCCAGCGCGATCCCTACCGCCACACCCAGCGCGACGGCGATACGCAGCCCCCAGGTGCCTATTGCGCCACCCGAGACCTGGTGGGCTTTCAGCGCAACTGCCAGCAGCGCAGGTTCGGCAATGGTGGTGGAAAAGCCTATGGCGAAAGCGAACACATAGACCCAGATATAGTCCGGCCAGTGCACGGCGGGGATCACACCCTGGCCCGCCCGGTAAATGAACTCGGCGTGGGTCAGCTGCGTGGCCATCACCCGCCCCAGCGGGAACAGGGCTTCCTCGAGACCGACCAGAAACAGCGTCAACCCCAACAGGACGTAGACAAACCCCATAAACACCCGCCCCGGATGCGCCATGGGACGGCGGATCACCAGGAACTGGAAGACCAGTACCATCACCACGATGGGCAGCAGGTCGCCCAGCGTGTCGAGAAAAGTCTGCAGCAGGTCGTTCCACCACGTCACTGGATAAGCATGCCGTATATCATGACGAAGATCATGGGCGTCAGCGAGGCGAAAGCGATCAGGCCGAAACCGTCGACCATGGGATTGCGGCCGGAAATCGAGGATGCCAGGCCGACGCCAAGGGCGGCGACCAGCGGAACGGTTATGGTCGAGGTGGTCACGCCTCCGGAATCGTAGGCGATACCGATAATTTCGCGTGGTGCGAAGGCAGTGATAATCACTACGATGACATAGCCGCCGCTGATCATCCAGTGCATGGGCCAGCCCTTGAGTATACGCACCACGCCGAGCACGATTGCGAAGCCGACCGAAAACGCCACCGTAAGCCGCAAGCCGTCGGCGTACACCAGTTGGGCGTGCTCGCTGTGCTCGATAACGCCCGCATCGGCGGCAATGGCAGCGGCCTCCCCGGCCACCGCGATCAGCGCCGGTTCGGCAACCGTGGTGCCGAAGCCCAGCGCAAAGGCGAACACAATCAGCCAGAACAGACTGCCCTTGCGCGCCAGCGCATGTGCCAGCGATTCCCCGACGGGGAACAGGCCCATTTGCAGTCCGTTGACAAAGAACGTCAGCCCCAGCACCACCAGCAGCATGCCGCCGGTCAGTTGCAGCAGGTTGGGCAAGGGCTGTTGCAGAACAGCCAGCTGGAAGAACACCACCACCAGCACCACCGGCAGCAGGTCGCGCACGCTGTTGAGCAGCGAACGACCCAGGGTGTAAAGGATTTGCATCAAGCACTCACTCCAGGCGGCGGCCTTTCAGCAGTATGCCCCGAGTGTCGGCGCAGGATATCTGATCGAAATCAATGCAGCACGATATTCAGCCGGGCGTGGCGACCGACACCACCAGCTTGACCACGCCCCACACGACCAGGACAAACACCACGGTGGCGATCAGGCCGACGGTGATGTACGCCCTGGCGCTGCCGCTGGCGAAATCCTCCTCATGCTTGCGGCTGCTCTGCACCCCGAACATCGACGCCGAGACGCTGCGTATCACACTACCCAGCGACTGACCGCGCTGTTTCGATTTTTCCTGCCGCGACATGCAGCCTCCTGTAAATGTTTCGTGACATCAAGCCATTGGACACTGGTCCGGGCAAGATCGGTGAAATACCGCACTTAAGTTTGTACCAACTTTGCCGTTAGCTACAAGCAGCAAGTATATTAACGGTTTTATGATCTGATTTCAGCATCTTAGGGAATAGCTCTCCCTGGCAGGGCGGTCGGCACGGAAGCTCCGCAGTAACGCAATACTACTGTGAAGAACAGGGGACACGAGGCACGTATGCCGACGATACTCATCATGGACCGGGATGTATCCCGCAGGGACCGACTCGTCGCCTTGAGCAGGCGCCTGGACCCCACTATCCACATCGAAGCCTTCCTCAAACCGGAGCCCGCGCTTTCCTGGTTGTACTGGCACACCGCCGACCTGGTGATTTCCGACAGTCAGTTTCCCGACCTCGACGTGGTCAGCCTGATCCAGCGGCTGCGCCAGGTACCGAAAGGCGAGCACCTGCCGGTTGTCATGATGACTCCCTGGACCGACCGCACGACCCGGCGCCAGGTACTGGATGCCGGCGCCACCGATCTGCTCGGCACGCCGGTCGACGATCTGGAATTCCACGCCCGCTGCAGCAACCTGCTGACCCAGCGCCGTCAGCAGCGCATCATTCACGAACGGGCCCGCTGGCTGGAGCAGAAGGTCAACGAGGCCACCAGCGAGATCCTGTCGCGCGAACACGAAACCCTGTTGCGTCTGGCAAAGGCCGGTGAATATCGTGACGAGGAAACCGGCAATCACGTTATCCGCATGGCCAAGTACTCGCGCCTGATTGCCGAGCAGCTGGGCCTGACAGTCGAGGAATGCGACGCCATCGAGCTGGCCGCCCCCATGCACGACATCGGCAAAATCGGCATACCCGACGAGATTCTGCGCAAACCCGGCCGCCTGACTCACTGCGAATTCGAAATCATGAAAACGCACACCACGATCGGCTATGAAATTCTCAAGGAAAGTCCATCCAAGTATCTGCAGATGGGCGCTATCATTGCGCTGAACCACCACGAAAAATTCAACGGCACCGGCTACCCGTACCAGCTGGGGGCCGAGGATATTCCTCTTGCTGCGCGCATCGTCAGCGTCGCCGATGCCTACGACGCACTCACCTCGGAGCGCCCGTACAAGCGCCGCTGGACGATGGAGAAGTCTCTCGACTATCTCAATCAGCAGCGCGGCAAGTATTTCGATCCGCAATGCCTGGATGCGTTTGTCGCGCAACTGGACCGGGTCTGTAACATTCAATTCGTGCTGGGCGACCAGCGCCACACCGCCAGCCGCTGACCGGCCTTCCCTCCGCCCGCGTCAATCAGTAGCATGGGCGCCCCATGCGCGGCCCGGACCTCCAAGCCATCCTGAGATTGTCCTGCTGGATACGGGCTATAAACGCCTGCCTGTTGTCGCTGTTGCTGTCGCCGCCCACGGTCTCGGCGGGGTCGCTGCAGCTGTCACTGCCCGCCCACCGCCTGCAGGCCGACGAACTGGCTGTCATCGTCAACGACGCCGACCCGCTCAGCGTGCAAATCGGCGCGTACTATATGAAAGCCCGGCATCTTCCCGCCGGCAACCTGCTGCACGTCAGCTTCCCGCCGGGGCGTGCGGGTATGTCCGCCGCGGACTTCAGCCGGCTGCGCACAACGATAGAACAGGCGACACCGGCAAACATCCAGGCCTATGCCATCACCTGGATCGCACCCTTCCGCGTCGAGTGCATGTCAATCACCTCGGCACTGACCTTTGGCTTTGACAAGAGCTGGTGTTCCGCCCACCGCTGCGCCCCCACCCGCCACAGCCCTTATTTCGGCTACCGGGGCGCCGCGCCCTACCGGGACCTCGGCATCCGCCCGACGATGGGCATCGCGGCCGCGAGCTTTGCCGATGCGCGGGCGCTCATCGACCGGGGCGTCGCCGCCGACGCTACCCGACCACCGGGGACCGCTTACCTGGTCAGCACCAACGACAAGGCGCGCAACGTGCGCTCGGTCTATTACCCGCGCATCGTCGACGCCATGCAGGGCTGGATCGATACGCAGCTGGTAGAGACCGACGCCCTGCGGGACCGGCACGACGTGCTGTTTTACTTCACCGGCAAACTCCGGGTGAACGGCCTCGACACCCTGACGTTTCGGCCCGGCGCTGTCGCCGATCACCTGACCTCGGCCGGTGGCCAGCTGACGGGCACCGGTCAGATGAGCGCGCTGCGCTGGCTGCAGGCTGGCGCCACAGGCAGTTTCGGCACGGTGGTGGAACCCTGCAACCTGCTGGGCAAGTTTCCCAACCCGGGCATCCTGATCGACAGCTACACCGCCGGCGCCACCCTTATCGAAGCCTATTGGAAGAGTGTGCAGCAGCCCGGCGAAGGCATCTTCATTGGCGAACCGCTGGCCGCACCATTTGACAGTGTGCGCATTGAGAACGAAGACGACCGGATAGTCCTGCACACCCGCAGCCTGTCACCGGGCTACTACGCGCTGAGCTGGTCAGCCGACCCGGTCGGCCCCTACCGGACGCTGCCCGGCCGGTTGCTGGTGCACTATCATCAGGAGGATTTTGTTCTGCCGCGACCACACGACGGCTACTACCGGCTATCGGCGGTGGACACTGCGGATCAGCTGCCGAAGCAGAAGCGCTGATGCGCTTGCGTCAGTTGAACCGGTAGTCCTTCGGAATGACCACGATACCGCCTTCGGACACGTGGAAACGCTCGCGGTCGCGTGCCGGGTCGACACCTATCGCCGTACCCGGGGGGATAACCACACCCTTGTCGACAATACACTGCTTGACCTGCGCGCCATCACTCACCACGACACCGTTGAACAGGATCGCGTCTTCGACGATGGCCTCGTCGCCGACGTGTACATTGGAAAACAGGATGGAATGGTTGACACCGCCACCGGCGATGACCGTTCCGCCGGACACAATGGAATTGACGAACACCCCTTCATTGCCCGACTCCCCGGGCACGGTGCGCGCCGGCGGCGTCTGCTCCTGGTAGGTGCGGATCATCCAGTCCGGCTGGTACAGATCCAGCGGCGGCACCGGGTCGAGCAGGCTCATATTGGCCTGGTAGTAGGCATCGACAGTGCCGACATCCCGCCAGTAGCGGTCCGGTGAGACGCGCCCGCTGTCGCCGCCGAAACGGTAAGCGCAGGCCCGGCCGGAAGCGATGAGCGAAGGCAGCAGATCCTTGCCGAAATCGTGGCTGGAGGCCGGGTTGTCGTGGTCGCGGCGCAGCTCGTCCAGCAGCAGCTGTTTGCTGAAGACATAGATACCCATGGATACCAGCGCACGCGCGCCGTCGTCGGCCAGCATCTCGGGCTGCGCGGGCTTCTCCCGGAAGTCCGCAATGTGGTCACCGGGGCCTACACGCATGACACCGAAGGCGCCCGCCTCCAGGGCCGGCACTTCCATGCAGGCAACGGTGACATCCGGCTGGCGTTCGACATGCGCCTTGATCATCTCGGCGTAATCCATGCGGTAAATGTGATCACCCGACAGAATAAGCACCCAGTCGGCGGCGCTGCGCTCGATCATGTAGAGGTTCTGGTAGATCGCATTGGCGGTACCGGAATACCACTCGCCATCGACACGCATCTGCGGCGGCACCGGGGTGATGTACTCTCCCAGTTCGGGATTGAAGATCGACCAGCCGTCGCGCAGGTGTTTCTGCAGTGAGTGCGACTTGTACTGCGTCAGCACCAGCACGCGGCGAATATCCGAATGCAGGCAGTTGGCCAGCGTGAAATCGATAATGCGGTACTTGCCGCCGAACGGAACCGCCGGCTTGGCACGATCGCTGGTCAACGGGTGCAGCCGCGTACCGGTGCCGCCGGCGAGAATGATGGCCAGTGTTTTATCCAGCATGAGTGTGACCTTCTTGTATCTCCTGATTGATTTTCCTGCAGGTGCTCTGCAATGCCTGTGCCGCACCGGCGAGGGCGGCAACGCCTTCAAATCGGCGTACCCGCCCGGGCCACAGCGGGGCGCCGCGCACCAGAATCGGGAATTATGCCTGAGCCACGGCGCATAATTGTGCATCAGTATGGCGCAAAACCGCCGGCGGTGCGTCAATTCAGGCATTTACGACCGCTGGCATAGCACTTGCTGCTGCGCTTGAAAGCGGACTTGATGGATCCCCATGCAGTTGAAAGCGTTACTGGTTAACGACGACCTCGAACGCAGCGCACTGCTCCGGCAGTCATTGCAGGCTTGTGGTCACGACGTGGTGGCCAGCGCAGTGACCGGCTCAGAGCTGCTCGCCGCTGTCGGCACACACACACCGGACCTGCTGGTAATCGACAGCGACGTGCCCGGTGAGCTGTTGCTGACGCCCCTGCGGGAGCTGTCATTGCACAGCCCCCTGCCGGTCGTGCTGTTTACCCGGGAAAACAGCCCCGAGGTCATTCATCGCGCGCTGCGCGCCGGTGTCAGCGCTTACGTGGTCGATGGATTCCAGCCCACGCGCGTCGCGAGCATACTCCAGGTAGCGCTCGTGCGTTTCGGCGAGACCGAGCGCCTGCGCCGGGAACTCGCCGAGAGCCGCGCGAGCCTGGTGGAACGCAAAGCCGTGGAACGCGCCAAGGGTATCCTGATGAAACAGCGCGGCTTCGACGAACCACAGGCCTACCATGCCTTGCGCAAGATGGCCATGGACAGAAACCTGCGCATCGGCGAAGTGGCTGAAAACGTGATTGCAGTCTCTGAACTGCTGAACTGAACAATTCCGAC
>JAJDOI010000185.1 GCA_022340245.1 Thiogranum sp.
GTTCCAACGCCTAGAGTGTCGGTCTCGAATTCCGATTTACGCCGCCATAGGGGGCTGGACGAGCCGATGGCAATGCGCCTGCCAGCGGTAATGTCCCAAGTCGGCTTGTCGGGTTTTGGATGCACCATGGATTTGTGCGGGGGTATCGCCTTCAAGGGCGGCGTGAAAACGGCTGTGGTTATAATCATTCCGGAACAGTTCGAGTTTTCACTGTAAATCAACGGCGTTCCAGAAGCTCATCTGGTCAAGAAACTCACGACGAATGGTACCGACAACTCTATCGATGCGTAGCCGCTGGGCGGGCCAGTTTACTGTAACGCTGCCTTCCAGATCGATGCCGAACTATCTGGTCTCGCGAAACGTTTCCGTTACCTGGCGCCCAGCGATCAGCGTCTTGGTGGCAATGCAGCCGCGCTGTAGGCACGTGCGGCCGGGGTCCTGGGTTGTCGATCAGGCGCACCTCGAGACCGGCGGCTACGGCGTCCAGCGCGGCAACATAGCCCGCAGGACCTGCACCAATCATTGTAAGGCGCTTGGCCATATGTAGTTTCCCGGGTAGCAACGAAGATGATTTGGCGATAGTGCAAAAAAGGCACCAGTGCGGTGAAAGTCATGCGCAGGTGTTTCCGGGCGTGAGCCTGGCGTACAGGCTGTACCGGAATAAGTACACTGCCTGTGTCAATAATCGTTACAGTCGTTGCCAGCATCGATACACCCGGTGTCGAGCGCACTGTTCTCGCGTGGCTTCGCGGCATTAGCGCATTCCATCCGCAGGTGGGTCTATCCCCGACTGGCCGTCACGCTTTTCCTGCCGAAATTCCGCGTGTGTCCCGCTGCCTGAGCAGGATGGCACGACATGCGCCATCAGCGGCCATCCCGGGTTGCCGGCAGCGGGTGCAAACCCTTGTTATCCGGTCGTCGGACGGATGGCACAGACCTTGCGTGAACGTCAGCCACGCTGTGCCTTACCGCGCGCCGCACCGGTATCGGCATGGCATAGATCCGGGTAATGATTAACAACCGAGGAATTCGATGGCTTCTGACAAGATAAGCGTCATTGTAGTTTCTGAGTCCCGTGAGCGCCTGCAAATGGCTGCCATGGTGGCGTCGGTGGGCGCGGTTAGCGGACACCGGGTTTCCGTTTTCCTGTCCATGAACGCCCTGTCGTACTTTGTGGCGGGCTACAGCCCCTACGACATACCGGTGGAAGGCGAATTCGGCAAGCTGCTGGCCAGTAAAAACGCCCCGGAGTTCATGGACCTTTTCGAGCAGGCTGTCGACCTGGGCGATGCGCAGGTATTTCCCTGCTCGATGGCCATGGACATGCTCGGCCTCAAGCAGGCGGACATGGTTAGATACCTGGAGGAACCACTGGGGCTGACTCGCTTCCTCGATGATGCGACTGGTGGCCAGGTATGGACATTTTGATCGGGAGTCAAGATTGTGAGTGAGAAGAAGGTAATCGATGCTCGCGGCACCTTTTGCCCCGGTCCGCTGATGGAGCTCATAGCGGGTATCAAGCAGTCAGAAGTCGGTGAAGAGCTGGAAGTGCTGTCCAGCGATGAAGGGTCGGCCAAGGACATCCCGGAATGGGTCAACAAGGTCGGTCACGACCTGGTCGATAACTTCGAGAGTGACGGTGTCTGGCACGTCGTCGTGAGAAAGGCGAAATAACATCACCTGAAAGGTCCAGAGGAGAGCGGAATATGAAAATACTGATCGTAGGCGGCGGTATGGGTGGCACCATCCTGGCCAACAACCTCGCACGACGTTTGAAGTCCGAACTGGACCACGGCGCTGCCAGCATCACCATGCTTTCGGCGAGTGACAAACATATGTACCAGCCCGGACTGCTATACGTGGCCTTCGGTCGGATGGCACCGGACGAGCTCTACCGCGACCAGCAGAGCCTGCTGGAGCCTGCCATACATTTTCATGTCGACCCGGTCGAGACCTTCAGTCTGAATGAAAACCACGTTATCGCCAAAAGCGGCAAGCGCTACGATTACGACATTATTGTAATCGCCACGGGCTCGCGCGCCATGCCGGAGAACATTCCCGGTCTCGCGGAAAACTCCATCAATGTCTATACCGAACAGGCGGCTCTGGATTTCTACAAGCGCCTGTCCGAATTCGAGGGCGGCAAGGTGCTGGTCAGCGTCGGTGTGCCGCACAAGTGCCCCATGGTGCCGCTGGAAGTCACCTTCATGATGTATGACTTTTTCAAGGACCGCGGCATGCTGGACAAGGTCCAGCTCCACTACACCTATCCCATCGGCCGCCTGCACAGCCTTGAGCCGGTTGGCAAGTGGGCGCAGAAGGAATTTGACCGGCTCGGCGTCACCTACGAAACGCTGTTCAACATGAAGGAAGTTGACGGAGACAAAAAGGTCGTCTACAGCGAAGAGGGCACGGAAGCGAGCTACGATCTGCTGGTAGCCGTACCGCCGCACAAGGGCATGGAGGTGATCGAAAGCAACGGGCTGGGTACGGCCGGATGGATTCCGACCGACCGCCATCGCCTGAACGTTGAAGGCCACATCAACGCATTCGTGCTCGGCGATACCACCAACTTGCCGATCAGCAAGGCGGGTTCCACAGCCCATTTCGAGGCCGAGGCGCTGGCGGACAATATCGCCTCGACGGTCAAGATAGGCACGCCGGTGCGCGACTATGATGGCAAGGTATTCTGTTTCATCGAGGCGGGCAAGGAAAAGGCAACCTACGCTATGTTCAACTACAACAACCCGCCCGATCCGAAGCCGCCGACCAAGTCAATACACTGGTTCAAAATGGCCTATAACCAGCTGTACTGGGCCAGCGCACGCGGATTGCTCTGAGTGGGGTGGCGGACATGAGTCAGGCGCGGAAGTCAGCAACAGAAGCGAAGGCGACGGAAGAGGGCCTGCCGTCGGAATTGGTGCGGCTGGTCGACGGTGCGCAGGACGCGCTCACCGATGACATGGTGACCCGTTTGAGCGCAACGCTCACCGACGGGCTCGACCTGCTGGACCGTATCAACCGCAGTGGTGTCGGCGACGCGCTGCCGACGCTGGCCGCCATGGTGGAAAACGGCGACCTGGAACGGGTGGCGGGCATTGCCCGCCTGGTGGGTTCGGCGCAGGATGCGATGACCGATGATATTGTCGGCCGCCTGGCGCATACCGCCAGTGGTGGCCTGGACCTGCTCGACCAGGTCAACCGCAGTGGTGTCGCCGGGGCACTGCCGGCGCTTACCGCACTGGTCAATAATGGCGACCTCGACCGCCTGGTCGGCTTGGCAAGGCTGGTGGGCTCCGCACAAGATGCGCTTTCCGACGATATCGTCGGCCGCCTGGCATTGATCGCCGGTGAAATGATGTGCCTGGTCGACCGCCTGGCGCGCAACCGGAGCTTCCTGCAGATGCTGGACCTGCTCACCCGGGAAGACATTCAGTCGTCGCTGACCGGCGTGCTCAACGCTCTGGTGACGGCCTGCGAGGCCAGTGCCGCGCAGCCGCCTGCAAAGGGCGGGCTGGTTGGATTGCTGGCGATTGCCCGGGACGCCGATACCCAGGAAAGTCTCAGGTTCCTCTCGGCGTTCGGCCGCGGTCTGCGTAACGCCTAGCAACCAGGGCTTTGCGGTACGACGATGGGGGCGCGCCACGAGCACGCACCCATCTCGTGCTAGGCGAAAACCTGTTCAACCGCGATGCTGTCGGGTTCCGCTATGTATTGCGTGTACTGTTCAGAGCCCATCAGCTCACACAGCTGCTCGGCGGCCTCGAGTTGCACATGCAGCATCCACCCTTCGCCGTACGGATCTGATTTGACGGGGCCCGGGTTGTAGCCGAGATAATTATTGGCATTGATGATGTGGCCATCCACCGGAGAGACTAGCTCGATGACAACACCGCCGGAAATTATCGTGCCGAAGGGTTTTCCGCGGCTGACGGAACTCCCGGCCGTGGGCAGTTCCACCTGGTGGATTTTGCCCACTCGCTGCTGGGCGTGGTCGCTGATGCCAATAATCGCGCGGTTACTATCCCTGTGGCGACACCACAGGTGATTCTCGCTATAGAGGCAATGGTTTTTATTGTGCATTGATGCCTGCTCCTCGATTGTCGTGTTTGCTAATCGAATGGCCGGGTGCCGTGACGCCACTGGGCGTAGCCGGCGTGGGTACCGCCCGCGGGTTTGTTTGCCGGGAAAATTGCAAAATCCGTACCATTGAATCAACCGGTCAGCGATTCAATGGCTTGTATTGCATACCCCGTTCCGGTATCGCGTAAATCCGCTGCCGGTGCTTCACATACAGCGCAGTTTGTATAGAAGTAATTACAGGGTCAGACAGTTGCTGCGTCCGCGACGCTGTCGAGAATGCAACAGATGCGCTCGAGCCAGTCGGCGTGTTCGGGCTTCATCAGGCAGGAGCGCAGACAGGTCACAGTTGGGGTGTCGAACTCGACTTCCCGCCAGTACTCCTGCAGCAGACCGGCCGGGAGACTGACCAGCGCCAGGTGCAGGCCGGCCGCCGCCGTTGCCTCGAACAGGGCGTGTGAGCGCGCTGAAATGCTGCTGGCGCACACGCCCCGTGGCGCCCACACAACGATATCCAGTTGCGGTTGGGTAAGGGTGAGGAACCGCGGGTCCGTGTCAAGGTGGGCGTACAGCGCGGCAGCTGCCTGCAGCGAACGCGCAAGGTCCCGGGAGAACCTGCCGCCGCGTACGAGGGGCAGCAAGCGTTGGGTGGCCCACAGGGCGACGGCCGTCGCACCCGGCCGCGAGCACTCCAGGCTGATTTCACCCAGGTGCAGGGCGTCGGTGGTGAAATACGCGTAGGGCGCTTGGTGGTGGTAGAGGGGCGCCAGCGCCGGATCCCTGAACAGGACACAACCGCAGCCATAGGGCTGGAGGCCGTGCTTGTGCGGATCGATGGTGATCGAGTCGACTTGCGCCAGGGCATCGAAACACGCGCGTGCCTCGACGGGCAACTCGCCGACCAGCGTGAAGTACCCACCATAGGCGGCATCCACGTGAACCCGGAAATCATATTGCTCCCTGAGTGCGAGTATCGCCGGCAGGGGGTCGAGTGCGCCCAGAGCGGTGGTGCCCAGGGTGACCACCACTGTGCCTGTTCGGCCGTCTGCCAGATGCCGTTCGAGGTTTACGAGGTCCATGGTCCCACGGGCGTCCGTGGCAACAGCATGGAAATCCAGCTGCAGCAGTTCACAGGCGCGCCGGTGGCTGTAGTGCGCCGCTGCGGAAGCGAGCACGCCTGTACCGGGGCGCAGCTTTGCCGCGATCCAGAGTGCTTCCAGGTTGGCAATTGTCCCGCCGCTGCAAAGATGGCCGATGTGTGTTTGCCAGTTGAACATGGCGGCGAGTGCGGCGACGGCTTCTTTTTCCATTGCGGTGCTGGCACGCCCGCCCTCGTGCGAATGGTTATTGGGGTTTGTCCACAACGCCAGCATATAGGCCAGCCGGGCGATGCGATGGGGCGCTTTCATCATCTGGCCGGCATACAGCGGGTGCGGGTAGGGCAGGTTGTCCTGCAGACGCCGCGAGACTTCTTCGAGTACCTCGTGAAGCCCTTCTTCGGACGGATCCGCGAGACAGGATGGCAGGCCAGTGAGGGTGTCCAGCGCCTCTTCCAGCCGCGCGATCTCCTGGTTGTCGGTGTTCATTGCAGGGGCTCACCTCCGTCAGTATTGCGGCACGCGGCGAAGCAGCACTGCACAGCGCGGGACAGTACAGCGCCGATGCGGTGTCGGCATAAAAAAGGCCCGGCGGGGGGTGCCGGGCCAGGTACCATTCGGAGACGCTCAGGGATGTTCGCGAATGGCTAGGGAGATGTCTGCTTCCGGCCTGGCCGGAAACCACAGCAACCGCGCGGTCACTTTCTGCTTTCTGCTCTGCAGCGTGGATCGTTGCAGATACGGATGCAGCCGCAATCATGAGTCGAGCATATTCCGTGCCAGGTCATGCCTCCTACGGGTCCCGGCATGATCAATATCCTGTGCCTGTCGCCTTTGTCGTCTGATAATCCTGTCGGCAAAAGTAAAGAAACAATACGCGAGTATACGAGGCTTCCGCCGTGTTGCCTGGTTTGGGCGCGCGGCCCGTGTATCGCCGTTTAAAATCGATGGCGCACAGGCGAACACTGTGTCTTGCCATCGTTCAATGTGGCTCGGATACGTGACAGGCCTGTCGCGCAGTGAGAAATTCCCGCGCGTACAAAAAAATGCCCGCCGGGGGGGGCGGGCATTGGAAAAAGCGAACCGGAGGCTGCGGGAGGAGTGGATACTGCAACCATGCCGCTGCAGTATCCTGTTGCTGTGGTACACAGCATACAGCCATCTTTAGTCGTTCGCTGCGAATGGCATGGGCAATATTCGCGCCATTTGCAAAATGGTTGTCGCAGTGCACTGGCATTACCCCCGGTTGTTCCGGAACTGTATCCAGGTGTGCCATTACTGGAATAACCCGTGCCGGTTTCGCAACGTCCACCGTTGGCGGAAACCGGTGGATCCCTGTCGCCAGCGAATGATGCCGATTTCATCATGCAATACCGGTGCTGGGAAAGGCGCGGAGGATGTCGTGAAAATCACGGTAAGCGATAGCGGGCGACCCCCGCCGGTGCAGGAATGTGAGCAGGCGATCGCGTGCGAACGTGATATCGGCCTGTAACGCCATGCTCTGGTCGGACAGCGAATCGCCGATGACGATCCTCGGCCGAACCGGGTAGCGCAGCAGGATATCTGCTTTCGGCACCGCCTCCAGCGCGTTGCCGTCAACGATCCGGGCGCGCATGCGAGGCTGGTCCAGCGCCACATCCAGGGCGTATATGCGGTGTAGCAGGTGGCGCCAGGGGGCCAGCCTGGCTTCGACGCAGAAGCGCATGCCGCTGGATATGACAACGACCGGCATATTTCGCTCGCGCATACGAAGCAGAAACGTCTCGAAGCCCGCACGCAGGGGTTGCCGGTTGACGAATTCCCGGATGTCGTCGGCCCGGGCCGAGGGCAGCGCGCCAATCAGCCGTTCAATGCCGGTGCGCAGGCTGATGGTGCCGCGGCCGATGTCCGCCAGCACTTCACCGGCACTGGCTGGAAGAAAATGCTGTACCACAGCCTGCAGGGTGTCCGCTTCGGTGATGGTGCCGTCGAAGTCACAGAAAACTGTGCCACTGCCATCACCGGCACTGGGCGTGGCAGCAGCCGGTTGTCTTTCCTCGCCGTGTACCACCGCGTGTCAGGCTAGTCTGAGCGGATCAATGCGTAGGCGGAATGGTTATGGATGGATTCGAAGTTCTCGGATTCGACGCAATAGTCCAGGATGCGCGGTTCATCGCGCAGTCGCGCCGCCACATCACGTACCATGTCCTCGACGAATTTCGGATTGTCATAGGCCTGCTCGGTGACGTACTTTTCGTCCGGGCGCTTGAGCAAGCCGTAGAGTTCGCTGGATGCCTCGCTTTCGATGATGTCGATCAGGTCTTCTACCCAGATAAACTCGCCGATGGTGGCGGTCACCGTCACGTGAGATCGCTGGTTGTGCGCCCCGTAGTCGGAGATCTTTTTGGAGCAGGGGCACAGGCTGGTGACCGGCACGGTTACCTTGATGGAGAGTCCGGCCGTGCTACCGTGAACTTCGCCGATAAACGTTACGTCATAGTCCAGCAGACTGGCGACGCCGGTTACCGGTGCCCGCTTGTTGACAAAGTAGGGAAAACGCATTTCTATGTGGCCCGAGTCGGCTCCCAGGCGGCTTGTCATTTCCGGGAGCATCTGCTTGAATGATTTCACAGACAACTCACGTTCGTGCTGGTTGAGAATTTCCACAAAACGCGACATGTGAGTGCCCTTGAAGTGCTTGGGCAGATTTACATACATGTTAAAGCAGGCAACAGTGTGCTGTTCCCCCTCGCTGCGGTCGCGCACCCTCACGGGGTGGCGTATGTTCTTTATGCCAACCTTGTTGATGGCGATATTGCGGTGGTCGGCGCTGCCTTGCACGTCGGCTATGGGTTTGACGTAATCCAGCATCGTGGTCTCCTCTGTGCCGCATACCCGTTCCGGCGGACGGTCAAGGCTTTTCATGATATGTAACGTTTATGCATGGCTTGTGCCACGGCAAGGTGACCAGATAATACTGATGGTTGGCATTAAAACGGTCGTTATGTGTGACAGAACTGACGCAATTTGTTCCGTCTCCGGCCCACTGTTTGCGGCGTTTCCGTCGCTGTGCGCAGGGTGCCAGGGAAGTGTGAATCATGCGTGACACGCCGGTATTGACCTATTCACGCCCGCTGTTGATGGGCATTCTCAACGTCACCCCGGACAGTTTTTCCGACGGCGGCGCCTATCGGTCTCTGAACGTCGCCTGTGAACATGCTCTGGACATGGCGGCGCAAGGCGCGGACATTATCGACGTCGGCGGAGAATCCACCCGTCCGGGCTCGCGGCCGGTAAGCGACAGGGAACAGATCGACCGGGTGATACCCGTGATCCGCGAGCTACATGACCGGTTGCCTCCCGGCGTGATTATCAGCACTGATACCCGCTCGGCCGTGGTGGCTGAGGCGGCACTGGCGGCGGGTGCTACCATGCTGAATGACGTCAGTGCGGGCCTCGGTGATCCGCGCATGCTCGGGCTGGCGGCGGAGAGCGGCGCCTACCTGGCGCTGATGCATATGCAGGGCGAACCTGAGACGATGCAGGATAATGCGGACTACGGTGATGTCGTCGCGGAAGTCAGGACTTTCCTGCTGCGGTGTGCCGCGCAGGCCATGGACAACGGCGTGCGCGAGGACCAACTGGTGATCGACCCCGGCATCGGATTCGGCAAGCGCCGCGAGCACAACCTCCAATTGCTGTCCGCGCTGCAACAGTTCGTCGCCACCGGTTTGCCGGTGATGCTGGGGACCAGCAGAAAACGTTTCATGGGCAGCCTGTGCCAGGTAGATGAACCGCGCGATCTTGGGCCGGCAACCGTCGCCACAACGGCCATCGGGGTTATGGCGGGAGCGAGAATCTTCCGGGTTCATGATGTCCGGGAAAACCGCCAGGCCGCCGATATCGCCGCCGCGGTCAGGCAGGTGGCGGATACACATACCGGTCAATGAGCGCTCCGGCTCAGGCGGCTGCGGTGAGGGCGTGCAGCCTGTTACGGTTTGCCGGCTTCGACCTGGCTGACAATGCTTGCGATGGTGTCTACCGGCGTGCCGAACGGGATGATGCGCGCCAGTTCGCCGTGCCTGTCGATCACATACAGATTCGCGCCGTGGTCGACCGCGTAGTCGTTCGAGGCAACGTCGCCAGTATAGCGGTAAAAAGTCCCGTAACTCCGGGTGAGGGCGTGCAACTGGTCCTGGGTGCCGGTCGCCGCAATGATCGACGGGTCGAAGTAACTGACATAGGCCTTCAGGCGGGAGGGGGTGTCGCGCTGCGGGTCAACCGAAATAAACAGTGGCGTGAGGTCGCGGGCACGGTCGCCGAGTCTGTCGATGACCTGTTTCACCATCATGAGTGTGGTTGGGCAAACATCCGGGCAGGAAGTGTAGCCGAAGAACATCAACACCACCTTGCCACGCTCATCGGAGAGGCTGAAGGGGGCGCCGTTGTGATCCGTCAGTGTGAAATCTCCGCCGATAGCTTGCGTGCGGGTCGCCTCCGCGGGCACTCCCCGGTCGGCCGGAGCAGAGCTCCAGGGGGCCAGCGCGGCAAGGCACAGGCACAGCGCTGTTAGTATCACCTGGTTGTGAAGCCACGGCATAGTCATCGGTTCCCGGTTGCAGCAATGGTGCTCGCCAGTTGGACTATACTCAGCAATAAGCATTCCATTGTAAAAGGGCCGCTTTCAAGCACTGCTCGCACGCTGGAATTCTGCTGCTCGCTGTCACGTAGGTTGAACAGGTTGAGCTGACTGTCACCCGGGTGGAGCAGTGCCGGATTGGTTGTTTCCAGATAAATTCCAAGAATAACAAGGGTTAGATACGGCCCCTCCCGGTGGCATGTTGATTGCAAAATTGCCGTGAAGAAGCAAGCCGTTACCAGCTATGTGCGGCCTGTAGTCTCCTGTTCCGCGTAAACCGGTTCGATAGGGGGCGCTCAGGTATACCAGCCAAGATCTGGTATTTCACCAATCGAGGAGTCATACAATGAACAGCGGAAACTTAAAGAAGCGTCTTTTGGCAACGGTACTGGCGGCAGCCGGCACCTGTACGGCGGGAGCCCTGGTCGGCACCAGTGCCTTCGCCGACGAGACATGTCAGTCACCCTACATGGCCAAGATCGTCGGCCAGGAGGACTTTGTCTACGTCTGGACGCTGGGTATGGAAGGCCTCGGAGACGGCCAGGACAAACTGGTCACCATCGATACCAATCCGAAATCGAAGACCTACGGCAAAGTCGTCTCGACGCTCTCTGTGGGCGGTCGCAACGAGGCGCACCATTCCGGTTTCACCGACGACCGGCAATATCTCTGGGCGGGCGGCCTGGATACCAACAAAATCTTCATCTTCGACGTTCATACCAACCCCGGCAAGCCCACGCTGCACAAGGTGATCACCGATTTCACCGCGAAAAGCGGCGGCGTGGTAGGCCCGCACACCACCTACGCGCTGCCGGGACGCATGATGATCACGGGGCTGTCCAACAATCAGGATCACGGCGGGCGTACGGCGCTGGTTGAATACACCAACGAAGGCAAGTATGTGTCCACCCACTGGATGCCCACCGATGACAACCTGCGCGGTGCGGAAAAGACCGGCAAGTACGCCGACGGCTACGGCTACGATGTGCGTGCGTTGCCGCGCCTGAACGCCATGGTAACGTCTTCGTTCACCGGCTGGTCGAACTACATGATGGACTTTGGCAAGATGCTCAACGATCCGGAAGCAATGAAGCGTTTCGGCAACACCGTCACGGTCTGGAATCTGCATACCCGCAAGCCGGAAAAGGTGTTTGATGTGCCCGGTGCACCGCTGGAAATCCGCTGTGCCTGGGAGCCGACTCACAACTACTGCTTCACTACCACGGCACTGACCTCGCAGATCTGGCTGATCTACCAGGACGGCGGCGACTGGAAGGCCAAGGCGGTGGCCGATATCGGCGATCCGTCCAAGATCCCGCTGCCGGTCGATATTTCTATCAGCAACGATGATACCCACCTGTGGGTGAATACGTTCATGGACGGCAAGACGCGCCTGTTCGATATTTCGAATCCGCAGGCCCCCAAGCAGGTGTTTGAGGAGAAGATCGGTGCCCAGGTGAACATGGTTTCCTCGAGCTGGGACGGCAAGCGCCTGTACTACACCACCTCCCTGCTGGGCAACTGGGACAAGAAAGGCAAGGACAATGAACAGTTCCTGAAGGGCTATACCTGGGATGGCGGTAAACTCACCGAACAGTTCGAGGTGGATTTTATCAAGGAAAAACTGGGGCGTGCACACCAGATGCGCTTTGGTGCCTATTCGCTGTATGCCAAGAAAGCACCTGAAC
>JAJDOI010000017.1 GCA_022340245.1 Thiogranum sp.
GGTTGACCAGCCTGGTGAGACTATCGTGGGTAGCCTGGCAAGACAGCTCGCGAGCCAGGCGGTGTGATTCGGTGACATCACGAATCACCATCACGGTACCGATCACCGCGCCGGAGACATCCCACATCGGCGAGGCCGACACCGATACCGGAATTTTCTCTCCGGACCAGTTGATCAACAGCACGTTGGGCTCAGCCGGAATTTCCCTGGCTTCCCATAGCGCCCGTTGCCAGGGCGAGATCTCCTGCTGTTTATCACCCTCTCGGACCGTTCTCGCCACCTCCTGCACAGGCCTGCCCTCGGCCTCCTCGCGGCGCCATTGCAGCATTTTCTCGGCACTGCGATTCAGATATATCACCCGATTGTCGTCATCGCAGGCAACGACACCGTCACTGATCGACTCCAGCGTTACGTGCAGGCGCTGACGTGTGCTCACCAGATCCTGATTGGCGGAATCGATATGCGACAGCATGCGATTGAAGCCGTCAAACAGCCGCCCGATCTCGTTCTCTTCGCGGGTGTGCAAACGTACACCGTACTGATCACGGTTGACGCGATCGAAGGCCTCGGCAAGCTCGGCGACGGGCCTGCTGAACGAGCGCTGGAAACGCATCGCCACGATGAGAGCGAGGACAATAAGCATGGGCACAATGACGAAGACCAGCTGATAGTAACCGAGCATCCGCCGCTGCAGACCTGTCAGCGACAACCTCAGATAGACAACGCCGAAATTCTGCTGATTCAGGATCAGCGGCGAAAACATCTCCAGGTAGCCCTGGTGATAGCGAACATCGGCAAGCCGGTATTCCGGCGCCGGCAGGGACTCGCTGCCCTGCTTGCGGTAGGCGAACCGCAAAGCGCCCTTCTTGTCATAAAGAAAGGCTGCCTGCACATCGGCAAACGCCCGCAGCCTGGACACCGTGTCCGCGGCGACTTCCGGCGAATCGAGCAACAGGGTTTTTAACGAAATCCTGGCTGAGAACAGCGGTAGTGGTGGTGAGCCCTTCCTCCGCCTGCTGCCTGATAGTCCGGGTACTGAGAGATACCAGCATTACCCCGACGACCAGCACCACAATCAGCGACGCGCTGAAAATCGACAGAATCAGCCGATTGCGTACCGACAGCCGACGCAACATTCGGTGAATACGCTGGAGCACGATGCCTTTCCCCTGGTCCGTTCGCCTATTGACCGGTGAACCCGCCGCCGCCGACTTCCACCGGCAACTGCGGATCGTTGCTCCATTCATACCAGGAGCCGTCGTAGGTCGCTACGTCATAGCCCAGTTGACGCAGGATGAACTACGTCAGTGTGGATGCCTTACCCGTCTCGCCGCGATAGGCTGCGCCGGGGCGCACATCGAGGATTACCACACCCGGGTCGCTGATCGCCAGACCGGTGCTGAATTTGGTTGCCAGCCGATCGGGTGTAATCCGGGACACGAATTGCCGCGCCGCCGGCCGCAGTAACGGCAGACCCGCGACTGTCAATAAACCGGCAGCCAGCAGGAGGGTGGTCATCCGACAGACCGCCCGGCCGAATAGGGATTGTCTACATGACAAAGCGGATCTCTCCATGCTTGCTTGGCGTCATCCTTGGGCTATCGGCCAATTCCGCGTGTTTTCAAGGTCCGGGCCGCCGCCGAACGGACGGAGGAACCGTGGAAAACGATAGACCATCCCGATATTGGCCGCGAGTCGCCGCTGTCTGTCGTAACTGGGTGACGGGCGGCCGGCCGCTCAAGAAATGCCGCCATTGCTCGACTACACTGGATGCAAACAGAGGAGTATTCATTGATGTCCGCAAACCAGGTAAACATGCCCAAATGGGACGTCGCGCTGGCAGCGTTGGCCGAAGACGCATTCCGCAAAAAGGGGCGCCCGCTCACGCATGACGACTTTTGCAGCCTCGCCAAACAGCACGCCATCCGGCTGGACGACCTGATGGAAACCCTGTTTCTGCTTGCGATCAACCGCGAGTGGGCCTACACCGACCGCAGCGGCCAGATTCAGCTGCTGGACAAGAAGACACTGGACGCGCTCTATGTGAAGCGCAGGCTGTCGGAAGAAGATCTGGCGGCGTTTGACGGTGAATGGCGGCCCGCGTAAGCGGGCCGTTGCATGTCTGGTAGCAAGGGGCGGATTTGAACCGCCGACCCCAGCATTATGAGTGCTGTGCTCTAACCAACTGAGCTACCTTGCCAGATGTCGGGCTTCCACGCGGCCGGACCGGCCGCGAAAGAGGCGAAATTGTAGGTTTTTCGCGCTTCTCTGTCCAGCTAGACGTTAAATCTGAAGTGCATGACATCGCCGTCGTGGACGACGTAGTCCTTGCCTTCCAGGCGCAACCTGCCGGCTTCCTTGGCACCGTGCTCGCCCTTGCAGGCAACAAAATCCTCGTAGGAAATCACCTCGGCGCGAATGAAGCCTTTTTCGAAATCGGTATGGATCACGCCCGCCGCCTGTGGCGCCGTGGCGCCGATCCGGACAGTCCAGGCGCGGACTTCCTTCACCCCGGCGGTGAAGAACGTCTGCAGGCCCAGCAGCCGGTAACCCGCACGGATCACGCGGTTCAACCCCGGTTCATCCAGACCCAGTTCGTCGAGGAAGGCGAGTTGTTCCTCTTCGTCGAGCTCCACCAGCTCGGCCTCGATAGCCGCACACACCGCTACGACTTCGGCGCCCTCGGCTTGGGCGAGTTCACGCACGGCGTCCAGGCGAGGGTTGTTCTCGAAACCGTCCTCGGCGACGTTGGCGATGTACAGGGTCGGCTTGATGGTCAGCAGGTGCAGCTCGCGCAGATGCGCGCGCTGGTCATCGTCCAGCGGCAGCGCACGCACCAGCCGGCCTTCGTCGAGACCGGTTCGTACCTGTTCCAGCACCGCCAGCCTGGCCCTGGCATCCTTGTCGCCGCTTTTTGCCACTTTGGCGGTGCGCAATATCGCTTTTTCGACGGTTTCCAGGTCGGCCAGCGCCAGCTCGGTATTGATCACTTCGATGTCGGAGAGCGGATCGACCTTGCCGACGACGTGCACCACGTTATCGTCTTCGAAACAACGCACCACGTGCACAATGGCGTCGGTCTCGCGGATATTCGCCAGGAACTTGTTGCCCAGTCCCTCCCCCTTGGAGGCACCGGCTACCAGTCCGGCGATATCGACGAATTCCATGGCGGTGGGAATCACCTTCTCCGGCTTGACGATCTCGGCGAGCTTGTCCTGGCGCGGATCGGGCACCGGTACCACACCGACGTTCGGGTCTATGGTACAGAAAGGATAATTTTCCGCCTGTATCCCCGCGCGGGTCAACGCATTGAACAGCGTCGATTTGCCCACGTTCGGCAAACCGACGATTCCACATTTAAATCCCATGATTTTTCATCTACTTGTTAGGGCTGTGCAGCTGGTGCATGGCCTTGTCCATGTGTCCGCCGATGACCGCAGGCATGACCTCCAGTGCGGCGTCAATGGCCTCATCGATCACGCGCCGCTCCTGCTTGCCGGGCTTTTTCAGCACGTAGTCCACCACCCGGTCCTTGTGGCCGGGATGGTCGATACCAACGCGCAGGCGATGAAAATCCCTGCTGCCCAGCTGACTGATCAGATCGCGCAGGCCGTTATGACCGCCGTGCCCACCACCCTTCTTCAATCTTATCGTCCCGGCAGGCAGGTCGAGTTCATCGTGCACCACGAGAATCTGCTCAATCGGGATGCGGAAAAACTGCGTCAGGCCACGCACCGCCTGGCCGCTGCGATTCATGAACGTCTGCGGTTTCTGCAGCCGGCACTCCCGGCCTTCGAGCACACAGCGCGCGATCTCGCTGTGGAAACGTGCTTCCGTGCGAAAACCCTGCTGGCAGCGTCGCGCCAGCTCGTCCACAAACCAAAACCCGGCGTTATGCCGGGTTGGTTCGTACTCGGCGCCGGGATTCCCCAGTCCGACGATCAGCTGGATTGCGGGCACTGACCCGTCTGTCAGCTTTCGTCTTCAGGAGCTTCTTCGCCCGCCTCTTCGGTCTCATCACCCCCACCGCGGCGGGCGTGTATCGACACCACCGGCTGGTCGTGGCCTTCACCACGCGCCAGCTCGACCAGGCTGCCGCTTTCCGGCAGATTAAGATCGGTCAGGTGCAGCGAGTCGCCGATATTCAGAGCGGAGATATCGACTTCGATGAACTCCGGCAGGTTGTGCGGCAACACTTCCAGTTCAACTTCCATCAGTTCGTGCGACACCATGCCACCACCGGTCTTCACACCGGGGGCCACATCCTCACCGATAAAGTGCAGCGGCACGTGCACGCGGATCGGCTTGTTCTCGTCGACGCGCTGAAAGTCCATGTGCATGATCACCGGCTTGGACGGATGGCGCTGCATGTCACGCAGCACCGCCTTGCTGGCTTTGCCGTCGACATTGACGGTCAGGATATGCGAGTAAAATGCCTCGTGGTCGAGACGCTTGAGGATTTCACTGTGCGAGAAGGTAATCGACTGCGGGTTTTCATCACCGCCGTACATGATGGCGGGTACCTTGCCGTCACGACGCAGGCGGCGGCTCGCACCTTTCCCCATGTCTGAGCGTGACTCAGCTTCGAGTTCAAAAATAGACATCACAACTGTCTCCACTTGAGTTAATCGCTCCCCCGCGACCAGGGGCGCGAGCTACCTTCTGCCACCGGGGCAGAAGACCTGTGTCAGTCCATAAACATGGTACTGACGGATTCCTCGTTGCTGATGCGACGGATCGCTTCAGCCAGCATTTCGGCGATGCTCAGCTGACGGATGCGCGCGCAGACCCGGGCGTCGGGGCGCAGCGGAATAGTGTCCGTCACCACCAGCTCATCGAGGTGCGAATCGCTGATGTTGCTGATGGCATTACCCGACAGCACCGGATGCGTACAGTACGCCACAACTTTCTCGGCACCGTGTCCCTTAAGCGCCTTGGCAGCCTGGCACAGGGTGCCGGCGGTATCGACCAGGTCATCGACCAGCACGCAGCTGCGGCCTTCGACCTCACCGATGATATGCATGACCTTCGCCACGTTGGCCTTCGGGCGGCGCTTGTCGATAATCGCCAGCTCCGCATCGTCCAGGCGCTTGGCCAGCGCCCGCGCCCTGACCACGCCACCGACGTCCGGCGACACCACCATCAGGTTCGGATACTTCTGCCGCCACACATCGCCCAGCAGGATCGGCGATGCATAGACGTTGTCCACCGGCACGTCGAAAAAGCCCTGAATCTGTTCCGAGTGCAGATCCACGGTAAGCACCCGGTGAGCGCCCACGTCGCCGATCATCTTCGCCACCACTTTGGCAGTGATCGGCACGCGCGCTGAACGCGGACGACGATCCTGTCGTGCATAGCCGAAGTACGGTATAACTGTAGTCACGCGCGCCGCCGATGCGCGCTTGAGCGCATCGACCATGACCAGCAATTCCATCAGGTTGTTGTTGGTGGGCGCACAGGTCGGCTGCACCACAAACACGTCACGGCCGCGCACATTCTCCATGATCTCGACCATGATCTCGCCATCGCTGAATTCGCTGACGATGGCCTTGCCCATGTTCAGGCGAAGGTGATTGGCAATCGACTGCGCCAACGCCGGATTGGCATTGCCGGAAAACACCATCAGGCGATTGTCTGCGTCTGATGAGGGAATGCCTCTCATAGTTCTCCCACCTGAATGCTTCACTTCACTATAACTGGGGCGGCAGGATTATTCGGGACTGCGTCCCTCACCCCTTCGGGGCCGGCTTCGCCGTTCAAATCCGCTGGGCGGATTTGTCGAACCTTAAGGTTCTCATCCCGCCGCCTTGTCAATCCCGGCGGTTTTCTCCAAACCGGTGACAACGCAGCCTTTCCAAACTATGGCTGGGGCGGCAGGATTCGAACCTGCGCATGCTGATACCAAAAACCAGTGCCTTACCGCTTGGCTACGCCCCAACATTCATTCACTTCGCAGCGCCGCGAGTTTCTCCTGCAGGGGAGAACGGTTGCAGCCGCGCGCCACAAAGCCTTTCCAGGGCGCCGGCAGCTGCCGCAGCAAGGCCTCCGCGTGATCGCGGTCCGAGCAGCGTGCAAACACACAGGCACCACTCCCTGTCATACGAGCAGGTTGGTGTTTTGATAGCCAATCCAGTGCCTTACCGACTTCAGGGTACCGCCGCACAACCACCGGCTCAAGATGGTTGAGTCCCGCGCCCGGGAGAAGGTCGGCTATTTTGAGGCTGGGGCCGTTACGTGTCAATGCGGGATCGGAGAAAATCTCGGTCGTTGATACGCTTACCTGCGGGTCGACGACCAGGTACCAGGGCTCGTCCAGTTGGGGTAAAGGGGTCAGTTTTTCGCCGACCCCTTCAGCCCAGGCCGCTGCACCGCGCACGAATACCGGCACATCGGCACCCAGGCCGAGCGCCAGGTCCGCCAGCTGATCCAGGCTCAGCGCCAGGTCCCATAGCGCATTGAGGGCAACCAGGGTGGTAGCCGCGTCCGAGCTGCCACCCCCCAGGCCGCCACCGGTCGGCAGGCGCTTGTGCAGCCGAATGCGCACACCCCGCTGACAACCGGTGTAATCACGCAACCGCCTGGCGGCACGCTCGACCAGGTTCTCGCCGGCAGGGATATCCGGCAGGCCGGCGTGCAGTTCGATGCCGCTGGGTGGCGTCGTGTCAAACCATAGCCGGTCACCGACATCCAGAAACTGAAATACGGTCTGCAACTCGTGATAACCGTCGGGACGCCGGCCGGTGACGTGCAGAAACAGGTTGAGTTTGGCGGGCGCGGGCCAGGCATCGCTATCGGCGACTGCCGTCATGGTAGCTGCCATTCGTCGACGACAACCCGCACCTGCACCTGGTCGCGCTGCAACTGGAGTTTTTCCGGCAACTGCTGCTCGCCCACACCGCGGTAACGGCGGTAGTCAATGCTCCAGCCGTCCTGTTGCAAGGAATGCAGGCGCCCTTGCCCATCCCAGTCGAGCACCGACGACTGTTCCGCCACCGGCAGACCCAGCAACCAGTCTCTGAGCCCCTGCACCGGCAGCCGCCAGCCCGTCTCGTCCTGCAACAGGCGATCGACACTGCGCGCGTAGACCGGCGCCTCATTCTCGCGTTGCAACCACACACCGGCCCGGTCACCGTGCAGTTCGATTCCGCCCTGACCAAACGGGCCCCGCAGCCGGATGCGGTAGCTGTCGCCGCTTTGCTGCCAGTCGAAACCGGCATTCCAGCCGTCGTCGTCGCGCCGAATCGCAACGCGCCCGCGCGCCTGCCAGTCGCTGAGCGCTTCAAGGGAAGCGCGGTGTTGAAGCCACGCCGATTCCGGCGCGGGCCCGGTAACCGGCGGACGCGTCGCACAGGCGTTCAGCAACACCCCCCCGGCCAACGCCAGGTAACCCAACAGCCGCCGATACGATAAGCTGTTTTGACGAACGGGAATCACATCAAGGCAGGTAGCGGCGCACTGTCTCTTCAAGGACGGGGTCACCCGGCGTCGCCTTGCGCGCGCTCGCCCACAGTGCCTTTGCCTCGTCGTGCTTACCCATCTTCCACAACACCTCGCCAAGGTGCGCGGCGATCTCGCTGTCCTTAGTCATATCATAGGCTTTCTGCAGGTAGTCGCGCGCCTCCTGCAAGCGGCCCAGTCGGTACATTACCCAGCCCATGCTGTCGATCACCGCGGGATCATCCGGCGTCTGCGCCAGGGCTCGCTGGACATAGCCCAGAGCCTCCTGGTAGCGGTCGGTTCGATCGGCGAGCGTATAACCGAGTGCGTTCAGCGCGCGGGTATTATCGGGATCGATCTCCAGCACCTTCTTGAAATCCTGTTCGGCCTGATCGAGCCTGTCCAGGCGTTCGGCTACCAGGGCGCGCGCATAGAGAATCTCGATATCGTCGGGCTGGTTCTCAAGGTACTCGCTGTACAGCTTGAACGCTTCTTCATTCCAGTCGATCTGCGACAGGATCTCGCCTTCGACCAGGAACATGCGCTGGGCCTCGCCCGGATGCGCCAGTCGCACCTTGCGCAGACGCTCGCGCGCGGCTTTTACCTTGCCTCCCTGCGCTTCCAGCCGGGCCATGCGAATCTGCACCTCGGTCCAGTGGTCACCCTCTTTGATCTCGCGGTACCAGCGCATGGCGCGTTCGGGTTTTTTTTGCTCTTCAGCAATTGCCCCGAGGTAGTAGTAGGCCTGTTGCGTCTGGTATTCCATGTCCAGCAGTTTCTCGAACAGCCCCTGTGCGTCCTCCAGCTGGTTGGCCTCCAGCGACAGCAATGCCAGTGAATACACCACCTGGCCATTGTCGGGCTGCAGTTTGAGAAGCTTGCGGTATTCGCCGCGCGCGCTGTCGAAGTCGTCCAGATCCACCAGCAGGCGGGCGTAAGCCAGTCGCAGGTCGAGGTCGTCGGGCTTGCGCGTCAGGGCCGACTCCAGCTGCTGACGGGCAATGTCGCCCTGCCCCTGTTTGAGATTGATCTGCGCCTGCAGAATCAGTGCCTGGGTCCAGTCGGGTCTAAGTAACAACGACCGGGTCACCTCCTGCTCCGCCACAGGCCAGTCCTCGGCATGCACCGCAAGGCGCGCATAGGCAAAATGGGCGTCGGCGTCATCGGGACGCATCGCCACCAGCTGCTCCATAACCTTGAGCGCCCGTTGCGTGTCGGGCTCGCGCGCCAGCAATGCCAGCATGGTCTGGTAGGGATCGGCGTCGGCGCTGGCGCTGTGCTCCAGCAGGTACTGGAACTGCTGCAGGGCCTCGTCATGGTGCTGGGTGCGCAATGCCAGCACCGCCAGCGACTGCCGCGCCTCCAGGCTATCCGGGGCCAGCGCCACCCAGCGGCGCGCCGCCTCCAGGGCCAGGTTCGGCTGTTTGGCATACACAGAGATCTTCAGGGCACGTTCAGCGATGCGTGGATCGTCGCTGTGTCGCGCAGCCTCCAGGTAGCTGGCCCCCGAAATATCCAGTAGCCCGCGCTGGCCGGCAATTTCTCCCAGCAGAACGTCATACAGGAGCGGGGCGGTGAGTTTCTCGCCGCCCGCAGGGGCCGCTTGCGGGGACGCAGCGCCAGCCGCGGGCCCGGCCGGAGGCGCACCGCTGCCGGCGGGCTCGGCGGGGGGGGCAACCTGCTCCGCCGGGGCCGGTTTTTCCCTTACCGGGGGCTGTACACAGGCCGTCAGCGCAACCCCGGCCAGGACCAGGGCGGTGCAATGCAGAAGCGTCTTTTTGTATTTTAAACCAATCATCTTGTTTACAATCGGGTTTACCGTCAATTTAGGGCTGCACTATACGACAAAGCTCTCCGAAGCTACAGCAAAGCAATGAGTGGCTTGTATTCGACCCACCCATAGCTCAGAATTTCCCGTTTGTGTCTACCGCATTATTCCCATGTCCCTGATCGCGCTCGGTATCAATCACCGTACCGCCCCAGTCGAACTGCGCGAGCAGGTCGCCATCACGGGAGAGCGTATCTTCACGGCCTTGCACGACCTCGCCATGCTGCCCACGGTCAACCAGGCAGCCATCCTGTCGACCTGTAACCGTACCGAACTTTATTGCGATCTCCAGGACGATCATGTGGAAGCGCTCACAGAATGGCTGGCGCGCTTTCACGCCCTCGACCCGGCCGACATCCGCCCCCACCTTTACAGCTTTCCCGATGCCGATGCCGTGCGTCACTTGTTGCGGGTCGCCGGCGGGCTGGATTCAATGATTCTGGGCGAGCCGCAAATCCTCGGTCAGATGAAAGCGGCTTACCAGAATGCCAGCGATGCCGGTACCTTGGACGCCGCGCTGGAGCGTTTGTTCCAGCATACCTTCGCCGTGGCCAAGCAGATACGCACCGACACCGCCATCGGCGAAAGCCCTGTATCGGTGGCCTTTGCGGCAGTCAGCCTGGCAAAACAGATTTTCAGCAATTTCGAACAGCACACCGCGCTGCTCATCGGTGCGGGGGAAACCATCGAGTTAACCGCCCGCCACCTGCACGACCAGCGTCTCGGGCGACTGATCATCGCCAACCGGACGCTGGAGCGCGCCCACCAGCTGGCGACGCAGTTCAACGGCTACGGCATCAGTCTGGACGAGATCCCGGCGCATCTGGCCGAAGCCGATATCGTTATATCCGCCACCGGCAGCGAGGGCATTGTACTCGACCGCAAGACGGTTAAACCGGCGCTGAAGCGACGCAAACACCGTCCGGTGTTCATGGTCGATATCGCCGTGCCGCGGGACATAGATCCAGCCGTGGCCAAATTCGAAGATATCTACCTCTACACCGTCGACGACCTGCAGGAAGTGATCAAGGAGAACCTGAAATCGCGCGAGGAAGCGGCGCGCCAGGCCGAGGAAATCGTCGAAGTACAGGCCGAACGCTTCATGGCCTGGCTGCGCGCGCAGGGCGCAGTGTCGAGTATCCGCAATTACCGCGAGCGGGCGGCCGCGCATCGCGACGAAGTACTGGCCAAAGCCCAGCACATGCTGGCCAACGGCCGGGACCCCGATGAGGTCCTTCAGTTTCTGGCCAACACCCTCACCAACAAGCTGACCCACGTTCCCAGTGTCCAGATCCGCCAGGCGGCCGAAACCGGTGACACCCTCGTATTGCAGGCGGCGCTGCAGCTTTTCAATCTCAACAAGGACTGACGTGAACCCTGCGCTGCAACACAAACTGGAAACCATCGTCGAGCGTGCCGAAGAGGTCAGCGCCCTGCTGGCGGACCCTGCGGTGATTGGCGACAGCGGCCGTTTCCGCGAGCTTTCGGTCGAATACTCGCAACTCGCACCGGTCGTCGACTGTTTCGGGAAACTGCAGCAGGCGCACCGGGACGAGCAGTCGGCAAAAGACATGTTGAAAGACCCCGACCCGGAGCTGCGCGACATGGCCAACGAGGAATTGCAGCAGGCCCAGGCCCGCCGCGAGCAACTGGAGGCCGAACTGCAGATGCACCTGCTGCCCAAGGACCCCAACGACAACAAGAATGCCTACCTGGAAATCCGCGCCGGCACCGGCGGCGACGAGGCCGCGCTGTTTGCCGGCGACCTGTTCCGCATGTATTCACGCTACGCGGAAAACCAGCGCTGGCGCGTGGAGATTCTCAGCGAAAGCGAAGGCGAACACGGCGGCTTCAAGGAAATCATCTCGCGCATCAGCGGCCAGGACGTGTACGCGCGGCTGAAATTCGAGTCCGGTGCACACCGCGTGCAGCGCGTTCCGGAGACCGAATCCCAGGGGCGCATCCACACCTCGGCCGCGACCGTGGCGGTACTGCCGGAAGCGCCCGAGCAGGTGGCAGTCAACATCAATCCCGCCGACCTGAAAGTAGACACGTACCGCGCCTCGGGCGCCGGGGGGCAGCACATCAACAAGACTGACTCGGCCGTGCGGATCACGCACCTGCCCACCGGCATCGTGGTCGAGTGCCAGGACGAGCGCTCGCAACACAAGAACCGGGCGCGCGCGCTGTCGCTGCTGGCCGCGCGCATGCAGGCCGCCGAAGACGAGAAGCGCCAGAGCGAGGAATCCGAAACCCGCCGCACGCTGGTCGGCAGCGGCGACCGCTCGGAACGCATTCGCACCTACAATTTCCCCCAGGGACGGGTCACCGACCATCGCATCAACCTGACACTCTACAAGCTCGAGGAAATCATGCAGGGCGCGCTCGACCAGGTTGTCGAACCGCTGCGCCGCGAAGATCAGACCGACCGCCTCGCAGCCCTCAGCGCCCGGGAAGCCTAGACCGGGGAGCCGCTCGCGGGACGATCCTTGCCATCCAGGGGCCGACATCACGCCATGACGACCATTGCACAGGCTTTACGGGAGGCCGTCGAGCGACTGACGGAGCAACCCGATACCGCCCGCCTGGATGCCGAAGTGCTGTTGAT
This sequence comes from Thiogranum sp., assembly GCA_022340245.1. GTDB lineage: Bacteria > Pseudomonadota > Gammaproteobacteria > DSM-19610 > DSM-19610 > Thiogranum. The sequence continues at coordinate 11,874 of JAJDOI010000017.1, forward strand.
GCACGTGCTCGACAAGCCGCGCAGCCACCTGTACGCCTGGCCGGAGCGGACCCTGAGCCCCGCTGAACTGACCCGTTTCGAAACCCTGCTGGCGCGCCGCGTTGCCGGGGAACCGGTGGCCCACCTCACCGGGCGACGCGAGTTCTGGTCGCTGCCGCTCAGCGTCACCGCGGACACCCTGATTCCGCGTCCGGAAACCGAAATCCTGGTCGAGCAGGCGCTGGCCGTACTGCCGCCGAACGAACCCCTGCGCGTCGCCGACCTCGGCACCGGCAGTGGCGCTGTCGCCCTGGCACTGGCCCGGGAGCGCCACCGCTGGCAACTGTTTGCACTGGACCGTTCACCGGCCTGCATCAGCGTCGCCCGGCACAACGCCGAACAACTGGGCAGCGACTCCCCGCGGTTCCTGGTAGGACACTGGAGCGCCGCATTCGCCACGGCTTCGCTGGACGCCATTGTGTCCAACCCGCCTTACGTCAAAGACGACGATGCGCACCTGGAAACCGGTGACGTGCGCTTTGAGCCGTTAGCCGCGCTGCGCGCCGGTGCCGATGGCCTGGACGACATCCGGCAATTGATCGATGACGCCCCGCGGGTACTGAGACGCCCCGGCCACATCTTTCTGGAACACGCCCCCGAACAGGCTGACGAGATACGCAGGCTTCTGACAAATAAAGGCTTTATCGCCATTACTACAAGCCCCGACCTGGGTGGCAGGGAGCGGGTTACGCGGGCCCGCGGCGGGCACTGAGAAGCGCTCGCCTTACCCCTGCTTTTGCTATAGGATTGATGCATGGAGCGACCCAGCCCGGCATTCGTAAAACACCGGGAAATCGGATTTCGCGATCCGCACCCGGACCCCAAGCAGGCGCAAACCGCAATTCTGCTGCTTAGCGATGTTGAGGGGATTGTGCGCGCCGCCATTCCTGACCTCACACAAAACAGCATCCATGTCAGTTACGACCTCGGCGTTATCTGCCTGCGGGTCATAGAAGCGCTGCTCAGCGAACTGGGCTTCCACCTCGACAACAGCCTGCTGGCGCAAATCAAACGCGCCCTGCATTACTACACGGAAGAAAACGAAATGCAGTCGCTGTCGATCCGCAATGACCAGGATCACAGTACCCGGGAAGTCTTCATGCGTTGCTACCGCTGCAAGACGCACGGTTGCCGCGATGTGCGCCCCGAACATTGGCGCAACTACCTGTAACCCGGCGGCGCAGCCGGATTTCCCCCAGGCAACTGGCGTAAATTCCGGCTGATTTCCCAGTCGTCCCGCGGTATTGTCGCCAGATGGACGACCAGCAACTGTTGCGCTATAGCCGCCAGATCCTGTTGCCGCAGATTGATATCGAAGGCCAGCAGAAACTGCTCGATGCGCATGTGGGGATCATTGGCGCAGGCGGCCTGGGCTCTCCCGTGGCCATGTACCTGGCCAGTGCCGGTGTCGGCCGCCTGACCATCGCCGACCACGATCGAGTCGACCTCTCCAACCTGCAGCGGCAGATCCTGCACGACAGCAATGACATCGGCCGCCCCAAGGTGGAATCCGCGCGCACGCGGCTCACCGCCCTCAACCCCGACGTCACGGTCACGCCGCTGAACACCCGCATCGATGCATCCCAACTGCAACAACTGGCGCAGCAGGCTGACGTCATCGTCGATGCCAGCGATAACTTTGCCACACGTTTTGCCATCAATGCGGCCTGCGTGGCCACCGGCACGCCGCTGGTATCCGGCGCGGCAGTGCGCATGGAAGGTCAGTTGTCCGTCTTCGTGCCGCGGCGCAGTGACAGCCCCTGCTACCGCTGTCTGTACCGGGAAGGCGACGAACCCGACCAGACCTGCACGGACAACGGTGTGCTCGCACCCATTGTCGGCATCATCGGCAGCCTGCAGGCGCTGGAAGCGCTCAAGCTGTTACTGGGTATCGGGGAAACGCTGTGCGGTCGCCTGCTGTTATTTGACGGCCTTCACCACGAATGGCGCAATATCAAGTTGCACAAGGATCCGTCCTGCCCTGTTTGCGCCGCCGCCCCGGAAGCAGCGGTCGGGCACACCTCAACTGAATAAACCCTTCAGCCTGCGGTAAACGCCGGCACATCCTCCAGCGTCCGGCGCGACACTTCGATGCCGTGCTGTTCTTTAATACCGGTAAGATCAAAGACACCCAGGTAATCGGACAATATCCTCGCCGCCAGGTAGCCGCCGCGACCGATGGCGACAATGATGTCGGGACGAAACCACGCGATGTCGATCATGCGCGCAAGCTGCCGAGTCAGCCGCCGACCGGAGCCCGGGACGCTGTCCCGCAAAAGGCCGGCGCTGGCGCGCGACCCGTCACGCTGGGTATAGTTAGCAGGTGGAAGAGATTATTCTACCCCGGCAACTGGTCAACCAGATACTGTACCAGGCCCAGTCGTCGCCCGATGTGGAGGTCTGCGGCCTGATTGCGGGCAAAGA
>JAJDOI010000023.1 GCA_022340245.1 Thiogranum sp.
CGCGGACGGCAACCCGTTCGAGGGCGCAAAGACCTACAGGCTGCACCTGCCGCCGAATGTTCCAGTGAAAGACTTCTGGTCGGTCATCGTGTATGACAACCAGACGCGCTCGATGATACAGACGGATCAGCGGTTCCCCAGTGTCAGCAGCCAGAACAAGGACCTCCAGATCAATGCGGACGGCTCGGTGGATGTCTGGTTTGGGCCCAAAGCGCCAGCAGGCAAGGAAAACAACTGGGTGCAGACGATTCCCGGCAAGGGTTGGTTCATGATATTGCGACTGTATGGACCGCTGGAGCCGTGGTTCGACAAAACGTGGAAACCTGGGGAGATTGAACTCGTCAGATAAAAACGCCACTGGCTAACAATTAGTTGTGGCCGACAGTCGTCAACAAGGGACCCTGCGTCGGTAGGGTCCCTTTTTCATGGGAATGACGTGTTGTTGCTGACAGCTCAACTATGATGATGAAGGGGCGGGATGTCCGTAGCTGTTGCAATTCCGACCTTAACGGAAAGTCGGGAAATTCCCTTTGTGGCCGAGGCTGTGTGAAAACTGTTTAGAGGGTAAGATGCAACTTTCCAGCAGAGGGATGTTGTATGAGCGGATTCATCGAGGGAGAGAATCGCTACCAGGCAACGCTGTTCCCCGAGCGCATTGACGATTACGTCGATGAGAGCAGCGCGGTACGCGTGGTCGATCTGTTCATTGATCGCCTGGATATCTCCGGACTTGGTTTCAAAGCGACACCGGCCGACACGGGTCGTCCCGGATATCATCCGCAAACGATGTTGAAGATTTACGTATATGGATACCTCAACCAGATCCACTCGTCGCGTCGGCTGGAACGTGAAGCCAGACGCAATGTCGAGTTGATGTGGCTGACGGGTCGGTTATCCCCGGACTTCAAGACCATTGCAGATTTCCGGAAGGACCATGGCGAAGCGATCCGTCTGGTATGCCGGGAGTTCGTGATGTTGTGCAGAAAGCTAAACTTGATCGGCAACACGATAGCGATCGATGGCAGCAAGTTCAAGGCGGTCAATAATCGCGACAAGAACTTTACCCGGGCCAAGATGAAACGGCGGCTGGCCGAGGTTGAAGCCAGTATCGATCGTTATCTGGACAAGCTGGATCGAGCAGACCGGGCCGAACCACCCGAGGATACGCGACCCATCCAGGACAAGATTGCCGCATTGAAAGAGGAGATGGACCGGCTAAAAAAGCTCGAAGTCCGGATGCTTGAGGTTCCGGACCAGCAAATCTCGTTGACCGATCCGGACGCCCGATCCATGAAGAGTCGCGGTGCAGGCATCGTGGGCTACAACGTGCAGACCGCAGTGGATGTCGAGAGCCATCTGATTGTGACTCATGAGGTTATTAATATCGGAACCGATCGTCGTCAGCTGAGTCCAATGGCAAAGCAGGCGAGATCCATAGTGGAGCCGTCCTCATCCCAACCCTTCCGGGTCATCGCCGATGAAGGATATTACCGGAGCGAGGAGCTTCAAGCCTGCGAGCAGGAGAATATCCTGGCCTATGTATCCAAATCGGATACCTCGGGAAAGCGCAAAAAGGAGGAGTTTTCCCGTGATCAGTTCCGGTATATACCGGAAGACGATGAATACGAATGCCCTGCGGGTGAACGCCTGATCTATCGGTTTACGCGACAAGAGAATGGCAAGAGCATCCGGCGCTACTGGGCGTCTGCGTGTGTGCGTTGCCCGATCCGGTCGAACTGTACCCCGAGTAACTATCGTCGTGTGAGTCGTTGGGAACACGAACCCGTGCTGGAGGCTGCACAAAGGCGGCTGGCGGAGTATCCCGATGCGATGCGCATCCGTCGCAGAACCGTTGAACATCCTTTCGGTACACTGAAAGCCTGGATGGGAACGAACCACTTCCTGACGAAAACATTGGCCAATGTAAGGACCGAAATGAGTCTTCATGTACTCTCGTATAACATGAAGCGGGCCATCAACCTGCTGGGTGCGAAAGCAGTGATGGAAGCGATCTAGTACGTTCGCTCGCCAAAAGAAAATATCTTTCTTGAACAAGCAATCCAGCCATGGATTGTCCGAAAACAGATCGGATACCGCTTACAGAACAAGTTTTCACACAGCCTCGGCCGATAGTCGTCACCCAGGAGCCTCCCGCTACCGGGGTTCTCTGTATCTAGGAACGTCTACTCCTGGCCGTATTCGAGACCTTCCACGTGGACACCCTACGGTGTGCCTCAGATGCATGGCAGGAGTTCGCAGGCGCAAGATCCAGGGGCTACTGCCAGCGCCGGTTAGGCAGAATCATCCTCCAGGTTCGCCACACACCGGCGCTGCGCCCGTAGCTCCCGTGCCATCTGCCGCATAAGGGGCCAGAAACCGCCCTTATAGGCATTCTGAGAGCTGCTCGCCTTACCTTCGGCCGTCTTTGGCCCTGTCGAGTGTTTCCACGGTTTCCATTGACGAATGAGCTTGGCCTGGCGTGCCCGTCGCTCCGGTGTCCAGCCGTTCGCCACGTCGTTTTTCCAAGAGTTTGTTCTGGGGAGTTTCGGTTTCCCGCGCGCGTTGGATTGTGCGAGCTGTGCGGACAGAAACGGCTAAACTGACTCTTTCATAGCCAAGCGCTGAAATTTAATAAAATGCAAACAGGAACACATTCTAAAGTTTTACCGAGGCAGATCCTTGTGGTGATCTTGCGGTAGCTCAGCGGCACACGGCGGGCTTGTTTTCGGTGGGCGGCCAGTTTTCCGTTCAGCCGTCATCCCGGAGCCTTCTCACTATGCACTCACGGGCCGCTGGGCTGCTTTCTTGTCCCGTTTGGCCTGCATCGGACTTACTCCCTTAGCCACCATACCTCTGCAGTCTTCGCACCACTGGCGCGCCTCGGAAAGGCTCCAAGCAGGGTATTCGCCGACGGTGACCTTCTCCTGTCGCCCGTTCAGGCGGTAGCGAAGCCTCCAGGTCTTCTTCCCGCCTGGCATCACCTCTATGAACAGCCCGCGACCATCAGCTAACTGGTAGGGCTTCTCTGCTGTCTTCAGTTTCTTGAGCTTGGTGTCCGAAAGCGCCATATAGATCTCCTTTTGTGCCCAAAATGACGACTATCAGGGGGTATATTTCATATATGGGCACACTTACGGGTGCAATAGTACCCGGGTTCAGTCGGACAATAATGGATGGGGATAACCGTTAGGTAACGGTTTAATAATGTAATATTTCACAAGATACGGATCGTATCGGACGCCATTGGATCCAGCTCTACTTTCCGATGCAGAAACTGGAAAAGATCTCGCCCAGGAGATCGTCGCTGGAAAACTCACCGGTAATTTCCGACATATGCTGCTGCGCCAGGCGCAGCTCTTCGGCCAGCAATTCTCCACTGCCGTTGCGCAGACAGGCCTGGGCATTGTCGAGGTGAGTGCACGCGCGCCGCAGCGCGTCGAGGTGGCGGCGCCGGGCACTGAAGCCGCCGGCGCTGCTGTCGGTGTAACCCATCACCGCCTTGAGGTGCCGGCGCAAGTCGTCCATGCCCGCCCCGCTGCGCGCGCTCAGCGCGACCTCGGTGCGATCACCGGTCTGCCGCAGGCCGGGCTCACACCCGCTGAGATCGATTTTATTCACGATGCGGGTGCAGGGCAGGGTAGCGGGAAGCCGTTGCAACAGTGCCTGATCCTCTGCTTTGAACCCCAGCTGATCGTCGATGACCAGCAGGATGCGGTCGGCCTGTTCGATCTGCGCCCAGGCGCGGCGCACCCCTTCCTGCTCAACCGGGTCGTCGCTGTCGCGCAATCCGGCAGTGTCGATCACGTGCAGCGGCATGCTGTCGATCTGGATATGTTCCCGCAGCACATCCCTGGTGGTGCCTGCGACCGGCGTAACGATAGCCGCATCACGACCCGCCAGGCTATTGAGAATACTGGATTTTCCGACGTTTGGGCGGCCCGCGAGTACAACCGTCATGCCCTCGCGTAACAGGCAACCCTGGCGCGCGTCGCCAAGCAGTTCCTGCAAGCGGTCGGCCACCCCGCCGAGACGCCCCTGCACCTCGCCGTCGCCCAGAAAGTCGATTTCCTCTTCCGGGAAATCAATGGCGGCTTCGACGAAGGTGCGCAATTCGACCAGCGCCCGGGTCAGTGCGTGCACTCGCCTGGAGAACTCGCCTTGCAGCGAGCGCGTGGCCGCGCGCGCAGCGCTGGCCGTACTGCTGTCGATCAGGTCGGCAATCGCCTCGGCCTGCGTCAGGTCGAGCTTGTCGTTGAGAAAGGCGCGTTCGGAAAACTCTCCCGGGCGCGCCGGACGCGCGCCCAGCTCGAGCACCCGCGCCAGCAACAGGTCCATGACCACCGGCCCACCGTGACCGTGCAGCTCCAGGACATGTTCGCCGGTGAAGGAGTAGGGGGCGGGAAAATACAGGGCCAGGCCGGTGTCGATGAGCTCGCCCCTGGCATCAGTGAAATGCTGCAGCCCAGCCTGTCGTGGAAGGGGTAGATGGCCCAGCAGATGGCCGGCAAGCGCCGGCACACCAGGCCCTGACACACGTACAATGCCCACGCCGCCGCGTCCCGGCGGCGTGGCGATGGCAGCAATGCTATCGGCGCCGGCGTCGGTGCCCGCATCCTGTCCCTGATCCTCTCGCGTGGGAGAGGGCATCGGCTCAGGTACTGGCGGCTTCGACGCGCTTGGTAATGACGTACTGCTGCGCAATCGACAGCGTGTTGTTAACGACCCAATAGAGCACCAGACCCGAAGGGAAGAAGGCAAAAAACACGGTAAACACCACCGGCAGCACCATCATCACCTTGGCCTGTATCGGGTCCATGGGGGCGGGGTTGAGTTTCTGCTGGATGAGCATGGTCGCGCCCATGATAAGCGGCAGAATGTAGAACGGGTCAGGCGCAGACAGGTTCTGGATCCACAGCATGAAGGGCGCCTGACGCATTTCCACGCTCTCCAGCAGCACCCAGTACAGCGAAATGAACACCGGTATCTGCACCAGGACCGGCAGACAGCCGCCCAAAGGATTCACCTTCTCCTTCTTGTACATGTCCATCATCGCCTGGTTCAGCTTCTGCTTGTCGTCACCGTAGCGCTCTTTGAGCGCCTGCAGGCGTGGCGCAAGCTTGCGCATATTGGCCATGGACTTGTAACTGGTTTCCGACAGCTTGAAGAAGGCAAGCTTGATCAGGATGGTAAGAAAAATGATCGACCAGCCCCAGTTGCCCACCAGGGAATGGATCTTTTCCAGCAGCCAGTAGATGGGGTCCGCGATGAAGGTCAGCTTGCCGTAGTCGACCGTCAGCTCCAGGCCCGGCGCCACGGCCTCCATCACGTGCTGCAGCTTGGGGCCGACGAACAGCCGTGCGGCGCTGGTCTGCTCGCTGCCGGGTGCCACATCCATTGCCGGTCCGATCATACCGATGACATAGCGCTCATCCTGCAGCGCGCGGCTGTAGTAGCGCTCCGGCTGCTTGGCGGGGGGTATCCAGGCGCCAACGAAATAGTGCTGGATCATGGCGGCCCAGCCACCGGTGACCTCGCGGTTGAGCGGCTTGTCCTGCATGTCGCCGAAGCTGATCTTCTGGTATTTTTCTTCAGGGCTGTAGAGCACACCGCCGGTATACGTATGGATAAACTTGCTGGTGCTCTGCAGCGGCGTGCGTTGCAACTGGTAGTAGGGCTGGACTTTCCAGGCCGCACCGCTGCCGTTGTTTACCTGGAACTCCACATCAATGACATAGCTGCCACGGTGAAAGCGGTAGATCTTGGTGACCTCGATTCCTTTGCCGTCGGTCCAGCGCAGCGGTACCTCGACCACATCACCGCCGGCCGAAAGTTCAAACTTCTGCCGGTCGACCAGGAAGCTGGCGTGGTGGGTCGGTTCCGGCCCTTTGCCGGCACGCAAACCGCTCTGCGCTATGAACAGCTGTTTGGCGCTGGTTTCCATCAGGCGGTAGGGCGGGCTGTCGGGCTTCAGGGTGACCGGGTACTTGAGGAGATCGACTTCGCGCAGATCGCCACCCTGCGTATCGATAACCGCGCGGAACAGGTCGGTAACGACTTCGACCTTCCGGCCCGCAGGTAACTGCAACGCCACCGGAGGACTTGCCTGCGGCGCCTGTTCGTCGTGAGCGGCGGGCAAATCCTCGGGCACAGTACCCTGCGGGGGCGGTTCCTGATCTGTTTGCGCAGTGGCCGGTGACGGCGCGCGTTGCTCGGGGGGACCATAGTCCTTCATCCAGCTCTGCCACAGCAGCAGCACGAGAAACGACAGGGCGATGGCCAGTAAAACGCGTGGGTTATCCATGGGTGTGTTCGGGTGAGTGTTTTTTTGTCGGGTGTAGAGCGGGGTTTTCCGGCACCGGGTCGACCCCGCCGGCGTGCCAGGGGTGACAGCAACCGAGCCGGCGTAAAGCCAGCCAGCTGCCTCGCAGCGTACCGAAGCGTTCGATAGCCGTGATGGCATATTCCGAGCACGTCGGCGTAAAACGGCAGTGGTTGCCGAGCCAGGGGCTTACCAGCAGGCGATAAGCTCTAATCAATAGCAGTAGCAGTGTGCGCATGCGCGGCAATTGTACGCCAGTGGGTATCGAGTGTGCGGTTAATCTGTTGATTGCTGCGTATGCTGATGCCGGGACGAACCAGGACCACCAGGTCTTCCCCGGCGAGCATCCCCTGCTGCAATCGAAAACTTTCGCGGATCAACCGTTTGACCCGGTTGCGTTTCACGGCGTTGCCGGCGGCTTTGATCGAGACAACCATGCCCAGGCGGGCGTGATCCAGGCCGTTGGCAGCTGCCAGTACTGTGATCAGGCGGTCACTGGCCTTATGCTCGCACTGTTTGAAAACCCGCTGATACTGGGCTGCGCCGAGCAAGCGGTGGTCGCGGGGATAACGCGCCGGCACGACCAGCTGGAATAACCTTGCTCAGGCAGACAGGCGGGCGCGCCCTTTGGCCCGACGCGCCTTGATCACGAGACGTCCGCCCTTGGTGCGCATCCGGGCACGAAAACCGTGGGTGCGCTTGCGCTTCAGGTTGCTGGGTTGAAATGTTCTCTTCATGGCGCAATCGGTTCCGAAATAGTTAAAGGCCCGCTGCTTGGGCGGGCCGGATCAGGCCGCGCAGATTACTGGTTTTACCCAGGCGCTGTCAACCGCTTTGGCCAGCAAACCGGGCCGCTTTAGTTGTGGATAAGCCGGCGGCAGCGCGCTAGACTGGTTAGCCCTCCACGCGATGAAACAGCTGTCTGAACGGGGATTACCTTTGCAAGGCTCACTCTGGCAACAGTGTCTGGTGCGGCTCGAAAACGAGTTGCCGGAACAACAATTCAACACCTGGATCCGCCCGCTCCACGCCATCCACAGCGGCAGCGCGCTTAAGTTACTGGCGCCCAACCGTTTTGTGCTGGACTGGGTGAAAGACCACTACATCGGCAGTATCCAGCAGTCTGTCTGTGAACTGAGTCGTGACGACAGTTTGCAGGTACTGCTCGAAGTCGGCTCGAACCAGCCGGCGACAGACGCGCCGGCAGCCGCAGCCGGCGGATCCCCGCGGGGCGACCGCCGCCAGGAAAAACGCGGCCTGCCGCGCGGCAATCTGAATCCCGGTTTTACCTTTGACAGTTTTGTCGAGGGCAAATCCAACCAACTGGCGCGCGCCGCCTCGATGCAGATCGCCGAGAATCCCGGCACCGCTTACAACCCGCTGTTCATCTACGGGGGTGTGGGTCTGGGCAAGACCCACCTGATGCACGCCGTGGGCAATACCATCGTCGCCAACCGGCCCACTGCGCAGGTAGTGTATCTGCACTCCGAACGCTTTGTAGCGGACATGGTCAAGGCGCTGCAGCACAACGCGATTAACGAATTCAAACGCTATTACCGCACAGTCGACGCACTGCTTATCGACGATATTCAGTTTTTTGCCGGTAAGGAACGTTCCCAGGAAGAGTTTTTCCATACCTTCAATGCCCTGCTCGAGGGGCATAGTCAGGTGATCCTGACGTGCGACCGCTACCCCAAGGAAGTCGTCGGCCTGGAAGAACGTCTGAAATCGCGCTTCGGCTGGGGCCTTACGGTGGCCATAGAACCACCCGAACTGGAGACGCGGGTTGCGATTCTGGTCAACAAGGCGCTGCAGGCGAATATCGAATTGCCCAGTGACGTTGCCTTCTTCATCGCCAAACGCATCAATTCAAACATCCGCGAGCTCGAAGGTGCGTTGCGGCGCGTCATGGCCAGCGCGCGTTTCACCGGGCGGACGATCGACCTGGCCTTTACCAAGGAAGCCCTGCGCGATTTACTGGCGCTGCAGGACAAGCTGGTATCGGTGGACAACATACAGAAAACCGTGGCGGAGTATTACAAGATCCGCGTTGCCGACCTGTTGTCGCCACGCCGCACGCGTTCCATCACCCGGCCCCGCCAGATAGCGATGGCGCTGGCAAAGGAACTGACCAGCCACAGTCTGCCCGAGATCGGCGAGTCATTCGGTGGGCGTGACCATACCACGGTGCTGCATGCCTGCCGCAAGGTGAGCGAATTGAAGGAGTCGGATCTGCGCATTGCCGAGGACTACAGTAACCTGTGCAGAAAGCTAACGACATGATGTGGATAAAGGGTGCATAAATTTGCCGGCCCGAAGTTTTCCTATATTATCCACAGGCAACACACAGTTTCCGGGTGTCGTTACCAAGCCGTTGGACTCTGTCGCGGCTATTGATTTAGCAGTTGAATTGCGGTGTTATCAACCGCGCTATACGCCCCTAACTATAACTATCAGGGTTATATAAAGGATATATATTTAAATGAAATTCACTGTCGACCGGGAAACCTTGCTCAAACCCCTTCAACAGGTCATTGGTGTTGTGGAACGCCGTCAGACACTGCCGGTACTGGGCAATCTGCTGATGGTCGCAGGCAATAACGGGCTGGTAATAACTGCAACGGATCTGGAAGTGGAGATCCAGTCGCGAGTCGGTATCGAAATCGATGAGCCCGGGGACATAACGCTGCCCGCGCGCAAGCTGGTCGATATCTGCAAGGCGCTTCCGGAAGGCGCCAAGATCCAGTTCAGCATCAACGATCAGAAAGCGCAGATACGTTCGGGCAAAAGTCGCTTCACTCTGGCGACGTTGCCGGCGGCCGATTTTCCGCTGGTCGAGACCATCAAGGGTGATTGCAGCTTTACTATCCCGCAGAGCCGACTCAAGGAACTGATCGAACGCACGCAGTTCTCTATGGCGCAACAGGACGTACGCTATTACCTCAACGGACTGATGCTGGAGATTTCCAACGGTCTGTTGCGTGGCGTTGCCACGGACGGTCATCGTCTGGCGCTTTGCGATATGCCGGTAGACATCAGGGTCAGCGAAACGCGCCAGGTTATCGTGCCGCGAAAGGGAATACAGGAATTGCTGCGTCTGCTGGAAAGCAACGACGCACTGGTGCAGGTGGATGTCGGCAGTAACCATATCGGCATCAGCAACGCGGATATCCGTTTCTCCTCCAAACTGGTCGACGGCCGCTTTCCGGACTACGATCGCGTGGTGCCCAAGGGTGGCGACAAACTGGTGCTCGCCGACCGGGAGCTGCTACGCCAGGCGCTGTCGCGCACCTCGATTCTCTCGAATGAGAAATACCGCGGTATCCGTTTGAATCTGGAAAAAAATATCGTTAAAATTCAAGCACATAATCCAGAGCAGGAAGAGGCGGACGAGGAATTCGAAGTAGATTACACGGGCGCTGGGTTGGAAATCGGGTTCAATGTGACTTACCTGCTGGACGTGCTCTCGAGCGTACGCAGCGACCATGTCGAGATTACTCTGAGCGATTCCAACAGCAGCTGCCTGATGCGTGAACCAGGTACGGAACAATACCGTTACGTGGTCATGCCAATGCGGCTCTAGGCCGCCCTTTCCGAGCAGCCCGGTTTCGGGCTGTCACGTGTCGATGCCCATAGAGTCGATGTCGATCCGGCGATTTCGCAACCTCCGGCCGGTCGAACTCCATTTGTCACCACAGCTCAATCTGTTCGTCGGGGAAAACGCGGCGGGCAAAACCAGTGTTCTTGAATCGCTGTTCGTGTTGGCACGCGGCCGGTCGTTTCGTACGACGCACGTCGACAAGCTGATTCAGGACGACGAGGACAGTTTCGAGTTGTTTGTGGAGATGATCGGGGAAGACGGCCGACGGTCCCGGGTAGGGATGCGCCGGCGACATGGGCGTTTCGAGTGCCGCATCGATGCCCGTCCGGTGAAACGTTTGTCTGAACTTGCAGCGCTTTTCCCCGTGCATTGGTTGGGGGGCAACCTCCACGCCCTTATCGAGGACGGACCGGCGTATCGCCGCCAGTTTCTGGACTGGGGTTTGTTTCACGTGAAACCTGACTACATGGCGCTGTGGAAGCGCTTCGGAAAACTACTGAGACAGCGCAACGCTGCGCTTCGCTCCAGCGCGAGCCGTCGTGAAGTCCGGGCCTGGGATCCGGATTTGGCGGAGGCCGGAGATGCCCTCGATCATTCCAGGCGTGTCTACCTGGACCAGTTCGAGCATATTTTCGCCGGTGTTGTTTCAGGCTTCCCGACATTGCCCCAGCCCGTGACCGTCAACTACCGGAAAGGCTGGAATCCCGAGGTTACCTACCGGGAAGCACTCGACGCAAGCATCGACAAGGATATCGATAGCGGATTTACCCGTGCCGGGCCACACCGGGCTGAACTGGCGCTCAAAATCGGCGAAAGACCCGCGGCGGACCAGGTGTCGCACGGCCAGCAGAAGGTGCTTGTCGCGGCCCTGCAGTTGGCCCAGGCGAGTCTCTTACACCAGAAAACCGGCAAGACCAGTCTGTTTCTCATGGACGATCTCGGTTCTGAACTGGACACTGCCAATCGACGCAGCGTGCTTCAGCTGCTTTCACGGATCGACGCCCAGGTTTTTGTGACGGCGATCGACGCGCCACCGTTATCCGACTGGGGAATCGAGAAGCTCCGCTGGTTTCACGTGAAACACGGTCTGGTGTCAGAGGTGGTATACTCGCCCGGTTAATCAGGGGCAGCCATGTTATGAGCGACAAATCCAGCTACGATTCCTCAAATATCAAGGTACTTAAGGGGCTCGACGCAGTCAGAAAAAGGCCGGGCATGTACATCGGGGATACCGATGACGGTACTGGCTTGCATCACATGGTTTTCGAGGTCGTGGACAATTCGATCGACGAAGCGCTGGCCCAGCATTGTTCGGAAATCACCGTCACCTTACACAGCGACAACTCCGTCACCATTACTGACGATGGCCGTGGCATACCGGTGGACATCCATCCGGAAGAGGGCCGGTCGGCGGCGGAAGTGATTATGACTGTGCTGCACGCTGGCGGTAAGTTCGACGATAACTCGTACAAGGTGTCCGGTGGTCTGCACGGTGTGGGTATCTCCGTGGTGAACGCCCTGTCGGAATTCCTCAAGCTGACCATAAAACGCGACGGTCACGTGTATTACCAGGAGTATGTGAATGGCGAGCCGCAGGAGGCGCTGAAACCCATCGGCGCCACTGACCAGACGGGCACCGAGGTGACATTCAAGCCCAGCACGACCATCTTCACCGACACCGAGTTCCACTACGATATCCTGGCGAAGCGGCTCAGGGAGCTGTCATTCCTGAATTCCGGCGTCCGTATCCGGATCACCGACGACCGTACCGAAAAACAGGATATCTTCGAATACCAGGGCGGTATCCGCGCTTTCGTAGAACACCTGAACAAAAACAAGACCCCGTTGCACACCAACGTGTTCTATTTCTCCGGGGAGAAGGACGCTGTCGGCGTCGAAGTCGCCATGCAGTGGAACGATTCCTACCAGGAAAATATTTTCTGTTTTACCAATAACATACCGCAGCTGGACGGCGGCACGCACCTGGCCGGGTTCCGCGCTGCGCTGACGCGTACGCTGAACCAGTACATGGATCAGCAGGCGAGCAAGAAGAACAAGGTCAACGCCACCGGCGACGATATGCGCGAAGGTCTGACCGCTGTCCTGTCTGTCAAGGTGCCCGATCCGAAGTTTTCCTCGCAGACCAAGGACAAACTGGTCTCATCGGAGGTAAAGGGCATCGTAGAGTCCACGGTTGCCGAACGACTTGATAGTTATCTTCTTGAAAATCCAACAGATTCTAAATCCATCATCGCAAAAATCGCGGAAGCCGCCATGGCGCGCGAAGCGGCTCGCCGGGCGCGCGAAATGACCCGCCGCAAGGGTGCCCTGGACATCGCCGGTCTGCCCGGCAAGCTCGCCGACTGCCAGGAGCGTGATCCGGCCCTGAGCGAACTGTACCTGGTGGAGGGTGACTCCGCGGGCGGTTCCGCCAAACAAGGCCGTGACCGCAAGTCCCAGGCCATCCTGCCGTTGAAGGGAAAAATCCTCAATGTCGAGAAAGCCCGTTTCGACAAGATGCTGGCGTCGGCGGAGGTGGGCACGTTGATCACAGCACTGGGCTGCGGTATCGGCCGCGATGAATTCAACATCGAAAAACTGCGCTACCACCGTATCATCATCATGACCGACGCCGACGTCGACGGGTCGCACATCCGCACCCTTTTACTGACGTTCTTCTACCGGCAGATGCGCGAGCTGATCGAAAAGGGCTACGTGTATATCGCCCAGCCACCGCTGTACAAGACAAAAAAAGGAAAGCAAGAACAATATGTTAAGGACGATATCGCGCTGCAGGACTACCTCCTGCAGGCCGCACTGGATAAGGCCAGCCTGTTCGTGAACGCCGGGGCGCCGGCGCTCACCGGCCCGGGTCTCGAATCGCTGGCACGGCAGTACATTGTCGCCATGGCGTCGCTGCAACGCCTGGCGCGCCGGTATAATTTCGCGGTACTGGAAAAGATTCTCTACATGCCGGCATTGTCGGAAGGGGATCTGCACGACATTCCGAAAGTAGAGGGCTGGTGCAGCGAACTCGAGCAGCGCATCAACGCGCAGATCAAGGCGGGCGAACGTTTCGAACTCCGTGTTGCTCCGGAGGCCGAGGGTTTCGTGATCCATGCGCGCAAACTCACCCATGGCATTCTCTCCAGCGAGCAATCCATCCCCAGCGAGTTTTTCGCCGGCGCGGAATACGGCCGCATGGTTGCCCTGGGGCAGCAGCTCGACGGTCTGCTGAGTGACGATGCGTACGTGGAACGCGGCGAGAAACAACAGCCGGTAGCCAGCTTCAAACAGGCTGTGGACTGGTTAATGGAAGAAGCCAAGCGCGGTCAGCACATACAGCGCTACAAGGGTCTGGGCGAAATGAACCCGGAGCAACTCTGGGAGACCACCATGAATCCAGACACGCGCCGGATGCTGCAGGTAAGAATCGAAGACGCCGTGGCTGCAGATCAAATCTTTACCACGCTGATGGGTGACCAGGTAGAGCCGCGCCGCGACTTTATCGAGCTTAACGCGCTGTCGGTGGCCAACCTGGACGTCTAGAACAGAACGTGCCCGGTATCAGGTAACCGGATTTTTTCCGTAGTCGTGCTGTTGCAGCGTGGTGATGTTGGCCATCTCCGATTCTATCCAGCGTTCGGCCTCGGACAGTATCTGTTGCGCCGTTTTGTTTTTGCTTTCGATACGCGGGCCGATACGTACCTGGATGACCCCGGGTTTTTTGATGAACTGGCGGCGTGGCCAGAATTCACCGGCATTGTGCGCCACCGGCGTTACCGCATAGCCGGTGCGCTCGGCGAGTATGGCGCCACCGATGCGGTAGCGGCCTTTTTTACCGGGTGCGATGCGCGTGCCCTCGGGAAAAATAATAATCCAGCGGCCTTTCTCCAGGCGTTCGCGGCCCTGTTCCACCAGTTGTTCAATGGCTCTCTTACCGGCGCCGCGGTCCAGGGCAATGGGATTCATCATGTACATGCCCCAGCCGAAAATCGGCGCCCACAATAGCTCGCGCTTTACCACCCATGATTGCGGCGTGAACCAGAAGTTCAGCGTGAGCGTTTCCCAGGTCGATTGATGTTTCGCAAATACGATGCCTGGCTGCGCACCGATGTTTTCAACGCCTTGGACTTCGTAGCTGAGTTTGCAGATGATGCGCAACCAGCCGATAGTCATTCCCGACCAGGCACGTGTAAGCAGGAAGCGTTTTTCAAGGGGGAACGGAAAACTCAATAACAACAGCAGGGCAAAAACACCGATCAGCAAGGCAAACCCCGCCCAGAACAGAAACGATCGCACATAGAGCACGGCGAGCGACGGTTGCTGCACAGTTTTGGTCAAGGCCGTCTCTACTCGTTGCCCATGTCGCGGAACTCCGAAACACGAATGCGACCGCCTACCATGCGTGATTCGCGCTGCATCAATTTGTCCATTTTCTTCCAGAAGGCTTCGCGCAAGTCAAAGTCCGCTGCGATTGCGGTCCCCACGATCAGTATGAACAGGTCAGCGACCTCTTCTGACAGCATGGCGGTATCCTTTCCCTTGGTAACACAGGAAGAGATCTCGCCGAGTTCCTCGGCCATCAATGCCACGCGGTAGGTCAGCTCTTCACCGCCGGTGTTCCTGAAATCGTGCTTGTCGTGAAACGCCTGTACAGCGGCCAGCATGGCCTGGTAGGAATCACGCTCGTTCATGACACTCCTCAGCTTTGCAGTCGGGACAGATCGGCCACCCGCAGAAACAAATCACGCAGGCTTTTCAACAGCGCCAGTCGATTGGTGCGCAGCGCCTCGTCGTCCACCATAACCATTACCTGGTCAAAGAACGCATCGACGCTGTTGCGCAGACCGGCCAGCCGGGTCAGCGCCGGGGTGTAATCGCCGGCGTCCAGCATAGGCACCACCGCGTGATGCATTTCCGTGAGCGCGTCCGCCAGTTGCTTCTCGGCATCTTCCGTCAGGCGTGACGCCTCGACGCTGTCGGGAATAGTCTGTCCGGTTTTTTTGAGGATGTTGCTGATACGCTTGTTGGCCGCCGCCAGACTCTGCGCCTGCGGTAGCAACCTGAAGCTGCGGCATGCCTGTATGCGCCGGTCTATATCAAGCAGCCGCAAGGGATGTGTCGCAAGTACTGCGTCCACCAGATCGACTTCCACACCCTGCTCCTGGTAGTAACCGCGCAGTCGGTCCATGACATACGCAAATACCTCGGCAACCGCGGGGCTGGCATCAAGCTCGTCCGCGAATGCAGTGGCCGCGGCTTTCAGCAGTTCGTCGAGATCAAGGTCCAGCCCTTTTTCGATACAGATACGGATCACGCCCAGTGCCGCACGGCGCAGCGCAAACGGATCTTTGTCACCAGTGGGTTGCTGGCCGATGGCGAAAATACCGACCAGGCTGTCGAGTCGATCCGCGAGCGCGACGGCCTGGGCCACGCCGGCGGCGGGCAGATCATCGCCCGCAAAACGTGGCAGGTAGTGCTGTTGAATTGCGTCCGCCACCGCTGCGGGCTCACCGTCGTGCAATGCATAGTAGCGTCCCATGATGCCCTGCAGTTCCGGGAACTCATACACCATGCTGGTGAGCAGGTCGCACTTGCTGAGCCGCGCGGCGCGTTCGGCATGCGCCGTATCGGCGCCGATGGTTGCAGCGATGCGCCCCGCGAGTGCCGCAACCCGCTCCTGCTTGTCAAACAGCGTGCCGAGTCTTTTCTGGAATACCATGCTGCGCAGTTTGTCGGCACGCGCCGCCAGCGTTTGCTTGCGGTCCTGCCGCCAGAAGAAAGCGGCATCGGCCAGACGTGGTCGTATGACCCGTTCGTTGCCGGCCTTGATCTGTGCGGGATCCCGGCTCGCAAGGTTGGCCACGGTAATAAAATGCGCCAGCAGCTTGCCATTGTTATCGACGACCGGGAAATACTTCTGGTGGTCCTGCATGCTGGAGATCAGCGCTTCGGAGGGAACCTGAAGAAAGTCTGTATCGAACTGCCCGGAGATGGCTACCGGCCACTCCACCAGGGCCGTTACTTCGTCGAGCAGATCGTCGTCGATCAGTGCCTCACCGCCAAGCAGGTTTGCCTGTTCTACCACCTGCGCGCGTACCGCCTCGCGCCGCGCGGCATAGTCGGGCAGCACGTGGCCTTCGGTCTCGAGCAGCGGCAGGTAGGCCTCGGGTTCGGCGAGATACATGCCCTGTGGATGATGAAAGCGATGCCCGTGTGTGTTTCTGCCGGTCTTCACACCGAGTATGTGCGCGTCGATGACCTCATCGCCGAACAGCAATACCACCCAGTGTATCGGGCGCACGAATTCATCGTCACGATCACCCCAGCGCATCCGCTTGGGTATGGGCAGTGCCGCAAGTGACTTGACCAGCAGGCCCGGAACCAGTGCAGCGGTGGCCTGACCTTTTTCCACTACCCGGTAAGACAACCAGCTGCCCTTTGCAGTCTCCAGCCGATCCAGCGCTTCGACGTCGACGCTGCAGGAGCCGGCAAAACCGATGGCCGCTTGTGTTGGGCAGCCATCGTCGTCGAACGCCGCGGTTAGCGCGGGGCCCCGGCGGACACTTTCCCGGTCGGCCTGGCTTACCGGCAGTGCCTTGATCAACAGGGCCAGCCGCCGTGGTGCCGCATAGACAAGCGTTTTCTCCGGTCGCAGGCCGGTTGCCGCCAACTCTTTGTTCATGGCATCGGCAAATGCCAGCGACAGGCGGCGCAGTGCCTTGGGCGGCAGCTCCTCGGTGCCGATCTCGATCAACAGGTCGCGCCGTTCGCTCATGCCGGCGCTCCGGCTTGCAACATTGGGAAGCCCAACAATTCGCGCCGCTCGTAATAGGCTTGGGCGACCGCCCGCGCCAGCGCACGAACGCGCAGAATGAAGCGCTGGCGTTCCGTCACGGAAATGGCGCTGCGCGCATCGAGCAGGTTGAAGGTGTGCGACGCCTTGAGCATCAGCTCATAAGCGGGCAATGGCAGCCCGGCCTCGATCAGCTTCTGGCTGTCGCGTTCACACACATCGAACCAGTGAAACAGCTCGTCGACGTCGGCGTGTTCGAAATTGTAGGTCGACATCTCCACTTCGTTCTGATGGAACACGTCGCCGTATAACACCTTGCCTTGAGGGCCCTGCGTCCACACCAGGTCGAACACGCTCTCGACACCTTGCAGGTACATGGCAATGCGCTCCAGGCCGTAAGTGATTTCGCCGCTGACCGGTTTGCAGTCCAGGCCGCCCACCTGCTGAAAGTAGGTAAACTGGGTAACCTCCATACCGTTGAGCCAGACTTCCCAGCCCAGGCCCCAGGCGCCCAGTGTCGGCGACTCCCAGTTATCCTCGACAAAGCGGATGTCATGCACCAGCGGGTCGATCCCCAGCTCCTTCAGGGAGTCCAGGTAAAGATCCTGAATGTTGTCCGGGCTGGGTTTGAGCAGCACCTGGTACTGGTAGTAGTGCTGCAGCCGGTTCGGGTTTTCACCGTAGCGGCCATCGGTGGGGCGGCGCGACGGTTGAACGTAGGCGGTACGCCAGGGCTCCGGTCCGATGGCGCGCAGGAAGGTGGCCGGGTGGAAGGTCCCGGCGCCCACCTCCATGTCGTAGGGTTGCAGCAGCACGCAGCCCTGGCGGGACCAGTAATCCTGCAGCGCAAGTATTAAACCCTGGAAAGTGCGGGCGTTATTTTTGTCTGTGGCGGTCAAAACGGCTCAGTTTGGCAGTCTGAAGTGGTTAAAGGCGCGCAGTATAGCCTGCAGAGGCGGTCGGATGTAGGGCGGTGGGGATAATTTGACGACCCGCTACGGGTCTAACTTTTCAAGGACTATTCTTTACTGGTCGATACACGAAATGAGGGAATGGAAACCGAGGTGGTCTATGAAGTCACTGGTACTGCAACCCACGGACACTGCGCAATGGCACGCCCTGGTTGCTGAAGCGCAGCAGGCCTGTCAGCACACGCTCACCGAAACACTTGAATCCTACCTCGTTTTCATGCTGATGAGGTTTACCGGGCGTCCGGACCTGGTGGCCAGGGCAATGGCCCTCGAGTTTCTGGACGCACAAGGGGAGGGCAGCCAGAAACCTGACATGTTACGAGACGTTGGCGATAAATGCCTGCTCTTTTCCGGATTTTTCCCAAAGTTAGCCGAACGACGTCTGGTGCGGGTGAGCTATTTTGTGCGCCTCGGGCGCAGCGCCTATCGGCAGCTGGCAATGCTCGTCGACGGGGAGAGCGATCGGCTTTACGCCCAGCTGTCCGAGGCATTCGTGCCGGTAATGGACGTTTTGCAGGCTATGCGTGGCCTGTCCGGTGAGCCGGCGCTGGGGCCGCTGGCCGCCGCCGAGTTGTGGGCGGATACCGGTAGCCGTATGGCATACCAGACGCTCGGAGAGACCAGCAGCGCTATACCGGTGAGCGGGACCAGTCGCCGTAAACACTGAGCATCCGCCTCCCTGGCGCCGGTACGCGCTCGGCCAGTACCGGGGCCGAACACCGCGCGGCGTCCGATGTCCGGACAAGCTCGCGGGATTATCGGGCTAACGCCCGGAACGGCCTGGGTTACAATATGTTGCCGTGACTCAACGCTGAACCGACGCCTGGTATGACTGAACCGCGTAAAGCCGTAGCCCTGATTTCCGGGGGCCTGGATTCTCTGCTTGCCGCAAAAGTGATCCAGGACCAGGGTATCCATGTCGAGGGCATCAATTTCTACACCGGTTTTTGTGTCGAGGGCCATACGCACGCCATTCGCCAGAAAGACCGCGCCAGGCCCAAACGCAACAACGCGCTCTGGGTCGCCGAGCAGCTCGGTGTCAAGCTGCATATTGTCGATATCATTGACGAGTACAAAGACGTCGTTATCAATCCCAAACACGGCTACGGCGCCAACCTGAATCCTTGCCTGGATTGCAAGATTTTCATGGTCCAGAAGGCTCGTGAGTGGATCGACAAGCGGGGCTTTGATTTCATTGTTACCGGCGAAGTGGTCGGCCAGCGCCCGAAATCGCAGCGCAAAGCCACCATGCCGGTGGTGGCGCACGAATCGGGCGCCGACGATTTGTTGCTGCGGCCGCTGTGTGCGCAAAACCTGCCGGAAACACGCCCGGAACGCGAAGGCTGGGTGGACCGCAACCGGCTTTTCGCTTTCGAAGGCCGATCACGCAAACCGCAAATGGCGCTTGCCCGGCAGTTCGGATTTGAAGACTACGCGCAGCCGGCCGGCGGTTGTTGTTTCCTGACCGATCGGCAGTATTCGCACAAGCTCGCTGACCTTTGGCAGGCGCGCGGCGACCGACGTTACGAACTCGACGACATCATGCTGCTCAAAGTTGGCCGGCATCTGCGTCCGCGGCCGCACTTCAAGATGATCATCGGGCGCGAGGATGGTGAGAACAGGTTTCTCGAAGGCTACCGCCAACAGTTCACCCACCTGTTTACCACCAGTCACAACGGTCCCCTGGTGTTGATCGACGGTGAAGCGGGCGACGAAGACCTGGACCTTGCGGCACAGATTACGGCGCGTTTCAGCCAGGGTCGGGATGCCGGTTGCGTTGACGTGGAAATCCACCGGCCGGACGGCGCGACTCTTACCCGCAAGGTCAAGCCGATGCCCGGCGATCGGATTCCGAAGGACTGGTATCTGTGAGCGAGGCGCAGCTGGACGCGCGTCGGATGCTGTGTCCAATGCCGGTGATTCGAACGCAGCAGAAAGTCGAGCTCATGCATGTCGGTGAAACACTGGCGGTGTGCTGCACAGACCCCGGCGCTATTCACGATATTCCCGCATGGTGTCGCGTCAACGGCCATGAAGTGCTCGACATCGTGCAGCGCGACGACGAAATCACTATTCGAATCCGCGTCTGCGACGCATAATATCCGGCATGAGTACTGTTGCTGACGAAACGCTGGCGAGTCCGCGTTATAGGGAAGTTCGCAAAGTCACGCTGATCGGTTCGGCCATTGATCTGCTGCTTGGTATCGCCAAGATCCTGGTCGGCTGGGCGGCGCACTCGCAGGCGCTGGTCGCCGACGGTCTGCATTCATTATCGGATCTCGCCACCGATCTTATCGTGCTTTACGCCGCCAAGCACTCGCACCGCGAGGCGGACGAAGACCATCCCTATGGTCACGGGCGTATTGAAACGCTGGCGACTGTCGGGCTCGGGATCGCACTCATTCTCGTCGCTTTCGGTATCGGCTCCGATGCCGTGCGACGCATGAACGAACCGGAGTTGTTGCTCAATCCCGGCCTGAGCGCGCTCGCGGTGGCCATCGTTTCGGTTATCTCCAAGGAAGCGATTTACCAGTACACCCGCAACGCCGCCAGGCGTCTGCGCTCCAACATGCTGATGGCCAATGCCTGGCACAGTCGCAGTGACGCCATATCCTCGATCGTCGTTGTCATTGGTATTGGCGGGGCAATGATGGGGCATGCCTATCTCGACGCCGTGGCGGCGATTACGGTCGCCGTGATGATAGCGAAGATCGGGTTCGACCTGGTGCGCGACAGCACCAAGGAGTTGATCGACACCGCGCTGGACCCGGAGGTCACCGACGCGATTCGCAAGGAAGTGTTTCACGTCGACGGTGTGCGCGCCCTGCATATGCTGCGTTCGCGACGCAGCGGCAGTGATGCACTGGTGGATCTGCACCTTCAGGTCGATCCGCGCATCAGCGTATCCGAGGGCCACCAGATCGGCGATACCGTGCGCCGGCAGCTGTTGGACAAGGTCGACGAAGTGACCGATGTCACGGTACATATCGACCCGGAGGACGATGAACAGGAGTCGCCCTGCAACCAGTTGCCATTGCGCAGTGACGTCGTCGAAAAGCTGGCAAAACAATGGGCGGATGCCGGCATCACCGACATCGATGCGGACAAAGTCACTCTGCATTACCTGAGTGGCAAGCTGCACGTCGATGTGTACTTGCCGCTTTCGGTGTTGGACGCCCACGCGGACGCCGGGGTGTTCGTCCGCACCATCGAGGTGGCCGCGAAAAAGCTGCCCGGTGTGAGCACGGTGCGGGTCAGCTTCCATGTTTAGATGCTCCAAAGTAGGGCGCCATGACTGACCAGCGCACTGTTTTGAGGCGTCGCTGCGCCGCCACGAGGCGGGTGTGGTGACACAAGTACACGTGTTGCAAGCATTTTTTCCCGTGGCATAATTCGTGCTCTTTGAGGGAACAATTCTGAAGTGTCCGGTTCGCGTTGACAGCACCGTGTCGGAATCCAGTCTCAATCAATCAAGTCTATTTCGGAGGAAGGTACATGACCGCAGCCAAGGTAAATAAACTGATGAAGGACAACGGCGTGAAGTTCGTTGACCTGCGTTTCACAGATACTCGGGGCAAGGAACAGCACGTGACCCTCCCCGCAGCTGAAATCAACGCAGGGTTCTACAAGGACGGCAAAATGTTCGACGGTTCCAGCATCGCCGGCTGGAAGGGCATCAACGAGTCCGACATGGTCCTGATGCCGGATACCGACAGCGCGGTTCTGGACCCGTTCTCCGACGAACCGACCGTGAACCTGCGCTGCGATATTCTCGAACCTGCGACGATGAAAGGCTACGAGCGCGACCCGCGTTCGCTGGCTCGGCGCGCCGAGGCCTACCTTAAGTCCACCAAGATTGCCGATACCGCATACTTCGGCCCGGAGAACGAATTCTTCGTACTTGATGATGTCCGCTGGGGCGCCGATATGAGCGGTGCCTTCTATAAGGTGGATTCAGAAGAAGCTTCCTGGAACGCCGAGCGCGTTTATGAAGACGGCAACATCGGTCATCGTCCGGGTATCAAGGGCGGTTACTTCCCGGTGCCGCCGGTCGACTCCCTGCATGACATGCGTTCCGCCATGTGTCTGGCGCTGGACGAAATGGGTGTTCCGACCGAGGTGCACCACCACGAGGTCGCTACCGCCGGTCAGTGCGAAATCGGTGTCGCTTTCAACACGCTGATTCGCAAGGCAGACGAAGTGCAGATTCTGAAATACGTGATCTGGAACGTGGCCCACAGCTACGGCAAGACAGCGACTTTCATGCCCAAGCCGCTGGTGGGCGACAACGGCAACGGCATGCATGTGCACCAGTCGCTGGCCAAGGGCGGCCAGAACCTTTTCACCGGCAAGAAGTACGGCGGGCTGTCCGATATCGCGTTGTACTACATCGGCGGCATCATTAAACATGCGCGTGCCCTGAATGCTTTTACCAACGCATCGACCAATTCCTACAAGCGCCTGGTGCCGGGTTTCGAAGCGCCGGTCATGCTGGCCTACTCGGCCCGCAATCGTTCGGCGTCGATCCGTATCCCGTATGTGGCAAATCCCAAAGGGCGTCGCATTGAGGTGCGCTTTCCGGATTCAACCGCTAACCCTTACCTGGCTTTCTCGGCGATGCTGATGGCCGGCATCGATGGTATCCAGAACAAGATTCACCCTGGAGATGCCATGGACAAGGATTTGTACGATCTACCAGCGGAAGAGGAAGCCAAGATTCCGCAGGTTTGCTATGCGTTCGACCAGGCCCTTGCCGCCCTCGACAAGGACCGCAAGTTCCTGACCGCCGGTGGCGTATTCAGCGACGACATGATCGACGCCTACATCGCTCTGAAAATGGACGAGGTGACCCAGCTGCGCATGAGCACCCACCCGCTGGAGTTCGACATGTACTACAGCCTCTAGTCGGTCCGACAGGCGGTACAAAAAACGCCCCCGAACGGGGGCGTTTTTTGTTGCGTGCGCTCCACGCAGCCAGTAAGGTAATCGCTAGTCAAAAACACACGCAGGACAGCCTCATGACAACAGACAAGCTCATCGCGATAGTGGCAAGTTGCCTGTTGGCCTGTGGCGGCGCCAGTGCTGCTGTCTACAAGACGGTGGACGAGCACGGCACCGTGGTCTACACGGATGACCCCGCCGGCAACGGCGAGCCGGTAAAGCTGCCGCCCCTGTCCACCGTTCCGCCTCCTCCGGTCTATGCCCCACAAACCTCACAGTCTGCTGAGCAGGCGGGCGCGCAAGCCGCGGCTTATGAACAGCTTGCCGTCGCCAAACCGGCACCGGACGAAACCTTGCGCGACAACACCGGCGATGTGAAGGTGCAGGTCAGCATCAAGCCCAAACTCGACAAAGAGGCCGGAGACCGCCTGCAGTATTTCCTCGACGGGCAGCCGCAAGGCGCTCCGACGACGTCGGACAAAACCAGTTTCAGCAACGTGCCTCGCGGTACGCATACGGTGGAAGCTGCCGTAGTCGACGCTTCGGGCAATGAGCTCAAGCGCAGCGAAGGCGTACGTTTCTACCTGCACCGCCAGTCGGTGAATTTCCCCCGCGGGCCCGGCAAGCCTACCCCGCTGGGTAACCGCTAAACAATTTCCCTGATTCTTTCACGTTCTATGCACTAGAATAGTGCGTAGATCGTATTCGACGGTGCATCCGCACCTTATTGGATCATTGCCAGGTAGCTATAATTTTAGTGCATGCCCTAGAGTAGGCGTATTAATAATTATTATTCAGTATCTTATAACAACCCTCCCCCCGGCCGCATGGCCCTGGACGGCAAACACGGAAACTGGTTTGGTTTTTGCACTCGCTTGAACATGTCATTGTCCAAAGATGCATTCGAGGTACGCACCGATCAGCTGCTGGAGGCGCTTAACACGGCGGTCATCCTGTTGAACGAGTCGTTGCACCTGACCTACCTGAACCCGGCTGCCGAGAATCTGTTTGAAGTCAGTCGCAGGCAGGTACACGGGCAATACTGGCCGCAGGTGATGCAGGCAGACGCCTTGCTTATCGACCGGCTGCGTGCCTCCTTGCACGCCAATGAGCCATTTACCGAGCGGGAGCTGGAACTACATACCGCCTACGGTCAACGCATGACGGTCGATTGCACGGTTACACCGTTCGGCAAAGGGGACTTGCTGTTGGAAATCGTACAGGTTGACCGGCACCTGCGCATCGCACACGAAGAGCACCTGCTGGTACAGCAGCGTGCAGCGCGCGACCTGATGCGCGGCATGGCGCACGAAATCAAGAACCCGCTGGGGGGGCTGCGTGGCGCCGCCCAGCTGCTGGAAAGCGAACTGCAACAACCCGGGCTAAAGGAATATACGCAGGTGATCATTGGCGAAGCCGACCGCCTGAGAAACCTGGTCGACCGCATGCTGGGGCCGAACAACGTGCCGGACAACCGCGAGATAAATATTCACCAGGTCCTCGAACACGTGCGCAGTCTCGTCGACGCCGAAAATTACCCCAACCTTGTCCTGAGGCGCGAGTTCGACCCGAGTATTCCGGAGCTGAAGGCCGATGCGGAGCTGCTTGTACAGGCCTTGCTCAACCTGGTGCGTAACGCTGCACAGGCGGGCGCGACAACGATTACCTTGCGCAGCCGAATCCAGCGCCAGTTCACTATCGGGCCGACGCGGTACAAGCTGGCCATACGCATCGACATTATCGATGACGGACCGGGTATCCCCCCGGATATACAAAGCAAGATTTTTTATCCCATGGTCACCGGGCGCGCTGATGGCACCGGACTCGGCTTGTCGATCGCGCAATCGCTGATCAACCAGCACGCGGGCATTATCGAGTTCACCAGCAAACCGGGAAACACGATATTCACTATCTTTTTACCTTTGGAGGTTGCGAATGACGCAAGCTGAAAGCGTCTGGGTTATTGATGACGACCAGTCCATTCGCTGGGTGCTGGAAAAGGCCCTTGAAAAAGCACATATGGACGTCAAGAGTTTTGCCTCCGCGAGTGGTATTCTGGAAACGCTCGAGCGGGGGCAGCCGGATGCGCTGATCACTGATGTGCGCATGCCCGGCATGGACGGCTTCGAACTGCTTGGCAAGATACAACAGCGTTACCCGGAGTTACCGGTTATTGTTATCACCGCACACTCCGACCTCGACAGCGCGGTTACCGCCTACCAGGGTGGCGCGTTCGAATATCTTCCCAAACCGTTCGACGTGGAAGAGGCCGTGGAACTGACGCGTCGCGCCGTCGATCACAGCCGCAGCAACAAGGACGGCGGCCAGGTCGCAGTCAGTGAAGAGGTGCCGGAAATTATAGGTGAAGCCCCGGCCATGCAGGAGGTTTTCCGCGCCATCGGCCGCTTGTCCCGTTCCAACATCACCGTGCTGATCAACGGCGAGTCCGGTACGGGCAAGGAACTGGTGGCGCGCGCGCTACACCGGCACAGCCCGCGCGCCGACAAGCCGTTCGTCGCCCTGAATATGGCGGCGATACCGCGCGACCTGCTGGAATCGGAGTTATTCGGTCATGAGCGTGGCGCATTCACGGGTGCGCAAACCCAGCGGGTGGGACGTTTCGAGCAATCCGACGGGGGCACGCTTTTCCTGGACGAAATCGGCGATATGCCGGCGGAGATGCAAACCCGCCTGTTGCGCGTACTTTCGGACGGCGAGTTTTACCGCGTCGGCGGTCACACGCCCATCAAGGTCAATGTGCGCATCATTGCCGCCACGCACCAGAACCTCGAACAGCGTGTTAAACAGGGCAGCTTCCGAGAGGACCTGTTCCACAGGCTGAATGTCATCCGCGTACATTTGCCTTCATTGCGTGAGCGCCGCGAGGATATCGGCCTGCTGATGCGTCACTTTCTCCAACGTGCCGCGCGCGAGCTGAACGTCGATCCAAAGACGCTGTTACCGGATACCGAAGCCTATCTCCGGCAGCTCGACTGGCCAGGCAATGTGCGCCAGATGGAAAATCTCTGCCGCTGGCTGACCGTGATGGCTTCGGGGCAGGAAATACGCACCGACGATCTGCCCGCCGAACTGCGTCAACCGGCCAGCGGCGAGGCGCCGAGCGGACAGGGCTGGGAAGCCGCGCTGAAAAGCTGGGCCGATCGCCAGTTGGCGGACGGCCGCCAGGCACTGCTCGATGATGCGCTGCCCACGTTTGAGCGCGTCATGATTGCATCGGCTCTGGCCCGAACGGGGGGACGCCGCCAGGACGCAGCGCGCCTGCTGGGCTGGGGCCGCAATACCCTGACACGCAAGATCAAGGAACTGGACATGGACCCTGCCAGCTGAGCCGGAGCAGGCCAGCACGGTCGTCCCGACAGCTTGCCTAGAGTCGGGCGGGTTCTGTGCGCAGCGCGGCCCCTATGGGCAGCAGGCAACGCGCAAACTGCTCGCGGTCTACAGTGACGGGAGAGTCGAACAGGTCGTCCAGCTGCAGTTCGCGCACCGCGATACCGGTCTGCTGTGCGAGTTGTTCGGCAAACTCCGGCATGGCTGCCGGCGCAGGACACAGGGTTATGCGGGTAACGGGCGCCTGCTGGAAATGCCGGTCGTAATAGTCCATCGACCGTTGCAACTCCAGCGCCAGGCGGTCGACAAGATCCGGTTCACTTTGCAGCTGGTCATAGCCTATGTCCATACTGCGCGCCAGAAACAGCGTGGCGTCCCGCGTCAGTGTAATGAGTCCCTGGTCCGCGCCGAAATACAGCATGGCTTCACCACTGCCGTCCTGATCCAGTCGCCCAGCGATATTGCGCAGCGCCAGCTCGGGAATATCGATGATCTTGAGTTCAGCACCCGCGGTCTGCAGCGATTCGGCGTGCTCCTTCACCACCCCCGCACGCGATACGACCACATACAGGTTTTCCTGCATGCCGCGCGCGCCGGTGGGTGGTACATCGAACACATCCAGCACCGCGTCGTCGATATGGAAGTCGATCAGGTCCCGCACGCGCCAGCGAATGGCGGCCTTGAGCTCGGCGGGAGGGACCTCGGGAGCTTCCACCATCAACAACTGGTACTCGCCCGCTGCGAGCAATGTGGAACAGGGAACCTTGCTCAAACGCTGCTCGGCAACGATCTTGCCGAGCAGGTTTGCGCGTTCCTGACCGGGCGCCAGCCAATGGAATGCGCAGTACTCCAGTACGGGCGTATGGGCGTTTTGATGGTTGATGCAGGCGACCGCGACACCGTCATCTTCCCTGACCAGAGCACACAGCCGGTCGTCATGTGACTTTGTCTTGAAAAGAAACACCCGAGTTCCTTTATGCCAGTGTGACAGCAAGCGTCGCCCAAGTCGTGAGCGCTGTCAATTGTTGATGAGTTCCTGCCAGCGTACCAGCGACACGCCGGCGGCGCCCGCGCCCGAGAGATAGACGTCATTCAGATTCTGCGGGGTCGCCGCGGCCGAGCCGATATAACTCCAGCCCGTGCCGTCATAGTGAATCAGATTCCATCCATTCTGCTGGTCACCGACTGCCCAGCAATCGCTTCCCGAGCTACAGTGAATGCCGTTGAGGTTCGCCCGGTGCTGGCCGTTCTGGAACGGGCGCGGTGCCCACGAGGCGCCATCCCACTGAACGAGAACATAGCGGCCACTACCCTCGTCTCCGGCCGCCCAGCAGTCATCGATCGCCGAACACGACACCGCGTTGAGATTGCTGCGCGCATTGTTCGGGGCTCCCACGTTTACAGACGACCAGCCCCCGCCGGAATAGCGGACGAAATAATAGCTGTTGCCACTAAGATCACCGACAGCCCAGCATTCGTCGACCGCGGCGCAATCAATGCCGTTCAGTCCGGTGGCGCCATTGAAAACCGTGCCCCACGACGGTGACGATGCCTGCACCGAGCCGCCATCCAGCACACTGAAGCACGTCGCCGACGGGCAGGATACATCAGTGTAGTAATCGAAAAACCCTGCTCCTCCAGCGTTGACCCAGCCGCTGCCATTCCAGTGCGTCGAATAGGGGATCGGGAAAAATCCAAATAACAGCGTTACTCCGTTTGCGTAGCAATGTGTCGCTGTAAATGGTTGGCAGCTGACACCCAGCAATACCGCGTTGGTACCCGATGTTACCGGCGACCAGCTGGTCCCGTCCCAGTGAATAGTAGCCCCGTTATTTCCCGTAGCCCAGCAGTCATTAGCGGCTACGCAGTCTACGCTGTGCAGATCCTCTGTGGTATTCGAGGCAACCGCCGACCAGCTTGCGCCATCCCATTGCAGCATGGCGCCGTTGTCACCAACTGCCCAGCCTCCACTGGCGGCGAGGCGTAAATCCGCCGATATCGTTCGCAGCGCTGCATCGGGCGAGGTCGCGCCTGTCGAGCTGACGCTGCCCTGGACAACGATCCGGCAATCCGCACCAACCAGGCCGGCGGCTGTCACATCGAAGTAGCCCCGGCCGGCCGCCGTCTTGTTGATCAGCTGCAGGTCCGCACAGGCCGTCGTACCGCTGGCGTAACTGAAGGATGCGAACTCGATACCGCTTTCGGCAACAAAAAGCGCGTCAACGGCATCGTTGTGGGCCGCTGTGTCGGTTATGTCGGAGCTCGCCATGCGGTTGATAATCTGCACCATCAGCCCAACGACCAGGACAATGAACAGCGCCCCGATCAGGGTGACGGCGCCACGTTGGCCTCTGGCAAACGGCATCAGAACCGGTTCCTCAACGCAACGCGCGAGCGCTGGCTGTAGCTGTTGCCGTTGTTGAGTATCAGCTCGAACTCGATATAGGCGACGTCACCGATACCGGTCGCCTGAGTAACGCCGTCGGCCTGGTAATAGTTGAATGTGACGCTGGTGAGTTCGTCGGTGAGCGGAAAGTTTGCGTTGCCGGCCAGGGTATTGTAGGCCAACGACAGGGTGGGCGCCGTATCGCTCACGCTGACCTGAACGCCATCGGACTTTATAAAGGTAATGCTGTTGCCGGGCACGTTCACCGGCGTGACGATATCGAAATTGCCTCCCACATTACGGATTTCCCGCAACTCCCGCGCCATACGTTCGCTGGCGTAACGCAGTTTGCTTGCTGTTTGCAGCGCGGCCGACGTATCGTTGTAGACCCGTGCGCCGTTACTGAGATAGGGCACTGCAAACGATGTCATCAGGCCCAGCACCAGCAGCGTGGCCACCAGTTCGATGAGGCTGAAGCCTTTATCTTCCGTCCGCCGCATCAGTAGTTCACCAGCACAAAAATGATTTCGGCGAGCGCCTGGCCGCTCTCGTCAACGCGCACACTGACCTGCTTGCAGGCCGCGCCACCCGGGCAGGCGGCACCGATATAAGGAGCGATAGTGGTGACGCGGGAGTAGCCGGCATAGTTACCGGTGAGGGTTTCGGTCAGGTTCGCCGAGACTTCCGCATCCGCATAGCCGCGGTTGCGGCGCACGGCCATGAGGTGTTCGGCGCGTGCCTGCGCGAGCTGGGTCGCCGTCAGGATGGTCTCGTCGGCGAGCAGGCTGCGACCGGCCTGGCTGAACAGGCCGAACAGGGGGGCGGAGGCAACCGCGATGATGATGATCACCGCGACCAGCTCGATGAGCGTAAACCCCTGTTGGACACGGTGGCAGCTTTGCGACATCACGGCGTTACCGTCACAAACCCGGTCAACGGTGACACGCTGACGGTCGCGGTGGCGCCCGTGGTGCTCAAGGTCCAGCTTTGCGCGCTGGCGATCAGGCTATTGGCGGCATCGATGGGGCGGCCCAGGCTGTCGAAATCCAGATCGTTCCCCGCGAGCGTTACGCTGTTGCTCAGCGTGTAACTTTGCACGACGCCCTGGGGGTCGGTGATGGTCGCGGCGCCGTCAGTGATGGCATAGGCAGTGGCGGACTGAACAGCGAACCGGAGACTGCGCCCCTGTGCCAGGGCCAGCGACTGGGCATGGCGCAGGGTGCGCGCCAGCTGGTCGGCCTGGGCATTCAGCGTCGAGGCGCCCGGTGACCAGCGCAGAAACAGCGAGGTACTGAGGATACCCAGCAGTAGCAGCACGGCAACCAGTTCCAGCAACGTGAAACCGGTCTGCTGTGATGATGGCGTAGTGTCCATATTCCCTGACCGAAACAAAAAAGGGGCGGGCATCCGCCCACCCCTCTCACACGAAGTTCACCCGTGCCGGCGGTTAGAGGATATTGCCGACGCAGTTGACCGGGTCGGTGCCATTCCCTGTTGCCGCTGTGCAGGTGGTGTCGGTATAGGTCTGCACGACATAGTTGGTGCCGTTGATGGTGACCTGAATCCCCTTGTTGGCGGGGTCGACGATGACGTTGGGACCGCCCACATAGGTAACCAGCTCACTCAGCTGGGGTACCCGCTTCAGCTTGGCAATGGCCATGGCATGCCCGGTGCGGACTGCGGCCACCGATCCATTTTGGGCTGCGACCAGCGCATCGTTGGACACATCGACAAAGCGCGGCACGGCCATGGCGCCCAGCAGTGCCAGGATGACCAGGACCGCGACTAATTCGATTAACGTAAAACCGGCATGCTTGTTCATGTTTATTACTCTCCTGAAAGAAGGCTGTTGGCCCGCGTACTGGTATCGTTTAGCGTCAAGAGACCGCTAAATCTTTAGATTTTGGAGACAAAACTTACTATTGACATAAGTTTGCCACCTAACAAACAAATGCCTATATCTTTATAACTTATAACGAATATATATATGACACTAAATTTACTGTAACCTATTCAACGTGCGCCTCTGAGTACTGCGTCAAAAAACTTCTGTGAATCGTGTCACAAAAAGCCGATGTTGGACCGCCCGGTGGCTAGTGCAGGGCAACACTGGCCAGGTCCCACATGGGCAGAAAGATTCCGGCTGCGAGCAGAAACACGAGTACCGCAAGGATGATGGTCAGGGTCGGCTCGATGGATGCGCTCAGCTTGTCCACGGCATAATCGACTTCACTGTCATAGTAGTCGGCCACTTCCCGCAGCAGATCGTCGGTAGCGCCGGATTGTTCGCCGACCTGCAACATCTGCAGGACCAGGTGATCGAAGATACCGGTCCCGGCGGCCGTATTGCTCAGCGATTCGCCACGTTCGATACCGTCGCGCATGGACAGTACCCGCTCCTGAATGAAGTCATTGTCCAGCGCCCGCGCCACCACCGACAACCCCGTCACAATCGGAATACCGGAGGCCTGTACCAGGGCGAAAAGGCGGCTGAAGCGCGCCAGCGCCGCCCGATACAGGATCTGGCCGATCAGCGGAAAACGTAACAGCAGTTTGTGCCAGGCGTAGCGGCCGTCCTCGCTGCGTACATACATGCGCCCCCCTGAGACCAGTGCAACGCCCCCGCCCAGTAACAGCTCCCAGCGGTTAATGGTAAAATCGGACATGGCAATCAGAATACGCGTGGGCAGGGGTAACTCGGCGCCGAATTGGGCGAACATCGCGGCAAACGCCGGGACCACCAGCACGTTGATTACGGTGATCGCCACCAGGATCGCTACCAGGACGAACACCGGATAGCGCATGGCGGACTTGATCTGATCGCGGGTTTTCTTTTCTCTTTGCAGATAGGTGGCGAGCTGGTGGAATACCTCCTCCAGCCGGCCGCTGGTTTCCCCCACCCGCACCAGGCTGATATAAAAAACCGAAAACACCTCCGGAAACTGGGCCATCGAACTCGACAGGTCGCGCCCGGCCTGCAGGCTTTCCATAACCCCGGTCAGCGTTTTCGCCAGGGTTCGGTTGACAGTGTGGGCGGCCAGGCCGCTCAGCGCGCTAAGAATCGGTACGCCGGCTTTCATCAGGCTGTGCATCTGGCGGCTGAACTGTATCAGGTCGACCAGCTGTACCTTCGCGGGAAACAGGTCGGCAATGTCGGTGGACATGCCGGTTTTCTGTTTAAGCGGCTGGATATCGACCGGCGTCAGGCCGCCTTCGATCAGGCGGGTCGCAGCCAGGTCGGTACTGGCGGCCTCGATAACCCCCTCGATGGCATCGCCGCGCTGGCCGCGGGCCTTGTACTGAAACG
>JAJDOI010000042.1 GCA_022340245.1 Thiogranum sp.
CTCATTCCAGCCACCGCGCCACCAGGGCAACGCCGATGGCCGCGGGAATGCCCGCCAGCAGGTCGTCCAGCATGATGCCCGCCCCGCCGCTGATCTTCTTGTCCGCCACGCTGATAGGCCAGGGTTTCCAGATATCGAAGAGTCGGAACAGCATAAAGCCTGCAAGCAGGCTGATCCAGCTGCCGCTGGCGGGGATCATGGTAACCAGGTAACCGGCGAACTCGTCCCAGACGATACCGGGGTGGTCGTGGGTGCGCAGTGTTGCCGCGGCCCGTCCGCAGATGGCGACACCGACCACGGCCACGGCAGCGACCGCAGCCAGGTAGACCGGCTGGGAGAACTGGCTCAGCCACAGGTACAGCGGCACCGCCATCAGGGTGCCCGCGGTGCCCGGCGCTTTGGGTGCGAGCCCCGCACCGAAACCGAAAGCCAGGAACAGCACCGGGTCGCGGAACACCTGGCCGGCGTGCACCCTAGTCATCGTCATCGCTGAGGAAATGGTCGAAGCCGTGTATCGCGGGGGTGATGATGCGCCCGTCGGCGAACTTGCAGCGCAGGCCGGGCTGCGCGTCGATGACACCGATTTCCGCCACGCTGAGCGCCTGTTCGTGCAACATGGCGTCGAGTTGCGCGCGCCGCTCGGGTGCCACGCTGAAACACAGTTCGTAGTCGTCGCCGCCGTTGCACTGGTATTCCAGCACCTCGCCCGCGGGCAGGTTCTGCAGCGCAGCCGACGCCGGCAGCCGCTCCGGGTACAGCGTCGCACCGCAGCGGCTGGCCTCGAGGATATGCCCCAGGTCCGCGAGCAGGCCGTCGGACACATCGATGGCGGCGGCCGCCACACCGCCCAGCAACTGCCCCAGGGCAACGCGCGGCTCGGGCCGGTTGAGGCGCCCAAACACCAAGGCATCCACCGCACCGGACTGCAGCTGGTGCAGCGCACAGGCCGCGTCGCCCAGCGTACCGCTGACGAACAGCGCCTGGCCGGGCTTGGCGGCGTCGCGGCGCAATACCTTGCCGGGCTTGATATAGCCCTGCAGCTGTACGCTCACTGACAGCGGTCCGCGGGTGGTGTCGCCGCCCACCAGCGCCACCTGGTACTGCTCGGCGAGGGTGTAGAAGCCGTCGGCGAAGGCCTGCAGCCAGTGCTTGTCGACGGCGGGCATGGTCAGCGACAGCGTCGCCCAGGCGGGTGTGGCGCCCATGGCGGCGAAGTCGCTCAGGTTCACCGCCAACGCCTTCCAGCCGATGTCGAACGCGGCGGCGTCTTCGGGGAAGTGGCGGCCGGCCACCAGGGTATCCACGGCCAGCACCAGCTGGCGGTCCCTGGGCACTTTCAGCAGCGCGGCATCGTCGCCGACGCCCAGCACCACGTCGTCGCGGTAGGCACCCTGGCGGGTGAAGTAGCGTGCAATGATGTCGAA
Organism: Thiogranum sp.; assembly: GCA_022340245.1. Taxonomy (GTDB): domain Bacteria; phylum Pseudomonadota; class Gammaproteobacteria; order DSM-19610; family DSM-19610; genus Thiogranum. Next base: position 1,425 of record JAJDOI010000042.1, read on the forward strand.
CTCGGAAAGCGCCATGCTGTCACCGGCTGGCCGGGTGCGGCAGTCGCGCCAGCCAGCGGTCGAGCTGGTTGGCGAACGCCATCCGGTCACTGTGGCTGAGCGGTGACGGGCCACCGGTATTCACGCCGCTGCCACGCAGCTCGTCCATGAAATCGCGCATACTCAGTCGCTCCTTGATGTTGGTGTTGTCCAGCAGGTCGCCGCGCGGGGTCAGCACCACGGCACCCTTGGCGACGACTTCCGCGGCCAGCGGAATGTCGGCGGTGATCACCAGGTCGCCGCAAGCCACCTTGTCGGCGATATAGGCGTCGGCTACGTCGAACCCGGCGCTGACCTGCACGTTGCGGATATAGGGCGACGGCGGCACCCGGATCTGCTGGTTCGCCACCAGCGTGGTCGACAGCTTCACGCGGTCGGCGGCACGGAACAGGATTTCCTTGATAACCGCGGGACAGGCGTCGGCGTCGACCCAGATGTTCATTTATTTTTTCAGCAACCCGCTGCCGCCCTGCCCCTGCGGGTGTTCCACGGCACGCAGCTGGCGTGCTGTTTTGTCGAGAACGCCGTTGACATATTTGTAGGCCTGTTCGGCACCGAATTTCTTGGTGAGGTTGACCGACTCGTTGATGATAACTTTGTAGGGAATGTCGATGCGCGTCAACAGCTCGTAGCTGGCCATGCGCAGCACCGCGCGCTCCACCGGATCGAGCTCTTTCACCGGCCGGTCCAGGTAGGGGCTGAACGCCGCTTCCACTTCGTCGAGCCGCGCGGGCACTTCGTGCAGCAGTTCGTGGAAGTAGTCCTTGTCGGCCTTGGAAAAATCCTCGTCCTCGAAAAACTGCACTTCGATTTCCGACAGGTTGCTGCCCGACAGATCCCACTGGTAGAGCGCCTGCATGGCGAGACGCCGGGCGCGGGTGCGCAGGGCGGCGCTGGCTTTATCGGCTGCGACCACGATAGCGCCGGATTACTTGCCGATCTCGCGCAGCAGGTTGACCATTTCAATGGTCGACATGGCGGCCTCGGCGCCCTTGTTGCCGGCCTTGGTGCCGGCGCGCTCGATGGCCTGCTCGATGCTGTCCACGGTCAATACGCCGAAGGCGATGGGGATATCGTGCTGCAGCGATACCTGCGACAGGCCCTTGGTACACTCGCCGGCCACGTACTCGAAGTGCGGCGTACCGCCGCGGATGACGGCGCCCAGCGCAATGATGGCCTCGTACCGCTGGGCGGCGGCCAGCCGCTTGGCGGCGATGGGCATTTCATAGGCGCCGGGCACGCGCACGATGTGCAGGTCGCGGTCCTCGGCACCGTGGCGCTTCAGGGTATCGATGGCACCCGACAGCAGGCTCTCCACCACGAAACTGTTGAAGCGCGACGCCAGCAGGGCGATGCGCGCGCCGCGGATGGCCAGCTGACCTTCTATTGTCTGTATACCACTCATGGAATCACTCCAAAGCTAGATAAGTTCGCTCAATCTCTTGATTCTGACCACCGCGGCACCCAAGCCAAGATCCAACCGCCACACCCGTAGGTTGGGCTGAGCACAGCGAAGCCCAACACTATAGCAGCCCAGGCGTGTCGTTATGGATCTGTTGGGCTTCGCTGCGCTCAGCCCAACCTACAGTGTGCCGTGGTGGTAAATCTTTCTGCTCCACCTGTGCTCAATTGCCGTCGATATAGTCGACCACTTCCAGGCCGAAGCCCGACAGGCCGTGCACCACCATGGGCGCGCTCAACACGTGCATGCGCCTGACACCCAGGTCGGTGAGTATCTGTGCGCCGATGCCGTGGGTGCGCAGTTCGTGGCGCTCTTCGCGCTCGACCGATTTTCCGGTCTTCTCGTGTTGGTTGTAGCACTGGATGCGCTGCACCAGGTCGCGTGGCGATTCCGGCTGCCCCAGCACCACCACCACGCCGCTGCCGTTGTCGTTCACCCGGCGCATGGCGTCGCGCAGCGGCCAGCCGGTGTCGCTCATCTGTGCGCCGAACAGATCACCCAGCGTGTGCTGCACGTGCACGCGCACCAGCGTCGGCTCGTCGGCACTCAGCTCGCCTTTCACCAGCGCGAGGTGCAGACCCTTGTTGACGATATCCTGGTAGGCGTAGAGATGAAACTCGCCGTACTCGGTTGCCAGAGCGCAGTCGGCGACGCGCTCCACGCTCTTTTCGTTGGACATGCGATAGTGGATCAGGTCGGCAATGGTGCCGACCTTCAGGCCGTGGCTGGCGGCGAATTTTTCCAGGTCGGGACGCCGTGCCATGCTGCCGTCCTCGTTGAGGATCTCCACAATCACCGACGCCGGCTCGAGGCCCGCAAGCCGCGCCAGGTCGCAACCGGCCTCGGTGTGCCCGGCACGCGTCAGTACGCCGCCGGGCCGCGCCATCAACGGGAAGATGTGCCCCGGCTGCACCAGGTCCTGAGGGCGGGCCGCGGGCTGCACGGCGGTGCGCACCGTGTGGGCGCGGTCATAGGCGGATATTCCGGTGGTGACGCCCTCGGCCGCCTCGATCGACAGGGTGAAGTTGGTCGAGTGCTGGTCCTGGTTGTCGTTGACCATCAGCGGCAGCGACAGCTGGCGGCATCGCTCGCGCGTCAGCGTCATGCAGATCAGGCCACGGCCGTGGGTGGCCATGAAGTTGATGTCTTCGGGGCGCACCAGCGAGGCCGCCATGATCAGGTCGCCCTCGTTTTCGCGGTCCTCGTCATCCATGATGATGACCATCCTGCCGTCACGGATGTCGTCGATAATCTCTTTGATGCTGTTCAGTTGCATAAGTCGCTCATTCCGCGCCGTGAATAAAGCCGCAGCGCTGCAACAGCTCCGCGGTAACGCCCGTGGCGCCGCTATCGCCGGCCGCATCGCCCTGCAGCAGCCGCTCCAGGTAACGGGCGATTATATCCACTTCCAGGTTGAAGGTACGCCCCGCCTGAAAGTCGCCCATGGTGGTTTCGGCCAGCGTATGCGGCACGATGTTCAGTTCGAACGCGGCGCCCTCGACGGCATTCACCGTGAGGCTGATGCCGTCGACACACACCGAACCCTTGGCGGCGATGTAACGCGCCAGTTTGCCGGGCGCGCGCATGCGAAAGCGCACCGAGCGGCCGTCGTCGCGCCTTGAGACCACTTCGCCAATGCCGTCGACGTGACCGCTGACCAGGTGGCCGCCGAGCGGCGTGGACGGTGTCAGGGCCTTTTCCAGGTTGACCCGGTCGCCGACCTTGAGTTTGCCGATACCGGTCACCGCCAGTGTTTCGCCGGAAACATCGGCCCAGTAGCCGTCACCGGGCAGCTCAACCACAGTGAGACACACGCCGCTGGTGGCGATGCTGTCGCCGATACGCACGCCGTCCAGAGCCAGCTTGCCGGTGCGCACGCGCAGGCGCAGGTCTTCGCCCCGCGGTTCGAGGGCGGCAACTTCACCGATGGCTTGTATAATGCCTGTAAACATATAAACCCTTGCAGGTTGGGCTGAACAACGTGAAGCCCAACGTCACATGCTTGCCGCGTTGTCCACGCGACGGCGGCATCAGCCGGATGCTTTAGGCCGCGCGGTTATGCGCAGATCGCTACCGACCTGGCGCACATCCATCCATTCCAGTGCTATCCGGTCCTGCATCTTTTCCAGTCCCGGCAGGCTGAGCAGGCCGCAGGCCGCGTCGCCCATCAGGTGCGGCGCGAGATACAGCACCAGTTCGTCCACCAGGCCCGCAGCCATGAAAGTACCCGCCAGTGTCGGCCCGCACTCCAGCAGCACCTCGTTGACGTCGCGCTGCGCCAGCAGTTCCAGCACCGCAGCGGGACTTACGCGCCCGTCGTGCTCCTCGACCAGCGCCACCTCGGCACCGGCATGCTGCAGCGCCTGCCACGCGGCTTGGTCACCGTTAGTCGTCAGGACCAGCACTCCGCCCGGCAGTAATAACATTTTCGCCGTGGCCGGCATGCGCAGCTGCGAGTCCATGACCACCCGCAGCGGCTGGCGCACCGGCTCGACGCCGTTCAACTGTTGCGCGTCCAGGCGCACGTTCATTGCCGGGTTGTCGGCGAGCAGCGTGGCGATTCCGGTCACCACCGCCGAGCTGCGCGCGCGCAGGCGCTGCACGTCCTGGCGCGCGGCCACCCCGGTGATCCACTGGCTTTCGCCCGAGGCCATGGCGGTGCGCCCGTCGAGGCTTGCCGCGAGCTTCAGGCGCACCCAGGGCCGCCCGCGTTCCAGGCGCGATATGAAGCCCGGGTTGAGCTGTCGCGCCTGCGCTTCCAGCAGCCCGGTCTCGACCTGGATACCCGCGGCTGTCAGGCGCTCCAGCCCCTCACCCGCAACCCGCGGGTTGGGATCCTGCATGGCCGCCACCACGCGCCTGACGCCGGCCTTGATCAGAGCGTCGGCGCACGGCGGCGTGCGCCCCTGGTGACTGCACGGCTCCAGTGTCACATACACGTCGGCTCCGCGCGCCCGTTCGCCGGCCTCACGCAAGGCAAACACTTCGGCGTGCGGCTCACCCGCGCATGCGTGCCAGCCGCGACCGACGATCTCGTCGCGACTGACGATCACGCAACCGACATTGGGGTTGGGGTGCGTGCTGTATACCCCGCGCTGCGCCAGTCGAACGGCTTCGGCCATGTACTGTGTGTCGCTCAAGGCTCAGCTGTCTTCTTCGTCGCCTGGCAGCAGCGGCATCTGGTTGCGCTGCTCTTCCGGTGTCGGTCCCTTTTCCAGGCGCTCGATCTCATCGCGGAACTCGCTCACGTCCTGGAAGCTGCGATAAACCGAGGCGAAGCGCACATAGGCCACCTGGTCGAGGCTGCGCAGCTCTTCCATCACCCACTCACCCAGCTGCCGCGACGGGATTTCGCGTTCGCCACAGGACTGCAGGCGGTGTTTTATATGGCTGATTGCGGCATCCACGCTCTCGGTATCGACGGGGCGCTTTTCCAATGCACGCAGCACGCCGGTGAGCAGTTTCTGTTCGTCGAAGGGCTCGCGGGTGCCATCGGTCTTGACGATGTGGGGCATCAACAGCTCGGCGGCTTCATAGGTGGTAAAGCGGTCGCCGCACGCCGTGCATTCACGGCGTCGGCGCACCTGCGAGCCCTCGCCCGCAAGGCGCGAATCGATAACCCGTGTGTCCATGCCTCCGCAAAAGGGACAGCGCATGTGTGTTCGGCCTCCGGCGCGTATTGTGGCGTCGCGGAACCGGCCCTCCGCTAGCCGTACACCGGGAAGCGTTTACAGACCGCCAGGACCTGTTCGCGCACCCGGTTGATGGTCGCCTCGTTGCTCACATCATCCATGACATCGCACATCCAGCCGGCCAGCTCTTTGACTTCGGCTTCGCCGAAACCGCGCGTGGTCACCGCGGGGGTGCCGACACGGATGCCGCTGGTGACAAACGGCGACTGCGGGTCGTTGGGCACGGCATTCTTGTTGACGGTAATAAACGCGGCGCCCAGCGCGGCATCGGCTTCCTTGCCGGTGATGCCCTTGTCGATCAGGTCCACCAGGAACAGGTGATCGTCGGTGCCGCCCGAGACCACCTTGTAACCGCGCTCGAGGAACACGCCGGCCATGGCGCGCGCATTGGCCAGCACCTTGCCCTGGTAGTCCGTGAAGTCCGGCTGCAGGGCCTCTTTGAAGGCCACGGCCTTGGCGGCGATGACGTGCATCAGCGGGCCGCCCTGGGTACCGGGGAACACCAGCGAGTTGAATTTCTTTTCCAGCTCGGGGTTGGACCTGGCCAGAATCAGGCCGCCGCGCGGACCGCGCAGGGTCTTGTGGGTTGTGGTGGTCACCACGTCGGCGATCTGCACCGGGCTGGGGTAGTGGCCGGTGGCGATCAGGCCGGCGACGTGCGCCATGTCGACAAACAGGTAGGCGCCAACCGAATCGGCAATCTCCCGGCAGCGCTGCCAGTCAACCACGCGCGAATAGGCGGAAAAACCGGCCACCACCATTTTCGGCTTGTGCTCTTTGGCGAGTTCTTCCATGTGGTCGTAGTCGATTTCGCCGGTCTCGGCGTTCAGTCCGTACTGCACGGCCCTGTAGATCTTGCCGGAGAAATTCACCCTGGAGCCATGGGTCAGGTGACCGCCGTCGGCCAGACTCATACCCAGTACCGTGTCGCCGGGCTCGCACAGCGCCATGTACACAGCGGCGTTGGCCTGCGAGCCCGAATGCGGCTGCACGTTGGCGTAGGCCGCGCCAAACAGTTCCTTGGCACGGTCGATGGCCAGCTGCTCGGCAATATCGACGTATTCACAGCCGCCATAGTAGCGCTTGCCCGGGTAGCCTTCCGCATATTTGTTAGTTAAAACAGAGCCTTGAGCTTCCAGCACGCGGGGGCTGGCATAGTTTTCAGAGGCGATCAGCTCGATGTGCTGCTCCTGGCGCAGCTTTTCGGCCTCGATGGCGGCGGCAAGTTCGTCGTCGAACCCGGCGATGGTCATGTCTTTGCTGAACATTCGGCAATTCCCGGTAAGTGCTTAAAAGACCGGAATGATACTGGATTCAGGCCGCCTCGCCCAGCAAAGCCGCCACCACGGAGGTCCAGGCTTCGGCAAGATTGTCGCGGTTATAGCCGCCGCCTCCCAGCGCGACCAGGCGGCCCGAGCAGCTGGTTTCAGCCAACGCCAGGAGGCGCTCGGTGGCGTAACGGTGGGCCGCAGCGGTGTATTCGAGGTGGGTAATGGGGTCGCCGGCGAGGCTGTCGGCACCGCATTGCAGCAGGATGAATTCCGGCTGGGCGCGACTGAGGAACGACTCGGCGCTTTCCCACATCCGACGAAAGGTTTCGTCGTCGGCACCGGGCGGCATGGGGATGTTCAGCTTGGTACCCGCGGCCGCCCCGGTACCGGATTCCTCTACGGAGCCGGTGCCCGGATACAGGTAGCGCCCGTCCTCGTGCAAGTCGACGACGCACAGATCCGGGTCGTCCGAGAAGGCGTAGAACACGCCGTCGCCGTGGTGGGCGTCGATGTCGACGTAGGCCACGCGCTGCACGCCGTACTCGCTGCGCAGCGTTTCAATCGCGACACCGCAGTCGTTGAATACGCAAAACCCGGCAGCCTGTTCGCGCCGGGCATGGTGCAGACCCGCAATCGGCACAAAGGCCTGGCGCCAGCGGCCGTTCATGACGTCGTCCACGGCGGCAAGCGTGGTGCCGACCACGGTGGCGGCAGCCTCGTACACGCCTTTGAAAGCCGGGGTATCGCCGAAATCCAGAAAGCCGGTGCCCGATTTCGACTGCGCCTTGACGCGATGCAGGTACTCGGAGGTGTGAAACCGCAGTATCTGTTCGTCGCTGGCGCGCTGCGGTTCGCACACCTGCACCCGCTGATCCAGGCCCAGGTCGACCATGCGTTGCCAGAACACGCCCATGCGGTCCGGCCCGAAGGGGTGCCCCGAACCGAAACCATAAGCCGCCAGGGCTTCACCGACATAAACGCAGACGTCTGACTTTGAATTCATAGGGACCGTCCGATGCCTGTCACCCGCGGAAATTCGCGAATGAACTTTCATCATTGTAGCGCCTGCAGTGGAACTATCGTAGGTTGGGCTGAGCGGAGCGAAGCCCAACAACCGCGGTTCGGGACAGCCTGTTACGTTGGGCTTCGCTCCGCTCAGCCCAACCTACGGGCCTTACCCCCTACGGGGCGCATTCCACGTTTGGCGCTGGCGAAGCCGCAATTCCACGCCGGTTACCGCCCGCGGCCTGGCACGCTATAATCGCGCCCTTTAGATCAGCCCCCAGCGAGTCACCATGGCCCAGTATGTTTACACCATGAACCAGGTCGGCAAAGTCGTGCCGCCCAAGCGCGAAATCCTGCGCGACATTTCCCTGTCATTCTTCCCCGGCGCCAAGATCGGCGTGCTGGGCCTGAACGGCTCGGGCAAATCCACGCTGCTGCGGATCATGGCGGGCATCGACACCGATATTCACGGCGAAGCGCGGCCGCAGGCCGGCATCAAGGTCGGCTACCTGCCGCAGGAACCGCAACTGGATGAAACCAGGGACGTGCGCGGCAACGTCGAGGAAGCGCTTTCCGACATCAGCGAGGCGCAGGCCAGGCTGGATGCCGTGTACGCCGCCTACGCCGAGCCGGACGCGGATTTCGACGCCCTGGCCGCCGAACAGGCGCGGCTGGAAAACATCCTGCAGGCCAGTGACGGCCACAACCTGGAGCGCACCCTGGACGTTGCCGCCGACGCCCTGCGCCTGCCGCCGTGGGATGCCGACGTCAGCAAGCTGTCCGGCGGTGAGAAGCGCCGCGTGGCGCTGTGCAAGCTGCTGCTGTCGAAACCGGACATGCTGCTGCTGGACGAGCCCACCAACCACCTCGACGCCGAAAGCGTCGCCTGGCTGGAGCGCTTCCTGCACGAATACCCCGGCACCGTGGTGGCAGTCACCCACGACCGCTACTTCCTCGACAACGTCGCCGGCTGGATCCTGGAACTGGACCGCGGCCACGGCATTCCCTGGGAAGGCAACTACTCCAGCTGGCTGGAACAGAAAGAGAACCGCCTGGAGCAGGAAGAGAGAACCGAAAGCGCCCGGCAGAAGGCCATGAAGGCCGAACTCGAGTGGGTGCGCAGCAACCCCAAGGGGCGGCACGCCAAGAGCAAGGCGCGCCTGTCGCGCTTCGCGGAACTCTCTTCGCAGGAAAGCCAGAAGCGCAACGAGACCAAGGAACTCTATATCCCGCCGGGCCCGCGCCTCGGCGAACTGGTGATCGAGGCCAATCATATCGCCAAGGGCTTCGGTGATCGGCTGCTGGTCGATGATCTTAGCTTCAACCTGCCGCAGGGCGGCATTGTCGGCATCATCGGCCCCAACGGCGCGGGCAAGACCACCCTGTTCCGTATGCTGACCGGCACAGAACCGGTCGACAGCGGCGAGTTGCGCATTGGCGAAACCGTACAGATCGCCTATGTCGACCAGAGCCGCGATTCGCTCGACGGCAGCAAGACGGTGTGGGAGGAAATCTCCGACGAGCAGGACATCATTACCGTGGGCAAATACACCGTGAACTCACGCGCTTACGTGTCGCGCTTCAACTTCACCGGCACCGATCAGCAGAAACGTGTGGGCGATCTGTCCGGTGGTGAGCGTAACCGCGTACACCTGGCCAAGCTGCTGAAGAGCGGCGGCAACCTGCTGCTGCTTGACGAACCGACCAACGACCTGGACGTCGAAACGTTGCGCGCACTGGAAGAGGCATTGCTCGACTTCCCGGGCTGTGCGGTGGTGATTTCGCACGATCGCTGGTTCCTGGACCGTATCGCCACGCACATCCTCGCCTTTGAAGGTGACAGTCACGTGGAATGGTTTGAGGGGAACTATGCAGACTACGAGGCCGACCGCAAGCGACGCCTGGGTGTAGATGCGGAGCAGCCGCACCGGATCAAGTACAAGCGCCTGGCGGTCTGACGCGTCAGGCCCCGACGCTGAATTGTTCACGACTATTTGGATATTTGGGGTCAGAGTAAAAACCCGGGAAGTTTTTACTCTGACCCCAAATATCCAAATGCTCGGACTCCAATGCTCGCAATCAACAGCCATCGTCCTCGACAATGACTTCTTCACCATCATCATCCGCCTGGGTCTGCCGGGTGCGGGTGAACATCATATGCTCGATGCGCTCGAATTGTGTGTCGAGGGCGCGTTCAACGACTTTGTTGTCCAGGCCGTCATAGATCATGACGCGACCGCGGGCTTCCGCCGTCAACTCACTCTGGCTGGGCTTGAACAGGACATTCTGCTGAAAGCTATCGTCCGCACCGGCCGCCATTGTCAGCGACGTCAGCACAGCGGCCAACAGCAGCCCGAACAGTATGCGATGGCCGGGGGCACTGGTTTCCTCTGGCACATAGATGTGAATCGGTGTCTTCATGACGTTCGCCTCCTGATACAGATGGTGTTTTACCTGGCGCCGGAAACGGGGATAGGGGCGTGCTATTCTCATTACATGCTGACCGTTGTCCCGCGCATTTCCGTCGCCTCCGAGTCTTCTTTTAGTGCGCAGGCGGCTGAAATACCGGACGGTTTCCGAATGAATAACTAATATTCACCAAACGAAAAGCTAACGGCTCGCTGAAACAACAGGTTATGGGGGATGCGGAGAATGTTGGCGCATGAATCAGACCCTGGAACCCGTACCACCGGATCGCCTGAAGATCGGTGACTGTCAGTTTCACGTCGGGTCACACGAGCTGAGACGTGACGGTAAAAAGATCCGGCTGGAACCCCGGGTGGCCAGCCTGTTGCTGTATCTTGCCACGCGGCCCGGAGAGCCCGTCAGCCGAGCGGCGCTTCTGGAAGCGCTTTGGCCAGGTGTCGTCGTCAGCGACGAGGCGCTGACCAACGCCGTCAACAAGCTGCGCCGGGCCTTCGGAGATGACCGCGCCAACCCCAAGGTGATCGACACCATCCCGAAAGCGGGCTACCGACTGATTGCGCCGGTGCAGCCGCATGAGCCCGTGCCCGCCCCAGCCAATCCGGACGGGCCGACTGCGGGTGGGGGTAGACGGGCCAGGCCTCGCTGGTTAACTCCCCTGGCCGTAGTAGTACTGGCCGGCCTGGCCGTGTCTTTCGTCACGAGGCTGCCGCTGACTGGCCCGGAGCCAGCGGGCAGCGAGGCACCCAGCCAGCCCACCGGGACCAGCAGCATACGGCCAACGCTGGCAGTGCTGCCATTCGATAACCTCAGTGCAGAACCCGACGAGGAGTATTTTGCCGATGGCATAACGGACGACCTGATCACGCGCCTGGCGAAAAATCCCGGTCTGATGGTGATTGCGCGTGACTCGGCGTTTTTTTACAAGGGCAAGTCACTGGATCCAAGCGTGATTGCGGAAAAGCTCAAGGTTGGCTACGTGCTGCGCGGCAGCATACGCCGGGAAGGTGACATGGTGATCCTCAATGCCTGGCTTGTGGATGCCGCCACCGGCGACCATGTCTGGACAGAGCACTACCAACGCAAGGCCGGCCAGATTTTCGAAATCCAGAACGAGATCTGGAGTGGCGTCATTACGGCGCTCGCGGCGAAAGATACCGGTCACCCCGATACCGGTACCGGTACCGGTACCGATGATCCACGGGCCTATGACAGCCTGCTGCTCGGCAGACACCATTTCTACCGATTCGAGAGTCGCACGGAAAACCTGAAGGCGCGAGCCTACTTCGAGGAGGCGGTTCGGCTGGATCCCAACTTCGCCATGGCCTACGCGATGCTGGCCTGGACGTATGCCTTCGAGGCCATGAATGGCTGGACGGACAGTCCGCTGGCCGCGCTGCAGCAGGCCGAGCGCATAGCCACCCGCGCCATCGCGATCCAGCCGGTGTTGCCATTGGCCTATTATGTGCGCGGCCTGTCCTACCGCGAACAGCACGAGTATGTAAAGGCCCTGGTCGAGGCACAAAAGGCCATCGAATATGATCCCAATTACGCCAACGGCCGCGTGCTGCTGGCCACCCTGCTGTACTATGCCGGCCGCCCGGAAGAAGGACTGGCGCGTATCCAGGAGGCCATGCAGATCAATCCCCATCACCCCTATAACTACCATTTTCATCTGGGCCAGGCCTACTTTGTATTGCACCGTTACCCGAAGGCCATTGATGCCTTCAACCTTGGTCTGTCCAGCAACCCGGCATCGGAACGCATGCGAGTCTGGCTGGCGGCCGCGCTGGCACAGTCGGGCGCCATCGATGCGGCGAAGTGGGAAGGTGAGCAGATCATGGCGGCCAATCCTGATTTCTCCTTACATCGCATGACGCAGGCCTTCCCGTTCAACAACCCGGCCGACATGGAGCATTTTCTTGCCGGCCTGCGAGTGGCAGGTCTGAAATGATTGTAATGTCGGATATTTGGGGTCGGAGTAAAAACTCGGGGGCGTTAGCAGTTTTGCCCTGCCCCCAAATGCTGCGCAAGGGTTCGGCCAGTCAACTGCGGCATTTGGGGTCAGGAAGTTTTTACTCTGACCCCAAATACTCAAATGCTCGGACGCAAGGTCTTGTTTTGCCGCGAATGTTGCCAGCGTGGCTAAACCTTTGCGGAACGCAGCCGAAATTACAAGTCAAATCATAGATATATGTATCCCGCCCGGGACTGGACAACATGAAGGTTATTGTCGCCCCCATTGACTTGCACAAAGGCATGTACGTGTCCGAGCTGGACCGTCCCTGGCTCGAAACACCGTTCCTGTTTCAGGGCTTCCGCATCACCAACAGCAACGAAATCGAACAGATCAGCAAGCTCTGTGACTTCGTATTTGTCGATACGGAGAAAAGCACCATCCCGGTGCCGGAACGGCTTGCCGCCAGCAACGGGGAGGCATTCGGGCAAACGGAGCAGGACACCGCCCGCATCGTCAAACCCGCCGAACCGTACCGCAACAACTTCGACGACGAGTATCCCGTTGCCAGGAGCCTTCACCTGCAAGCGCATGAAATGGTCGCCACCCTGTTCAACGACGTGCGCATGGGAAAGAGCCTGGATGTCGAGGAAACCCGCCGCGTGGTCACCCGGATGGTCGACAGCATCCTGCGCAATCCCGACGCGCTGATATTGCTCGCCTGCCTGAGCCGGAAGCATGATGCGCTGGCCGCACATGCCATGACCGTTTGCACCCTGTCCATTTCCTTTGGCCGTTACCTGGGCCTCGACAAGGCCACGCTGGTGGAACTGGGCATGGGCGCCCTTATCCACGATATCGGCGAGACCAAGCTCCCGGACAAGCTGCTCGGTGACAGCAAGGATCTCTCCGAGGAAGACCGCGCCCTGCTCCAGAGCCATACCCGCATCGGCATGATGATCATGAAGAAGCTTGAGGGTGTGTCCGAAACGGTGGTCGCCATCGCCCGCGATCACCACGAACGCGCAGACGGAAGCGGCTATCCCAGACAACTGGTCAATTCACAGGTGGACATCTGCACCCGGATTGTTTCGATCGTCGACACCTATGACAGCATCACCAGCGGTGTGCACGGCAGGGAACAAATCGGCCTCGACGTGGCGCTCAAGTACATCTATTCGTGGCGCGAGGGGCTGTTCGATGCGCTGCTTGTCGAGAAGTTCATCCAGTGTATCGGCATCTACCCGATCGGAAGCACCGTGGAACTGCGCTCGGGACATATCGGCATTGTCATTTCGTCACAGCCCGATGCGCGGCTGTTTCCCAGGGTCATGCTGATTCTGGATGCCAAAGGAGAGGCGCTGGAACCACCGAAGACCATGAATCTCGCCCTGTTCAGGGACAAAGGCGGTGATGACAACGGCTATGAAGTGAAAAGACTGGTCGACCCGCAAGCGTACGGCATCGATGTGCGGAGTTTTGTCCTGCGGGAACTAAGCGGGTCTTGAACGGGCCGCTGCGCTGTAGCTCAGAATATTGTCGTCCTCGAGGTTTTCACCTTCCTGCATCGCCCCGTACAGGTGAACCGGCTGTGACTTGCCGCGGATATTGTGGCTCCCCAGGTCGGTAAACATGGCTTTGTGGCGTTCCGGGATCCGTTCGTAGACGCCGGCGGATGTCACGACGCGATACCCCAGCCGCTTGCTCAGGCCGTCCAGCCGGCTGGCAATATTGACCGAGTCACCGATAAAGGTGTACTCGAAGCGCTCGCTTGAACCGATCGTCCCGGCAGCCGCGCGGCCGCAGTTGATCCCGATGCCGATATCGAACCGCGTGCCGTCACGCATTACCGCAGAAGTGGAGTGCATCAGTATGTCCAGTGCGGCTTCAACCGCGTTTGTGGCGTAATCCGGGTCTCCGTCTACACCGAATACGGCAAGGATCGCATCGCCGATGAACTTGTTTACGATGCCATTGTGCTCGGCTACGACATCGGCCAGTTTGGTGAAGTACGCGTTGAGGAACATGATGACCTCATCCGGTGGCTTGTTCTCCGCGTAACTGGTGAACTCGCGCAGGTCGCAGAACAATATGGCGAGGTCGAATTCCTGGGCATGGCTGACATTGCCCTCCCGGGCCGCCAGCAGTCGCTCCATGATATCCGGGCTGACCACCTGCTCCAGCGTCTTCTGTATCCGGCTCTTTTCACGCAGTTGATCGATCATCAGGTTGGTTTGTTGTGCAATAATGCCGAACTCGTCCTGGGTCAGCACCGGGACGTGTTTGTCCAGCTCCCCTTCCTGAACGTTTTTCAGCGTGTCGATCTGGGTCTCGAACATTCTCTGCAGGTTGGCAGAGTAGGAGACGATGACCCGCGTGGTAAGCGTCGTGATGATGCCCAGAATAAACAGAGTCTCGACAATGAACTCCTGCTCTATCTGGCTGACCGTTGCGGCCGGCAGGGAGGCATCGATATTGATATAGCCGTAAGCGCTGATCGCCATTGTCGTGACAATCAGGAGCACGGTAGTACTCAGAAATATGCTCAGTTTCTGCGATACCGGAAGTGCTTTGCTGTTCAGCGGGGCATCGTCGCTCTGGCTGTCGTGACTGGCACGCACACGGTGAAGCGCGCTGTCGATGCTGGCAAAGTAACCAATGACCAATGCCCAGATACAGGTCTTCAACGCGGTATTTGCCGGGTGCCGGTAAACCAGAAACTCGAACGCCAGGAGGACCAGCGCGATGAGCGCGAACAGGCCCAGGTCGAGATAAATCTGGCGCCGCGAGCGATTCAGCGGCGAGACGTTCAGCACCAGCGCAGGTTCGAGACAGGTCCGGGCGATCCCGGAAACGAAATACGGCAGTGCAATCAACAGGATAATGTAATATTTCGGGTACCCGTTGTAATCCGAAGCGCTACGGAAGGCAAATATGCTCAGCACCAGCACACTGAGCAGGTAGTAGGCGTAAATCTGGAAACGGGACGGGTAGGTCATCTTTTATATATTTCGCCACAAACAGGGAAATTATTAGCGCTGGATCGCAAAACTAATGTGATGCAGGTCACAGGCTGACGGGAACCGGGCGGGAGGGCGGCCCTTCCGGCGGCTGGCAGCGGTGCGGGAGGATCCCGTCAGGACGTGAATGGCGTGTGGTTGAACCTGTATTCGCCAAGGGTTCGTTCGCCGTTGTTTTCGACGGCGAGCAGGCGCACACGCAGGGTGGTTGCCGGCAGGGCGCGCAGCGCATCGATGCCCGGGGAGAACACCACACCGCCGCTGTCTGCGACGAAGGGAATATCCTCCTGGCGCATTTCAGGCCTGCCGTCGCTGTCGACGTAGACCATATCGACCCG
>JAJDOI010000063.1 GCA_022340245.1 Thiogranum sp.
AGACGCCGGTCATCATGCTTTCGAGCAAGGATGGCCTGTTCGACCGAGCGCGCGGTCGCATCGTCGGCTCAGATCAGTACCTGACCAAGCCTTTTACCAAAGATGAACTGCTGGGCGCGATCCGTGAGCACGTACACGCATAGGACTCGCACTCACAGCGATGCCAGTGACGGCATTTAGCTGCTGGGAGCTGTAATTAACCAAGGGGTAATACCGATGGCACAAATCTTAATCGTTGACGATTCACCGACTGAAGCCCACGTCCTGAAGGGCATGCTGGAAAAGAATGGCTTCGAAGTCGAAACCGCCGAAAACGGCACCGAGGGCATCGAGCGCGCCAGGGAGATCAAACCGGACCTGATACTGATGGACGTTGTCATGCCGGGTCTCAACGGTTTTCAGGCGACGCGCCAGTTGACCAAGGATCCGGAGACCAAAGATATCCCGGTCATTATCGTTACCACAAAGGACCAGGAGACCGATCGGGTCTGGGGCATCCGCCAGGGTGCGCGAGACTTCCTGACGAAACCGGTATCCGAGAAAACCCTGATGGAAAAAATCAACACCGCGTTGGAACTGGTCTGAAGGATAGCGGATATGTCTGAGCTTGCCTGTCAATCGCCACTGGAATGGCTCGCGCACCTTGAGCGCCTATGTCTGGAGCACGCGCGCAGTCTGCCCCAGCAGGAGCAGAACGACGAGGAGTGGCTCGGCATCGGTTTCCGTCTGGGCAGCGCGCTACTGGTCGCGCCGTTGGCCGAGGTGTCGGAAATTCTCACGCCGCCGAGCCTGTCACACGTGCCGCGCACCAAGCCCTGGGTATGTGGCATCGCCAACGTTCGCGGCAATCTTATGCCGATAATGGATCTGCAAGGGTACCTGCGTGACGAGCCGCCCGCGCTCAACCGGCGTAGCCGGATTCTCGTGGTCAGTCACAATGGTATGTATTCGGGACTCGTGGTGGACGCCGTGCTGGGTCTCAGGCACTTCCGCGATGAGCAGCGTTGCGACGAGTTGCCCGGTGACGATGGGCATATCCACGAATACATGACGCACGGATTCAAGACCGGAAACGAGCATTGGGGTGTGTTCAGCATGCATAAGCTTGCCGAGGCGCCGCAGTTTTTGAAAGCCGCCATGTAGGTGGCGGAAGAACGGGTTCAAGTTAGTTGTTTATCCCTGGGAAGAAGATAGCCGATTAGGTCAGGAGAGGAAACATGAGTACAGCGAAGCAGCCCCACGCGAAGGTGGGTTCACAAAAACGGACAATGTACCTGATCGCAGCACTGCTGCTGTCGTTGGGCGCCATGGTCGCGGTGTTCTGGTACGTAGGTATCCAGGCGAAGTACGACAAGGAGTACATCGGCTATACCAGTGAGCAGCAGGTTCTGTCGCAGCAGGTAGCTAAGTACGCGCTGGAAGCATCCAACGGCGTTGATGCTGGCTTCGAACAATTGGCTCTATACCGGGACCGCTTCGCAAACGCGCTCAACAACGAACGCAACGGCAACGTGGCCACAGGACTTCCGCCCAGCCGTGAAGCGGTGGAGCCGGACCTGGTGGCTCTGGAAAAACGCTGGGCCAGTTTCCGCAAGAGCGTCGACTTCGTTCTCGGTTCGAAGGAGACGGTCGCTGTTGCGGTTTCGGAAATCGGCGACGTTATCAACGAGGTGATTCCGAAGTTGCAGGCCTACGACGAGGAAGTCGTCAACATCCTGCTGGAAAAGAAAGCCGACCGTAACACGATCAACCTGGCGACCCGGCAGCTGATGCTGAGTCAGCGCATTGTCAACAACGTCAACCTTGCACTGAACGGCGAAAACGTGGAAGTGGCTATTGAACGCTTCTCCGAAGATGTGCAGGAGTACGGTACGGTGCTTGACGGTATGGTCCGCGGCAACGACGTCATCGGCATGATCAAGAACGAAGAGGTTCAGGCCAAGCTGTTCGAGACATCGATGCTGTTCAAGACGGTTGCGGACAATGTAGAAGAGCTGCTGGACATGTCCGACGATCTGCTCGAGGTCCAGCGTGCGGCGCGTAACATCTCAACGCAGTCGGACGATCTATACGCGGCTTCGCTGCGCTTGCAGAACGCCTATTCGATGGCCGCGGACGAGCGTCCGATACAGCCGGAAATGGCCTACATGTTCGGCGGTGTCGGCCTGCTTGTGTTGTTCCTGCTGGGTATGCAGGTGTACGGCGACCAGGAATCGCGCCGCCGGCACGCAGAGTTTGAAAACAAGGGCAACCAGGAAGCTATCCTGCGACTGCTGGATGAAATGGGCAACCTGGCCGATGGTGACCTGACCACCTACGCGACAGTGACCGAGGACTTCACCGGGGCTATCGCCGACTCGGTCAACTATACCATTGACGCGCTGCGTGACATGGTAACGACCATTAACGAAACGTCCGGCCAGGTATCCTCTGCGGCCAAACAGACCCAGGAGACTGCGCAGCATTTGACCGAGGCCAGTATGCACCAGGCCGAGGAAATTACCTCGGCGACGACCGCTATCAATGAAATGGCCGTGTCCATCGATGAGGTCTCGAAGAACTCGGAAGAAACCGCGACCAAGGCGTTGCGGTCGGTGGAATATGCGAAGAAGGGCGGTGATACGGTTCGACGCAATATCGAAGGTATGGACCGTATCCGCGAAACCATCCAGGAAACCTCAAAGCGTATCAAGCGTCTGGGCGAAAGTTCCCAGGAGATCGGCGACATCGTCGAGCTCATCAACGACATCGCCGAGCAGACCAACATCCTGGCGCTGAATGCTGCCATACAGGCGGCGATGGCCGGCGAGGCAGGTCGCGGTTTCGCGGTGGTTGCCGACGAAGTGCAGCGCCTCGCTGAACGTTCGTCGAACGCCACCAAACAGATCGAGGCGCTGGTCAAGACCATCCAGACCGATACGAACGAAGCGGTTATTTCCATGGAGCAGAGTACCGCGGGTGTGGTCAACGGTGCACGTCTGGCCGAGGAATCGGGTGAAGCCCTCGAGGAGATCGTTAAGGTGTCGGAAGATCTATCCGGTCTTATCCAGTACATCTCGTCTTCGGCTCGTCAGCAGTCCAAGGCGGCATCGAGCATTTCTGAAACCATGCACGTCATCCAGGAGATTACCACCCAGACGTCCGCGGGTACGAACGAGACATCGGCGTCTATCGGTAACCTTGCCAGCCTCGCCGAGGAAATGGCCAACTCTGTCGCCGGCTTCAAGTTACCGGAGTAAAAACAGGACGCCGTGTTATGGGTGATTCCGCAGGACACGCGCAGGCTCATGCTGAAGCCAGGCTTATGGCCGGGCGACGCCTGGACATGGACGATGAACAGTTCGCCGACTGGGCCCGGCTGCTGGAACGCCGCACGGGTTTGTTCATTTCTCCCGATCGGCGCTCGTTCCTCGCCAGTGGCATTCGCGCGCGTATGCGCGAAAGCGGCTGCAGCAGCTCGCGCGAGTACTACAACCGGCTGATCGCGGGCGGAATCCAGGCGCACGAATGGTCACTGTTGATCGATCGCCTCACGGTGCACGAAACCTGCTTCTTCCGGCATCGTGCCTCGATGCAATTAATCAGGGAGAGGCTGGTCCCCGAAGTCCTCGAAAAGCAGCGAGGGTACCTCGCCTGGAGTGTGGGTTGTGCGACCGGCGAAGAAAGCTACAGTCTGGCGATGCAGATCGACTCGTGCATGGGTGCCGTGGCGGGAGACTGCTATTTCGGAGTTACCGGCACAGACATCAGTCTGCCCTCGCTCAGAAAAGCACGCAAGGGGATTTATCTCAGACGACGCCTGGGCGACATACCGGACGATCTCCAAAACAAGTACTGTGAAACGGTTTCCAGCAGGCATTTCCAGATCACGGAGCAACTGCGCAAGCGGGTATGTTTCGCGCAACTGAATCTGCGCGACGTGGAAACAGCGCCCATGGCCAGGGTCAACCTGATCTACTGCCAAAACCTCTTGATCTATTACGACCGGGGTTACCGCACAGAGATCGTGGATAAACTGGCGGAGTTTCTGCGTCCCGGAGGGGTGCTGATATTGGGATCGGGTGAATTGCTGGATTGGCGTAATTCGAACATGGAAAAAGTGCGTTATCCGGATACCTTGGCGTACCGGCGCACAAACTGACAGCACCCAGTGCGGGATGAAAGGAAATACAATGAATCAAGTCATCGATTTCAGCACGTTAACTTGGGTTAAGAAGGAACTGGATGACACGCTGAAAGAGGCGCGTCAGGCTCTCGAGGCCCATGTGGAGAACCCGCAGGACGAAGCGCAACCCGGCTTTCTCGCGGCTCACCTGCACCAGGTGTATGGCACCCTGCAGATGGTGGAGTTGTATGGCGCATCCCTGCTGGCTGAAGAGATGGAAAAGGTTGCCAGGGCCATTGCTGATCAATCGGTTACTCGACGCGAGGACGCCTGTGAAGTCCTGATGGGCGCAATATTGCAGCTCCCGGATTATCTGGACCGGCTGATCGCAGGTTATCGCGATATCCCACTGGTGTTGTTGCCGGTACTGAACGACCTGCGTGCGGTCCGCGGCGAGAGCCTTTTATCCGAGAACTCTATGTTCGCGCCCGACCTCGGCGCTGCCCTGCCCGAACACCTGTTGCAGGTGCAATCCGAAGGTGATGTTCCTCAGCAGGCGCGAGAATTGCGCCACCGATTCCAGCGCGGTCTGGTTGGCTTGTTCCGCAACAAAGACACCAGGGACTCGTTGGAGGCGCTCCAGCAGGTTCTGGACGGTTTGCAGCAGCTTGGTGGTCATGCGCCGGTCGTTCGTCTCTGGTGGGTGGCGGCAGGTGTGGTAGACGCCCTGCGGGCCGGGACGTTGGGGGACAGTATCGCCTTGAAACGCGTGCTGGGACAGCTGGACCGCGAAATCAAACGTCTTGGCGATGACGACGAAGCTGCATCGCCCGAGGATGGGGATGCCCGCGACGATCTGTTCAAAAATCTATTGTTCTATTGCGCGCAGTCTCCGGCGGCGACGAGCACACGCATCGCCGAGATCCGTGAAACCTACCGCCTCGGCGAGCTGCTTCCTGACGAGGCCGAACTTGCGGCGGCGCGCGAAAGCCTTAGCGGGCAGAATTCCGACCTGTTCGAAACGGTCGCGGTCGCTGTAAAGGAAGAGCTGGCACGCCTCAAGGACAGTCTGGACATCGTACTGCGTAATGGCTGCCGTAACAGCGGTGACCTCGAGCCGCTCATTGCGGCCTTGCGGTCGCTGGGCGACACACTTGGTATGCTGAGCCTGGGCGCAGCCCGCATAGCGGTTGTTGGCAAAGCCGACGAGTTGCAGACATACGTCGCGTCGGGCGATGCGCCGGCCGACACCGTTTTGATGAATGTTGCGAGCACCCTTCTGTATGTTGAGTCGTCGGTCGACGGCATGGGCTGCGGTCGGGCGGTTGCCTCGAACGACACACCGGTCGAAGAACACCTGGCGCAGAGCGAGTACCAGCAGGTGATGGACGTCGTTATCCAGGAGGCCATCGCCGACCTGCGACGCGGCAAAGAGGCGATCGTCAGCTATACGGAATCCGACCATGATGCATCGCACCTGGACGAGGTTCCGCAATGGTTGAATCAGGTCAAGGGTGGATTGCTCCTGTTGGGGGAAACACGTTCGGCCGCACTGGTTGAATCTATTGCGCGGTATGTCGCGACGGCGTTGATCGACCAGCAGAGTCAGGCTTCACAGGAAGAGCTCGATTCGCTTGCCGATGCCGTTTGCGGGCTTGAATACTATCTTGAAAGCCGCAAGGAGCATCGCATGTACGGTGGTTCGGCGATCGCTGCTGCGGAACAGGGTATCGGGCGGCTGGGTTACCCGGCGGAAGAAGATGCCGGGCCGGTCGGGAACGCTGCGCCGGAGGACGCTGGCGAACCGTCGCCGCCGCTTACGGAATTCGAGGGCGACTCCACGGTGCCAGCGGTGAACGACGAGCAGCCGGTTATCGAGGCGGCGCCGGAAGAGGCGGGTTTTGAGTTCGACTTCTCGCTGCTCGACGAAAGCCCGGTTGTCGATGAAGCGATCGATGCAAATGACGCTGCGATGCCGGCCGAGTCCGAGGCGCCCGATACAGAACTGTCATTCGGTGAGCCGGAGAGCCAGGCGTTCGGCGAGACCTCCGACATGGAGGTAGCCGACAACGAGACGTCCGACGCGGTACCTGCCGAAAACGAGCTTCCGGAAGAGCACCCGGTCGACGAGGTGGCGGTAACGCCAGAGTCGGCGAATACCGAGGGCGACGACGGCCTCGCTGTCATCGGTGAAGACGTCGACGAGGAGATTCTTGAGATCTTCATCGAGGAAGCCGAGGAAGAGCTGGCAAGCATGCACGAACAGCTGCCGGCGTGGCTGGCCAACGGCGAAAGCAGTGAATCGCTGGCGAGCATTCGCCGTTCCTATCACACGCTCAAAGGTAGCGGCAGGTTGGTGGGTGCGATGCGCATCGGCGAGTTTGCCTGGGCGTTCGAAAATATGCTCAATCGCCTGATGGACGGGGCAATATCCGTCAGTCCCGCGATGACGGAGTTATTGCAGTCGGCCATGGTTGCGTTATCAGAGCTGGTCGCGCAGATAAAAGACGGCGCGCCGACCGGGCAGCCCGTCGCTCACCTGATGCGCTGTGCGGACGCATTGAGCCAGGGCGAGGCACTGCCCGATGCAGCTCGGGTATCTCAAGCCGCCGTTGAGCCGGATGCCGGCGCGGCTGAAGCCGAGGCCGAGTCGGGCAGTGATGAGAGTGGTGTTGAGTTCGCACTGGAACTGGATACCACGACGTTGCCGATTGATGCAGAGGCGACAGACGGCGAGGATCCGGGAGAGGACCCCGGGTCGTTGTCATACGCCGCGGAGTTGCCCGACAGCGGGTCGCTCACGGTGTCCACCGACAGTGTCATGGATCCGCTCCTTTACGAAATTTTCAGTACAGAATCACGGGCACACCTGGAAGTCGTCCGTCAGTTCCTGAGCTGGGCCGTTGCCGGCGAAACGCAGGTTGACGAGTTGCTGGCGCGTGCGCTGCATACGATGCATGGCAGTGCACATATGGCCGAAGCGGAGGCTATCGCCAGGCTTGCCGGCGAACTCGAAAAGTTGTTAAAGACATTGCTGGGCTTCGGGCGACCTGTCACCGATGACGTGTGCCAGGTGCTTGAGGATAGTGTGGTGATAATTGAATCCATGCTGTCGAGCCTGCCGGCGGAAACCACGGTACCCGAGCGCTACGATGTAACCGTTCAATGGGTGCGCGAGCAGTATGCCGCGCTATCCGCCATTGACCGCGAAGAGGCGAGCTCGGAGCCTATGCAGGACGGTGACTCGGCACTGGGCGAGTCGGAAGAGGTGACCGAAGCGCTGGCCGAAACCGACGACCTCTCCGAGGCCATCGTTGAGGCCGGGGATTTGTCCGAAGCCGTCACCGAACCGGATGAGTTGTCCGATGCCTTGCCAGAAACTGACGACCTGTCAGAAGCCGTCGCCGAGGACGAGTATTTGTCCGATGCCCCCGGTGAGCCGGACGACCAGTCCGAAGCCGTTGCGGTGGTTGAGGATGCCGCCTCCCGGGAGGAACCGGTCGACGACACAATGGCCGATTGCTACGCGGGCCACGACCAGGAGTTGCTGGAAATTTTCCTCGAGGAGGGCGCCGAAAATCTGGAGACCAGCGACGCGGCACTGCACCGCTGGCGAGAGGCGTCAACCGACGGTGAGGCGCTGGCGGAACTGCAGCGCGCGCTGCACACCCTGAAAGGCGGCGCCCGTATGGCGGACCTCGCCGCTGTCGGCGATGTCGCACATGCGGTCGAAGCACTGATTATCAGCATCAGCGAAGGTTGTTGCGGCGTTGGTGACGCTGCTATAGATGCTGTTCAGCGCGCCCAGGACCGTTTGTCCGACATGCTGGATCAGGTTCGGGGCCGGCGCCCGCTAGAGGCGGCACACGAGCTGGTTGCGGAGCTGGATGCGATACGTGCGCAGGCGCCGGATGCGCTTACGCCTGAGGGACAGGCAACTGATGACAAGCCGGAGGTCGAGCCGGCCCAGCGCGGTGATGTGGCCGGCGCGCCAACTGCCGGCGCTGGCGATCCCTACGCGGATGCCGATCCGGAGCTGCTGGAGGTCTTTATCGAGGAGGCCAGCGACATCGTGGAACACACCGAGCAGACGCTGCAGCGGTGGAAACGCGCTCCCTCGGACCGGGCGGTGATGGCGGATCTGCAGCGCGAACTGCATACGCTGAAAGGTGGCGCACGCATGGCGGATATCACCGAGATCGGCGATCTCGCGCACGCGGTCGAGTCGCTGATGGTGAAGGTCACCGAGGGTGCGCTTAGCTGCAGCGAGGCAATGTTCGGGGTGCTGGAACGCGCTCAGGATACGCTGGCAGGTATGGTCGAGCAGGTGCGTAGTCACCAGCCACTGGAAAGCGCTGATGGTATCGTTGCCGCACTCGAGGCGCTGCGCGAAGGCCAGGAGCTCCCGGCAGCCGTTGCCGGCGCCGCGCAAACCAAGGTATCGGCGCAGAAGCCGGCCAAAGCGATTGCGGAAGCCGATGCAGAACTCGAGGAACGCAGGAGTCGGTCGCGCACCGGTCAGGAACTGGTGCGTGTCAAGGCAGATCTCCTCGACAATCTGGTTAACCATGCGGGCGAGGTCAGTATCTATCGCTCCCGGCTCGAACAGCAGGTGGGTGCCTACGGTTTCAACCTGGTGGAAATGGAACAAACGGTGGCGCGCGTTCGGGAGCAGCTGCGCAAGCTGGAAATCGAGACCGAGGCGCAGGTGATCTATCGCTACGAGCGTGAAGGCGAACTGGTCGATGCGGCAGCCGATGGCGAAGATTTCGACCCGCTGGAGATGGATCGTTACTCGCACATGCAGCAGTTGTCGCGTTCGCTCATGGAGAGTGTCAGCGACCTGAGCAGCATCCAGAACATGCTGGAAAATATTACCCGCGAGTCCGAGACGTTGCTGCTGCAACAGTCCCGTGTCAACACCGAGCTTCAGGAAGGGCTGATGCGTACGCGCATGGTTCCCTTCCTCGGGTTGTCGGCCCGTATGCGTCGTATCGTTCGTCAGACCGCCCAAGAGGTAGGCAAGAAGGCGGAACTGGAGCTGTCCGGCGCCGAGGGCGAAATGGACCGCACCGTGGTCGACCGGATTATTGCGCCTATCGAGCACATGTTGCGCAACGCGATTTCACACGGTATCGAGACGCCGCAGGAGCGCCTGGAGAAGGGCAAGCCGGAAGCGGGCACCATTAAGATCACGCTGGAGCGGGAGTCCTCGGACGTGGTACTGCGTATCGCCGACGACGGCGCCGGGATCAGTCTCAAGGCGATTCGCAAAAAGGCGATCGAGCGCGGTCTCATGCAGCCCGACTCCGATTTGACCGACAACGAGGTTCTTCAGTTTATCCTGGAGACGGGCTTCAGTACCGCGGAGAAGGTTACCCAGGTCGCCGGCCGCGGTGTCGGTATGGACGTGGTCAACAGCGAGGTGAAGCAGCTGGGCGGATCGCTCCACATTGACTCGGAATACAACCGGGGCACTATCTTCACAATACGTCTCCCGTTTACCCTGGCGTTGAATCAGGCGCTCCTGATCGAGGTTGGCGAAGATACCTACGCGATTCCCCTATCGAGTATTGAGGGTATCGTGCGCATGCGCCGCGAGGATCTGAAGGCCCACTATGACGATTCCGAGTCACGTTTCGAATACGGCGGGTATGCCTATGAGGTTCGTCATCTGGGTACGGTGCTGGCTACCGGTACGCCGCATCTCGACATCGGTCCGAAACGCGTCCCCGTATTACTGGCGCGTGTCGGCGAGCACTGCGTCGCTTTTCACGTCGAGAACCTGTTGGGTAGCCGCGAGATTGTCGTGAAATCGGTCGGTCCGCAAATCAGCACCGTGCGGGGCGTGTCCGGGGCGACCATTCTCGGCGACGGTCGAGTGGTCATGATTCTGGATGTTGCCGCCCTGTTGCGCGGCGGCAGCAGTGCGCTCGATCAGGTGAATGACATCATCAGTCAGCCGGTGCGTACGCAAGGGCTGACGGTGATGGTGGTGGACGACTCGATCACTGTACGCAAAGTCACAACCCGTCTCCTGGAGCGCAATGACATGAACGTTATCGCCGCCAAGGATGGTGTCGACGCGGTTTCCAAGCTCCAGGAGAATATCCCTGATATAATGTTGCTTGATATCGAGATGCCGCGTATGGACGGTTTCGAACTGGCCACCCATGTCCGCAATGAGCCGCGGCTGCGTGACATTCCGATAATCATGATTACCTCGCGTACCGGCGATAAACACCGCCAGCGCGCCATGCAGATCGGTGTAAACCGCTACCTTGGGAAGCCGTTCCAGGAGGGCGAGTTGCTGGAAAACATTCAGGCATTGTTAGAGGAAACCCGGCTAGATGGATGAAACTTCGCAGGCATCCCTGCGCGTTGCCCTGCTGGCCCAGGACTGTGAACGGGGCGAATTCCGCGCCTTGCTGGAAGATGAGGGCATAGAGGTCGTCGTCGACGGCCGGCCCGACCTGCCGCTGCCGGAAGACTGGCGGGGCGCCGACGTTTTGTTGGTGGACATGGATGATCAGCCGGACCGCGGACAGGTGGAAAGCCTGCTGCGAAATGCACCGGTACCGGTACTGTTGAATGCCGGTGGCGTCGGCAGCAGTGTCATATGGCACCGCAGGCTGGTGGGCAAGTTGCAGATCCTGGCCAATCGTGCGGTGCCGAATGCCCGTATTCGTGCGCCGCGCTCGCGACCGGACCTGCAGCTGGTACAGGGTCAGCCCGATCTCGGGCCGGAAGCCCCCTGGATGGTGGTGCTCGGCGCCTCGATCGGCGGCCCCAAGGCAGTCGCGCGGTTCCTGCAGGCGTTGCCGGTCGATTTGCCGGTGACCTTTCTGCTCGGGCAACATATTTCGGCGGCATTCCAGGGCCTTCTGGTGGAACAACTGGATCGCTGCAGCCGCTGGCCGGTGGCGATACTGGGGGATTCGCAGACCGTCGAGGCCGGACAGGTATGGCTGGTGCCCTCCGAGTGCCGCATCGATATAGACGAGCGTGGCGTGCGTCGGCGCAACGAGCAGGCCTGGCAATCGGCTCAGCGGCCCGATATCGATGCGCTCCTGCATCGCGTGGCACGCGTATTCCGCAGCCGTTGCGGGGTCATCGTGTTCAGCGGCCTGGGCAAGGACGGCAGCCGTGGCTGCCAGGCGATTACCCGCAATGGTGGTTTTGTCTGGGTGCAGAGCTCGGAGAGTTGCGTGATCCCGAATATGCCCGATGCGGTGCGACGCTGTTGCGAGGTCGAGCTGAGCGGGTCACCGGAAGAACTGGCGCGCGCCCTGGCGACGCGCTGCCAGGCTGCACAACTGGGTATGAATTAGTTTCTCATGGAGCGGTGGATATGAATGCTGTAGTGGAATCGGTACGGAGCCTGTGGGTCCCACTGGACGGGATGAACCTTCTGGTGCCGAATGTTGCGATTGCCGAAGTGATCAATTACCAGCCTCTGGATCTTATTCAGGATGGACCCGAGTGGCTGTTGGGTTCACTGCGCTGGCGTGATCAGCAATTGCCGGTGGTGTCGCTGGAGTCCCTGTTTGGTTTCGATCTGCCCCAGAGCGAACGCGGTGCCCGTATTTCGGTCGTCAACTCGGTCAAGGCAGGCTCGCCACTGCCATTCTACGCCATGGTTACGGCGGGAATTCCGCGCTTGTTCAGCGCGGACGCGGATGCGTTGGGCGATTCGCTGCTGGCGACCAGAAACCTGCCGGATACGGTGGCCGATGTTGTCCAGATCGGCAGTGAAGAGGCGCTGATCCCGAATCTCGAGGCGATTGAGCGGTCGATCGGATCCGTCTGGACTGAATTCAGCCGCTGAGCACAGCGTGGACGCCACCACGGACTCGTTTCTAACTGCGGAAATCCCCCCACAACGTCTGTAGCGCGGAAACTGTTGCCAGCGCGGCGGTTTCGGTGCGCAGAATTCGGGGGCCAAGACGCACGCGCTGATAGCCTGCCATCACGGCGTATTCCACCTCTTCGTTGTCGAACCCCCCCTCCGGGCCGATCAGGACGCGCACGCGGTCCCGGCGGCCGAGCTCATGCAATGTCATATCCGCTTCCGGATCCAGCACGATGCCCGCGACAGTTTCGAGGGGGGCTTGCAGCCAGTCCTTGAGCCGGGCGGCATTGTTCATTGCCGGCAGGTGCACGCGGCCGGATTGTTCGCACGCCGCCTGCACAATGCCGCGCCAGTGCGACAGGCGTTTTTCCAGGCGCTGTCCACTGAGCTGCACTTGTGAGCGGCGGGTCCACAAAGGCGTAATCGCCTGTACGCCCAGTTCCACAGCTTTCTGTACCACCAGGTCCATGCGCTCGCCGCGCGAAACGCCCTGCCCGAGGCTGATGTGCAGGTTCGATTCGCGCTGTGGTTCGCTCTCATCGCCCAGTCGCAGGCGGGCCAGTTTGCCATCAGGGCCCTCAAGCGTGGCCCGGTATTCCCTGCCCTCACCGTTGAATACCAGCACCGGGTCCCCGGCCTGAAGGCGCAATACGCGCAGAAGATGATGGCTGGGCGCCTGTTCCAGGACAAGCGACTGCCCGGCCGCGAGCGGCTGGCAGGTGTACAAACGTGGCACACGCATCAGTCCGCCACTGCCTTGTGTATCCCGTCGCGCGCAACCGCGGCGATCATGTCGATCTGTTCGGTGCTGATGACGTAGGGCGGCATGAAATAGACGACGTTTCCCAATGGCCTAAGCAGCACGCCGTTGTCCAGTCCGTGTTGATAAACTTTCAGGCCACGCCGTTCCTGCCAGGGGAACGGCGTCCGGTTGGGTTTGTCGCGGACCATCTCGATGGCCAGTATCATGCCGCTCTGGCGTACCTCGGCGATATGCGGGTGTTCGGCAAACGATGCCGTTGCCTGTGCCATTGCGTCGGCCAGGAGGCGGTTGGCGTTGATCGTATCGTGCTGTTCGAACAACTCCAGGGTCGCCAGCGCTGTCCGGCAGGCCAGCGCATTGCCGGTGTAGCTGTGGGAGTGGAGGAAGGCCCGCAGGCTCTGGTAGTCGTCATAGAACGCCTGATAAACAGCATCACCGGTCAGTACAACCGATAATGGCAGATAGCCGCCAGTCAAACCCTTCGACAGACACAGAAAGTCAGGACTGATGTCGGCCTGTTCGCACGCAAAAAAAGTACCGGTGCGCCCGAAACCCACCGCGATTTCATCGGCGATCAGGTGCACACCGTAGCGGTCGCAGGCCTCGCGCAACAGCTTCAGATATATCGGATCGTACATGCGCATGCTGCCGGCACACTGTACCAGTGGCTCGACGATCACCGCACAGACTTGCTCCGCATGCTGTTCCAGCGCCCGTTGCATGTGACTGAACATGCGCTCGCTGTAGGCGGCGCAGGATTCGCCCGGCTCACGATTGAAACAGTCGGGGGAAGGAACGCTGATGGTCTCCATGAGCAGCGGTCCGTAGGTGTCTTTGTAAAGTTCCACATTGCCTACGGCGAGCGCGCCCAGAGTCTCGCCGTGGTAGCTGTTTTCCAGGGTGATGAATCTGGTTTTGCCGTTGTGCCCGGTGTTGCGCCAGTAGTGGAAACTCATTTTCAGCGCGACTTCGATGGCCGATGAGCCATTGTCGGCATAGAAACAGCGATCCAGTCCTGGCGGTGCCACGTCGACCAGTCGTTCGGACAGCTCGATGACCGCTTCGTGGGAGAATCCTGCCAGCATGACGTGTTCCAGCGTTTCCGCCTGTTTGCGTAGCGCGTTATTGATATGCGGATTGGCGTGGCCGAACAGGTTCACCCACCAGGAACTAATGGCATCAAGGTAGCGTCTGCCGTCAAAATCCTCCAGCCAGACCCCGTCGCCGCGACGTATAGGGGTCATGGGCAGCCACTCGTGATCTTTCATCTGGGTGCAGGGATGCCAGACAACGGACAGGTCGCGCTTCACCAGTTCGGCGTTATTCATGGGTTTTTTCGCCACGGCGGTACGCCCGGGCGCGGGAAGGATTGTTTCTGCGCATAAACCAAGCCCATGTTATAAAGCCCGATATTCCTGTCTGCGAGCGGTACCCCGTCGGCTGTTGCCGGGTGTGGGCTCGTGGCGGCCGCCGCGGGTGGCCCCCTGCTTACTTGCTCAGTCCGAGATTGTTCCAGATTGCCCTGGTGGGGCCGGCCTGGTTCATGGTGTAGAAGTGCAGACCGGGGGCGCCGGCATCCAGCAGTGTCCGGCACAGCCGGGTCACAACCTCCGCGCCAAAAGCGCGGATCGAGTCGCGGTCGTCGCCAAAGCCTTCCAGTCGCTTGCGGATCCAGCGGGGGATCTCCGCTCCGCACATGTCGGAGAAGCGCGCCAGTTGAGTGTAGTTGGTGATGGGCATGATGCCAGGGACAATCGGCAGCGTCACCCCGCACTGTTCGCAGCGACTGACAAAATGGAAATAGGCTTCAGCGTTGAAGAAATACTGCGTGATCGCGCTGTCGGCTCCGGCTTCGACCTTGCGTTTGAAGTTTTCCAGGTCCTTGTCGGCGCTGGGCGCCTGGGGGTGGACCTCGGGATATGCCGCCACTTCAATATGGAAGTGATCACCGGTCTCTGCACGGATGAACGCAACCAGTTCATTGGCAAAGCGGAACTCGCCGGGCAGTCCCATGCCGGAGGGTAAGTCGCCCCGCAAGGCAACGATATGACGTATGCCCTGCGATTTGTACATGTCGAGAATGTCGCGGATGTTGTCCCTGGTGGAGCCGACACAGGACAGGTGAGGTGCGGCCTCGATCCCCGAGTCGCGCTGGATTTCACAGACCGTGTCAAAGGTGCGTTCACGCGTCGAGCCGCCGGCACCAAAGGTCACTGAAAAAAAGCGCGGGTTGAGTTCCGCCAGTTGTTGGCGGGTGGCGCGCAGTTTTTCCATGCCTTCATCCGTTTTTGGCGGGAAGAACTCGAAACTGTATACCTTGGCGTGTTTCTTTTGAGATTCCATAGCAGACTGTTATGCCCTGGCTGGTGGAAGGCTGTGGGTCGACGACCGAACGGTCAGCCGGTAGCGGTCCACGCGCCCCGGCCTGGGCCGGGGCGTCGGTTCGGGAGCCGCGCACCTGGACAGATCAATACCGGTAGTGCTCCGGCTTGTAAGGTCCTTCGGCCTTCAAGCCGAGGTACTCGGCCTGCTGTTGTGTCAGCGCAGTCAGGTTGGCGCCGATTTTCTTCAGGTGCAGGCGCGCGACCTTTTCATCGAGCAGCTTCGGCAGGACGTAAACCTTGTTCCCATAGTTGCCGGTGTTGCTGAACAATTCCATTTGCGCCATCACCTGGTTGGTGAAGGAAGCCGACATCACAAAGCTGGGATGGCCGGTGGCGCAGCCCAGATTAACCAGTCGCCCTTTTGCCAGGACTATGATCTTTTTGCCGTCGGGGAAGATGACATGGTCGACCTGCGGTTTGATCTCCTCCCACTGGTATTTCTCCAGCGATGCGATGTCGATTTCCGAATCGAAGTGGCCGATGTTGCAGACAATCGCTTCGTCTTTCATGGCCTGCATGTGATCGTGCGTGATCACGTGAACGTTACCGGTGGTGGTAACAAAAATGTCGCCGATGGCAGCGGCTTCGTCCATGGTGACGACGCGGTAGCCCTCCATGGTCGCCTGCAGGGCGCAGATCGGATCGATTTCGGTAACCATGACGGTGGCGCCCATGCCGCGGTAGGCCTGTGCGCAGCCCTTGCCGACGTCGCCGTAACCCAGCACCACACAGATCTTGCCCGCGATCATCACATCGGTGGCGCGCTTGATGCCATCGATCAGCGATTCACGGCAGCCGTAGAGGTTATCGAACTTCGACTTGGTGACGGAGTCGTTTACGTTCATGGCGGGGAACAGCAGCTCACCGGTTTCCTGCATGTGGTACAGGCGGTGCACGCCGGTGGTAGTTTCCTCGGTCACGCCTTTGACGCTGTCGGCCATTTTCTGCCAGAAGCCGGGTTTGTTCTCCAGCGTGCGTTTCAGCACAGCAAGAATCGCAACCCATTCCTCGTTGTCGCCCGCCTTGGGTTCCGGGACCGCGCCGGCCTTCTCGAATTCGACACCCTTGTGGAGCAGCAGGGTGGCGTCGCCGCCATCGTCGAGAATCATGTTGGGCATGCCGCCGTCCGGCCAGGTCAGCGCCTGCTCGGTACACCACCAGTATTCGTCGATGGTCTCGCCCTTCCAGGCGTAGACAGGTATGCCGTCGGCGGCGATGGCGGCAGCGGCGTGATCCTGGGTGGAGAAAATATTGCAGGACGCCCAGCGAACTTCGGCACCGAGTGCAACCAGTGTTTCGATGAGCACCGCGGTCTGGATGGTCATGTGCAGGCTGCCGGTGATGCGTGCGCCCTTGAGCGGCTGCTGCGCACCGAATTCCTCGCGCAGGGCCATAAGGCCGGGCATTTCGTTCTCGGCAATGGCGATTTCCTTGCGGCCCCAGTCGGCCAGTTTGATGTCAGCAACCTTGTAGTCGGCGGAAGAACTTAAAACAGCGTTCATGGTTCATCTCCAATAAAGCAAAGATGAGCGCCGTTGTTTTGAAGCGCTGGTTTCCCTGAGCCTGACGGGTCTGCCCCGCTGCAGCGCCCCTCAGGGAACACAGCAAATTGATTTGTGCAATTATCCCGGATTCGACCGGGCAAGTAAAAGGGGGCGGATGCGGCAAGCCATCCTCCCCCCGGATCGGCAGTCATTTCAGGGCTTACCCGCTGAAACCCGCGGGGCGCGCCAGCGGTGTCGCTGTTGTCTCAGAGACCGGCATCAGCGCGCAGCGCTTCGGCTTTGTCGGTTCTTTCCCATGTGAAGCCTTCGTGTTCACGCCCGAAATGGCCATAAGCAGCTGTTTTACGGTATTTAATCTTTTCGGCATTCAGCAGGTCCAGCATGCTGAGAATACCGTAGGGACGCAGGTCGAAATGCTCGCGGACCAGGTTGGTGATGCGCTCGTCGCTGATCTGACCGGTGCCGAAGGTCTCGACCATGATGGATGTGGGTTCGGCCACGCCGATGGCATAGGACACCTGTATCTCACAGCGCTCGGCAAGTCCCGCGGCGACAATGTTCTTGGCCACATAGCGTGCGGCGTAAGCCGCGGACCTGTCGACCTTGGACGGATCCTTGCCGGAAAAGGCACCGCCGCCGTGCCGCGCGGCGCCACCATAAGTGTCGACAATGATCTTGCGGCCGGTCAGGCCGGCATCGCCCATTGGGCCGCCGATGACAAACGCACCGGTGGGATTGATGTGGTATTTGGTGGTGGTGCTCAGCCATTCGCTGGGCAGCACCGGTTTGATGATATGTTCCATGACCGCTTCTTCCAGCTCATTGTGGTCGACATCGGGCGAATGCTGGGTTGATAACACGACGGCGTCGATGCCCACCGGTTTCGCGTCCCGGTAGTGGAACGTCACCTGGCTCTTGGCGTCGGGGCGCAACCAGCTGAGCACGCCGTTGCGGCGCATTTCCGCCTGACGCTGCACCAGGCGGTGCGCATAGGTGACCGGTGCGGGCATCAGCACATCGGTTTCGTTGGTGGCATAGCCGAACATCAGGCCCTGGTCACCGGCACCCTGATCCTCGGGCCTGGCGCGGTCCACGCCCTGGTTGATGTCGGGTGACTGCACGCCCAGTGCCGTCATCACCGCACAGGTCTCCCAGTCGAAGCCCATCTCCGAGCTGGTATAGCCGATGTCCTTGATGCTCTGGCGCATCAGCTGTTCGAAGTCGGGTTTGGCGGTAGTGGTGATTTCCCCGGCAATCAATACCATACCGGTCTTTACCAGGGTTTCGCAGGCGACGCGGGCATGCTTGTCTTCGGCGAGGATAGCGTCCAGCACGGCGTCTGATACCTGATCGGCCATTTTGTCCGGGTGGCCTTCAGAGACCGATTCTGATGTAAACAGGTGTTCGCTCATACATATACCTCGCAAAAAATAAAAAACCCGCTGGAACCGGAGTTCTAGCGGGCCTGGAAAAACCTGACTGTCTCGCTTTAGCGGTATTTATTAAGCGCCCGCAATCTGAACTCAAATCAGCGCTGGGGCGGAATTGTAGGCGAATCCTCCGCCGGAAGTCAAAGCCACCCGCGCCCGGCGCTCAAAGACACCCGCCGCTTAATGGTTTTAATTCTTCCGCGCTGGGTTAGACTGTTTGACCAAGGTTCCTGAAGCGAGGATGGTTTTCTATGGTTTCCCTGGAAACACCTATATGCGATTTCGGTGCGCCGGCGATAGACTTCGAGCTGCCTGGCGTCGACGGCAAGCTGTGGACCCTGGATCAGTGCCGGGGTGACAAGGGCTTGCTGGTGATGTTTATCTGCAATCACTGCCCTTACGTCAAGGCGATACGCGATCGCCTCGTGCGCGATACCCGTGAACTGATGCAGCACGGCGTCAGCAGCGTCGCTGTTATGGCTAATGACCCCACGGATTATCCGGAAGATTCCTTCGAAAATATGAAAAAAGTAGCCGAGCAGGCGGATTTTCCGTTTCCCTACCTGCTTGACGAAACCCAGGCCGTGGCCAAGGCCTATGGTGCTGTTTGTACGCCGGATTTCTTCGGCTACAACGCGGACCTGCAGTTGCAGTACCGGGGGCGTCTCGATGCCAGTCGCAAAGAGCCCGCAGCCGCAGATTCGCGGCGGGATCTTTTCGAAGCCATGCTCGCGGTGGCGCGGACCGGACACGGGCCCGCCGAACAGATTCCGAGCATGGGTTGCTCGATAAAATGGAAGACGGAAGCCGCCTGACGCTTTTTTCTATCCATATATAAGGAGTATTTAAGGCCCTGGACGCTGGTACAGGGCCCTGTCGCGTCTGGGCGATATCCCCGTCAATTCCTTGTCGTCGATTGAAAACAACGGTTGCTACCACCTGCTATCTGGTGGAGAATGGCGCGCTCGAATTTGGCCAGACCGGATGTGCGCCGCCGGACAGGCGGACGACTGCCCGCGGAGCCGTGATCTGGCGCTGGTTTGCCAGGATCCGGTGCCAATACAGTTGAATTCCAAAGTGACCGCATGCCGCGCGCGGAATGGGGGTCGCTTTTGCCGTTATGACACGGCTAATAACAGATTTAAAACGCTGACAGGAGACAGCAATGGCCTCTCGTAAAGACCTTGCCAATGCCATCCGTGCGCTGAGTATGGATGCCGTTCAGAAAGCCAAGTCCGGTCACCCGGGCGCGCCCATGGGCATGGCGGATATCGCCGAGGTGCTGTGGAACGATCACCTGAAGCACAATCCTGCGAATACCAAATGGGCCGACCGTGATCGTTTCGTTCTGTCCAACGGACATGGCTCCATGCTGATCTATTCGCTGCTTCACCTGACAGGTTACGACCTGTCAATCGATGACCTGAAGAACTTCCGTCAGCTGCATTCCAAGACCCCCGGTCATCCGGAGTACGGTTACGCGCCGGGCATCGAAACCACCACCGGCCCTCTGGGCCAGGGCATCACCAATGCCGTCGGTATGGCCATTGCCGAGAAGGTGCTCGGCGGTCAGTTCAACCGCGACGGGCATCACATCGTCGACCACTACACCTGGGTGTTTATGGGCGACGGCTGCATGATGGAAGGTATTTCCCACGAGGCCTGTTCGCTGGCCGGCACACTGGGCCTGGGCAAGCTGATTGCGTTCTGGGATGACAATGGCATTTCCATCGACGGTCATGTCGAGGGCTGGTTTACCGACGACACCCCCGGGCGTTTCGAAGCTTACGGCTGGCACGTGGTCCGCGAAGTCGACGGTCACGACCCGGCGGCGATAGACAAGGCGATTCACGAAGCCAAGTCCGTGAACGACAAGCCTACCCTGATCTGCACCAAGACTGTTATCGGCTACGGCGCACCCAACCTGTGCGGCAGCCACGATTGTCACGGCGCACCGTTGGGCGACGACGAGATCAAGGCGACCCGGGAAAACCTGGGCTGGAACCACGACCCGTTCGTGGTTCCCGACGACATCTATGCGGGGTGGAATGCCAAGGGCAAGGGCAGCGACGCGGAAAAGGCCTGGAACGACAAGTTCAACGCCTATCAGGCCGCGTACCCTGAGCTGGCCTCCGAGTTCGAGCGTCGTGTAGCGGGCGAGCTGCCGATAAACTGGACGGAAGGCGCCAACGGCTTCATCGCTGCGGTCAACGAAAAGGCCGAAACGATTGCCTCGCGCAAAGCGTCGCAGAATGCACTGAACGGCTTCGGTCCGCTACTGCCTGAATTTCTCGGTGGTTCCGCCGACCTGGCCGGTTCCAACCTGACAATCTGGTCGGAGTCGAAAGGCATCAGCAATACCGTGTCGGACGGCAACTACATCTACTATGGCGTACGTGAGTTCGGTATGTCCGCTATGATGAACGGTATTGCCCTGCATGGCGGGTTCATCCCCTACGGCGCAACCTTCCTGATGTTCTCGGAGTACGCGCGCAATGCCCTGCGTATGGCGGCGCTGATGAAGATTCAGAGTATCTTTGTCTACACACACGACTCCATTGGCCTCGGCGAAGACGGTCCGACCCACCAGCCGGTGGAGCAGACCGCGACCCTGCGCATGATACCCAACATGTCCGTCTGGCGTCCTTGTGATGCAGTCGAATCTGCCGTGTGCTGGAAAGTCGCAGTTGAACGCACCGACGGCCCCAGCTGTCTGATTTTCTCCCGCCAGAATCTGGCCCACCAGAATCGCGACGCGGAGCAGATTGCCAACATCGAGCGTGGTGGTTACATCCTCAAGGACTGCGCCGGGGCGCCGGACGTCATCGTCATCGCTACTGGCTCGGAAGTAGACCTGGCCGTGCAGGCCGCCACCCAGAGCGGCAGAAAGGTGCGCGTGGTGTCCATGCCGTCTACCGATGTCTTCGACGCGCAGGACGAAGCTTATCGAGAATCGGTGCTGCCTGCTGCGGTGACGGCGCGCGTGGCTGTCGAGGCTGGTGTGACCGACTACTGGCGCAAGTACGTGGGCCTGAACGGCAGCGTGATTGGCATTGATCGCTTCGGCGAGTCCGCCCCGGCCGGCGACCTGTTCAAACACTTTGGCTTTACGGTGGAGAACGTGGTTGCAGCGATCGACGCGGTGGCCTAGGGCCCCGGAGGCAACCGGATTTTTTCTACGTTCATAGTAAAAATATGGAGAGATAAACATGGCAATTAAAGTCGGTATCAACGGTTTTGGCCGCATCGGCCGCATGGCGTTCCGTGCCATCGCGAAAGATTTCAAGGATATCGAGGTGGTCGGTATCAATGACCTGCTCGAGGCGGATTACCTGGCCTACATGCTGCAGTACGACTCGGTCCACGGTAACTTCGACGGCGATATTTCTGTCGAAGGCAATAACCTGGTGGTCAACGGCAAGAAGATCCGCCTGACCGCCGAGCGCGATCCTGCCAACCTGAAGTGGGGCGACATTGGTGCCGACCTGGTGATCGAATGTACCGGTTTCTTCCTCACCGAAGAGACCTGCCAGAAGCATATCGACGCCGGTGCCAAGAAAGTGGTCCAGAGTGCGCCATCCAAAGACGGTACGCCGATGTTCGTTTACGGCGTCAACCATGCCACCTACGCGGGCCAGGCTATTATTTCGGCTGCCTCCTGCACCACCAACTGTCTGGCGCCTGTTGCCAAGGTTCTTAACGACAAGTGGGGCATCAAACGTGGCCTGATGACCACCGTGCACGCCGCAACTGCCACACAGAAGACGGTCGATGGCCCTTCCCAGAAAGACTGGCGTGGCGGTCGCGGTATCCTGGAGAACATCATCCCGTCCTCCACGGGTGCAGCCAAAGCGGTAGGTGTGGTTCTGCCGGAATTGAACGGCAAGCTGACCGGTATGGCTTTCCGCGTTCCGACTTCCGATGTCTCCGTGGTCGACCTGACGGTTGAACTGAACAAGGACGCAAGTTACGACGACATCTGCGCTGCAATGAAGGCGGCATCTGAATCGGGTGATCTGGCCGGCGTGCTGGATTACACGGAAGACAAGGTTGTTTCCACCGATTTCCGTGGCAGAACGACTCCGTCTATCTTTGACGCCGGTGCGGGCATTGCGCTGGACGGCACCTTTATCAAGGTTGTCTCCTGGTATGACAATGAGTACGGCTACACCTGCAACATGCTGCGTATGGTGCAGCACGTTTCCAAGTAGTTAGTCGCTTGTGAGACTGTGGGGCGTGTCGGGTGCCGCCTGACCCGCCCCACACGCTCTCTCGCCGGTTTCAGAGGCTTTTGGTAAACCCGACGTTTAGCAAGAGATTTTGAACATTATTTTGGAGTGTCTGTCATGTCTTTCATCAAGCTCACCGATCTGGATCTCGCTGGTAAGCGCGTACTGATTCGCGCTGATCTCAACGTGCCTGTCAAGGACGGCAAGGTGACATCGGATGCCCGTATCAGCGCATCCATGCCGACTATCGAGCACTGCATGAAGGCCGGTGCCAGGGTCATGGTCATGTCGCACCGGGGCCGTCCGCAAGAGGGCACCGTGGACGAGGAAAATTCCATGCAGCCGATCGCCGACGATATGTCCGTCAAGCTGGGGAAGACGGTGCCACTGGTGAAGGGTTATCTCGATGCCGCGCCGAGCGTCGCCGATGGTGAGGTGGTGCTGCTGGAAAACGTGCGCTTCAATGCGGGCGAAAAGAAGGACGATGAGACGCTGGGGAAAAAATACGCAACCCTGTGTGACGTGTTCGTAATGGACGCTTTTGGTACAGCGCACCGTGCCCAGGCCTCGACACACGGCGTAGGCAAGTTTGCGCCCGTCGCGTGCGCAGGGCTGTTGCTGGCCGAGGAACTGGACGCGTTGAACAAGGCGCTGGCCAACCCGGCCCGCCCGATGGTTGCGATTGTCGGCGGTTCAAAGGTCTCTACCAAGCTCACCGTGCTGGAGGCGCTGTCCGAGAAGGTTGATCAGCTCGTGGTCGGCGGCGGCATCGCCAACACGTTTCTAAAGGCTACCGGCAAGAATGTCGGCAAGTCGCTATGCGAAGACGATCTGGTAGATACCGCCAAGGCTCTGATAGAAAAAATGACGGCGCGTAGTGCCAGCATTCCGATCGCCATCGACGTGGTCTGCGGCAAGAAGTTCGACGAAAACGAACCGGCGGTGCTCAAGGATGCCGGCGATGTCGAGGATGACGATATGATTTTCGATATCGGTCCCCAGTCGGCACAGGAGTTGGTTGATATTATCAGCAAGGCCGGCACCATTGTCTGGAACGGGCCGGTCGGGGTGTTTGAATTCGATCAGTTTGGCGAGGGCACCCGGACCATTTCCATGGCTATCGCCAATGCACCCGGATTCAGCCTGGCCGGTGGCGGTGACACCATTGCCGCCATCCAGAAATACAATATCTACGACAAGATTTCGTATATCTCCACGGCCGGCGGCGCTTTTCTCGAATTTCTGGAAGGCAAGACCCTTCCGGCCGTGGCGATGTTGGAAGAGCGCGGAAAATAACAACGCGACGGACGCGGAACGCGGTTGTCCGCAGTCGTGACCGTCAATAGTGGGTGGCCAGAGTAGTTGAGCATGCAGCGTAGAACGAAGATAGTCGCAACCCTCGGGCCGTCCACAGACGATTCCAAGGTGCTGGACGACATGATTCAGGCCGGTGTTGACGTAGTGCGGGTCAACTTCTCTCACGGTACCGCCGAAGAGCACTTGCGGCGCGCCGAACAGGTGCGCAATCGCGCGCGCGCACACGGCCGGCAGGTCGGAGTGCTCGCCGACCTGCAGGGGCCGAAGATCCGTATCGAAAAGTTCAAAGACGGCAAGGTCAATCTTCAGGAAGGTGCGCACTTTGTGCTGGATGCCACTCTGGAGCCCGATGTCGGTACCGAAGAGCGCGTGGGAATCACCTACAAAGAACTCACCGACGACGTGAATCGGGGCGACACCCTGTTGCTTGACGATGGTGCGGTGGTTCTGTGGGTCGAGGAGGTCAGCGGCCGGGAGATTGTTACCCGCGTGGTGGTCGGCGGCATATTGTCCAACAACAAGGGTATCAATCGCCAGGGCGGCGGACTGTCCGCACAGGCGATCAGTGAAAAGGATCGTGCCGATATCAAGGTCGCTGCACAGATGCAGGCGGACTATATCGCCGTGTCTTTTCCGCGCTACGCTGCCGATGTCAACGAGGCCCGTGAACTGCTGCGGGCGGCGGGCGGTCATGGTGGCATCGTCTCCAAGATCGAGCGCGCCGAAGCCCTGGACGCCCTGGAAGAGATCATAGAAGCCAGCGACGTGGTGATGATCGCGCGCGGTGATCTCGGTGTGGAAATCGGCGACGCCGAGCTGCCGGCGGTGCAGAAGCGTATCATTCACATTGCCCGCGCCATGGACCGCGTGGTGATTACCGCGACGCAGATGATGCAGTCGATGATCGAGAACCCTATCCCTACTCGTGCCGAGGTTTTCGACGTGGCCAACGCTGTCATCGACGGCACAGACGCGGTCATGCTGTCGGCGGAGACAGCGACCGGTAAACATGTCGCCAAGGTTATCGAAGCCATGGACCGCATCTGCCGCGGTGCCGAGCGCCAGCGCATTGATATGGTGCCGGAGCGCCGCGCCGCCGTGCACTTCCGGACGGTGGACGAGGCGATCGCCAAAGCCGCCATGTACACGGCAAACCACACCGGTGTTAAGGCTATCGCTGCCCTTACCGAGTCCGGCGCCACGCCATTGTGGATGTCGCGCATCAGCTCGGGTATCCCTATCTATGCCTTGACGCGCCATGTCGAGACGCGTAGAAAGGTAACCCTTTATCGCGGGGTATACCCTGTGAGCTTCGACGTGACAACGACCGACCACCCCCAGTTGAATCGCGAAGCAATAGATGAACTTAGGCGTCGGAGCGCGGTGCGTGACGGTGACCTGGTCATCATCACCAAGGGTGATCTGACCGGCGTGCACGGCGGGACCAACGCCATGAAAATTATTCGTGTCGGCGATGAAGTTCTTACCATGGAATGACGCGTCGCACGGCCAGCAGCACACTGACAACGTTTATTTACTGAAAACTCCGAGGAGACCATCATGGCCCTGATATCCATGCGTCAACTGCTCGATTACGCTGCCGAGAACGAATTCGGTATGCCAGCCTTCAATGTCAACAACATGGAACAGGTGCATGCCATCATGCAGGCTGCCGATGAAACCGACAGCCCGGTCATCATGCAGGGTTCGGCGGGTGCGCGTTCCTATGCGGGCGAGCCTTTCCTGCGCCACCTGATTATTGCAGCGACCGAAATGTACCCGCATATTCCCGTCGTCATGCATCAGGATCACGGCTCCGAACCCGCCGTCTGTCTGCGTTCCATCCAGTCGGGCTTCTCGTCGGTGATGATGGACGGCTCGCTGATGTCGGACATGAAAACCCCCGCGACCTATGAGTACAACGTTAACGTGACCCGTACCGTGGTGGAAATGGCTCATGCTGGCGGTGTGTCGGTGGAAGGCGAGCTGGGGTGCCTGGGTTCGCTGGAAACCGGAGAAATGGGTGAAGAAGACGGCCACGGTGCCGAGGGCAAACTGTCCATGGACCAGTTGTTGACCGATCCTGAGGAAGCTGCAAACTTCGTCAAGGAAACCGGCGTCGACGCACTGGCCATCGCCATTGGTACCAGTCATGGCGCGTACAAGTTTACCCGTCCGCCGACCGGCGACATCCTCGCCATCAGCCGCATCAAGGAAATCCACGCACGAATTCCCAACACCCACCTGGTGATGCACGGTTCGTCGTCGGTACCTCAGGACTGGCTGGAAATTATCAATACTTTCGGCGGTGACATGGGCGAGACCTATGGCGTGCCGGTCGAGGAAATCCAGGAAGGCATCAAGCACGGCGTGCGCAAGGTCAATATCGATACCGATTTGCGCATGGCCAGTACGGGCGCTATCCGCAAACATCTGGCGGAGAACAAGTCCAACTTCGACCCACGCAAGTTCCTCAAGGCATCGACGGCAGCCATGAAGGATATCTGCAAGGCGCGTTACGAGGCTTTCGGTTGTGCGGGACATGCCGCCAAGATCAAGCCCATGAGCCTGGAAGTGATGTTCAAGCGTTATGCTTCGGGGGAACTGGATCCGCGCGTGAACTGATACGCTTTGTCATGTAGTTTGATTGCAGTGAAAAGGCGGCCGGTTGGCCGCCTTTTTTGTGTCCCGCTGGTCTGCGACCGGGCTATTCTTCGTATTCAGTAAAAAAAGCCGTTGAGTTGGCAAGATCTATGAACTGGCTCTGATAGCGCTGGATCTGCCGGCCTAGCGCAACCGCCGTATCGGTCTGGTAGACGCCGGCAAGATGGTTGGCGTTGTTCCAGTAATACTCCACGATACCATCATAGGGCTGTGCGAGGCCGCGATCGCTGATCAGGTGCTCACCCATGCTCACTCGCAACGTCAGATTCTTGTTGTAGCGGCGTGCGCCGCTCAGCTCGGCCATCCTTTTGATCAGATCGTCGAATTCGGCGCCTTGCCAGTAGTCGCGGAAATCCTCAATGGACATGTCGGGCAACTTTCTGAAGCAATTGATGTAACGTATCACAAGCGTATCCCCTCGGTGAGCCGTGCCGTGAGTTTAAAACGCAGGCCGCCGGAACTGAAGCGATTACATGAGGGCCGGCTGGTTCAGCGCCGCCGCCTGTTCACGCAGGTTGAGAATGTGTTCTTCCCAGTAACGCGGCGAGTCGAACCAGGGAAAGGCCCGCGGAAACGCGGGATCGTCCCAGCGCCGCGCGATCCAGGCCGCATAGTGCATGATGCGTAGTGTCCTCAGCGATTCGATCAACAGCACGCCCGAAAAATCGAAATCACAGAAGGTCTGGTAGCCGTTCAACAGATCCTGGAGCTGGACGCGCATCTCTTCGGCTTCGCCCGACAAGAGCATCCAGATATCCTGGATGGCGGGGCCGTTGCGGCTGTCGTCGAGGTCGACGAAATGTGGTCCCGCGTCGGTCCAGAGAATGTTGCCGGGATGACAGTCGCCGTGCAGGCGTATGTGGCGCAGTGGACCTGCAGCGTCGAAGTGGCTCTGAATGTGCTTGAGTAGCTCCGCGCTCAGGGTTGAATAGGCCTCCACCAGGTAGTCCGGGATCACCCGCTGGTCAAGCAGGAACGAGCGCGCGCTGCGCCCGAGCGTATCGATGTCCAGTTTCCCGCGGTGCTCGAAGCGGCCCACCGCTCCGACAGCATGCAGCCGCCCGAGGAATCGCCCCATCTGCTGGCGCTGGTCGCGGGTTTCGAGGTCGGGCCAGCGGCCGCCGCAGCGCGGATAGACGGCGAATAGAAAACCGTCCTGCTGGTGCAGTGTTTCCCCGTCGTCGTCCCTGCAGGGAGCAATGACCGGGATTTCCTGTTCGGCGAGTTCCAGTGAGAACGCGTGTTCTTCAAGGATCGCGGCGCGCGACCAGCGGCCGGGGCGGTAGAACTTGGCGATGACCGGTACCTGATCCTCGATACCGACCTGGTAGACCCGGTTTTCGTAGCTGTTCAGGGCCAGCAGCCGGCCGTCGCAGAGAAAGCCGGCGGTTTCCAGCGCCGTCAAGATCACGTCGGGCGAAAGCCGG
The DNA here is from genome assembly GCA_022340245.1 of Thiogranum sp. Taxonomy (GTDB): domain Bacteria; phylum Pseudomonadota; class Gammaproteobacteria; order DSM-19610; family DSM-19610; genus Thiogranum. The sequence continues at coordinate 27,677 of JAJDOI010000063.1, forward strand.
CTGTAAGAGTGTCCTGTTTCGAGTTCGTCCACGGGTCGAGTATACCGGTACGGGCCCGGTTCGGGGGAAAGCGCGTGTTTTGCGTCGGCGGTGATGCAGACCCGGCCGTTGCCGGCCAAAAAAACGCCCCTCCGAAGAGGGGCTTGGACGTCAAGGAACGGACAGGCTTGGCAACCCGCCCATAGGTATAGACGCTACTTGCCGGCAATATCTTCCAATTGTTTGGCACGAATGATCTGGCCGTCCAGCGCCGCTTCCTTGGCCGACTTGCCGTAGGCCACCGAGAGCAGGGTGCTGTAGTACACCACCGGCATCTTGAACTTGGTGCCGTACTTGGCGTTGATCTGGTCCTGGTAGACCTCGGTGTTCATCTGGCACACGGGGCAGGGGGTTACGATCATGTCCGCGCCGTTATCGTAGGCCGACTCGATGATATCCTTGATCAGCGCCTGGGACTTCTCCGGTTCCGAGAAGGCCAGTGCGCCGCCGCAGCAGGACACCTTCTTCTCGTAGCTGTCGCAGGCTTCGGCACCGACCGTTTCGATCATTTTGTCCAGATACTTCGGATTCTCGAACGACTCGCCGTCGATACCGAAGGGACGGTTGGTCTGACAGCCGACATAGCCGGCGATTTTCAGGCCTTCCAGCGGCTTCTTGACGTGACTGCCGAGTTCTTCATAGCCGATATCCTCGATCAGGACTTCCACCATATGGCGGATGTTCTTGTCGTTATTCAGCTTCAGGCCGGCTTCGGCCAGGGCCGTGTTGGTTTCCGCCAGCAGGTCCGGGTTAGTGTGCAGGCGTTCCTGGGTTTCCTTGGTGGCCAGCCAGCAGGCGGCGCAGGTGGCGACAATGTCCTGGCCGGCGTGGGCCTGCTCGGACAGTGCCATGTTGCGCGCCGACAGGGCCAGTCGGGGCAGTTCGCCGCCACCGGCATAACCGATGGAGGCCGAGCAGCAGTTCCAGTCCGGTATTTCGTTCAGCTCGATGTCCAGTTCCTTGCACATGGTGTCGACCGACACCTGGTAGTTGGACGAGGACGCGGCTTTCTGGGAGGAGCAACCGGGGTAGAAGGAATAGGATTTCTTTGCCATGTCAGTTCTCCTTAAGCGCCGCTTTTGCCGATGCGGACGTTTTCAAGCTCTTCGGCCTTCTTCAGGATGGCCTGCAGGCCCTTGGCATCCTTGCAGCCGTGGCCGCCAAGCATTTCCATAGGGGTCATGCGCTTGGTCTTGAGCATGTTGAGGCCAATGTTCTTCATCTTCAGCGCGGTCTTGACGCCTTCGGCGAATCCGTTCATGAAGTACAGTGACAAGCCCAGCTTCAGCTCGTTGACGCGTCCGGTCTTTGCCAGGTTGTTCCAGAACAATTGCGCGAACTTGGCCGTTGGCTGTTGCTGCGGTGCCAGACCCAGGCGCCTCGAATAGGTCGCCAGGCCGTGCATGATGTGGGTGATGGGCAGGCCGCGTGGACAACGGGCGATGCAGTTGTAGCAGGACGTACACATCCACATCGACGTCGACTCCAGGACTTCCTCGCGCTTGTTGGCGCGGATCATCATGAAGATTTCCTGCGGCGGGTGTTCCCAGTGCGGGCCCAGCGGACAGGAACCCGAGCACACGCCGCATTGCATGCACATCTTCACCCAGTCGCCTTCTTCCACGTTGTCCGTGACTTCCTTGAGGAAGTTGCCACGGTACTTTTCGATCATTTCATTGTTGTAGCTCATGACTCGCTCCTAGAACTTGAACGGGCTCAGGCCGATCTTCTCGACAGCCTCGGCCATGTCGTTGATCAGCTGGGGCGCACGGTCGATATCGGTGATGGCGACCTCGTAAGTGGAGATGCGCTCTTCCTCGAGGTTCAGCGTTTTCAGTGTTTCGTCGACCTTGCTCATGCGCATCTGCGCCATTTCCGAACCCTTGACGAAGTGGCACTGGTAGTTCTCGCCCTTCTGGCAACCCATCAGCACGATACCGTCGTAACCGGAGTTCAGCGCGTCGGTGATCCAGATGGTATTGATCGAGCCCAGGCAGCGGACCGGGATGACGCGGGCCCACTGACTGTAGCTGGTGCCCTGCTGGGCCGCCATGTCGAGCGCCGGGTAGGCGTCGTTTTCGCATGCCAGCACCAGGATACGCGGCTTCTCGTCGAACTCGTCCGGCATGTCGCAGTTCTTGATCTGCTGGCCCACGCTATCCACCGAGTAGTTCTCGAAGGAGATGACGCGCACCGGGCAGGCGCCCATGCAGGTGCCGCAGCGGCGGCAGCGCGACTCGTTGAATACCGGGAAGCGTTTCTCGTCCTCGTCGATGGCGCCGAACGGGCATTCGACCGTGCAGCGCTTGCACTGGGTGCAGCCTTCCTTGCGGAAGATCGGGTAGGACAGGTCGCCCGAGCGCGGGTGTGCGGCTCGACCGACTTTGGCGCTTTCCAGCGACTGGATAGCTTTCAGCGTCGCTCCGGTGGCGTCCTCGATCGCCTGCTGGGTATCCATCGGCCGGCGCACCGGCCCGCAGGTGTAGATACCGGTACGGCGGGTCTCGTAGGGGAAGCAGATGAAGTGCGAGTCGTTGAAGCCGTACTTCAGGTGCGGCAGGTCCTTGCCCTGACGGTAGTTCAGGTTGAGGATGGAGTCCACGTTGACTTCCCACTGGCCGGGTTCATTCTGTGGCACCTCGTCGATATCGACGCCCGAGTTGGCCACCATGCCGGTGGCCAGTACCACCAGGTCAGCTTCCTCTTCCAACTCCTCGTCGAGGATCAGGTCTTTGAACTTGACCAGCGGGCCGTTGCTGCCGGCAACCACTTCGCTGACTTTGCCCTTGCGGAACGTGATCATCTTGTCCTGGCCGGAGCGGTAGAAGTCTTCGCCGGGGGCGCCGGGGGTACGCAGGTCGTCGAACAGGATCTCGGTTTCGATCGCCGGATTCTGGTCCTTGAAGTACATCGCCTGCTTGATGGAGCTCAGGCAGCAGTCGCCGGAGCAGTAGTTCAGGTGCCCTTCCTTGCTGCTGCGCTGGCCCGCGCACTGCACGAAGGTGACTTTCTTCACTTCCTTGCCATCCGAAGGACGCTTGATGGGGCCGCCATTCGCGGCAATGGCCAGTTGCTCCAGTTCGACGCGGTCGACCACGTCCTTGCTCTTGCCGTAACCCAGTTCCGGTAACTTGCCGGCGTCGTACGGTGTTGCACCGGAAGCCTGGATAATGGCGCCGAAGTTTTCCGTGCTGGTGCCGCCCGATTCGGTGCTGATATCGGCCGAGAAACGGCCGGGCGCGCCCGAGGTCTTGGTGATGGTCGCGTTCAGGTGAACCGTGATCTTGCCATCCGCCTCGATGGCGGCGACCATCGCGGCCACGCCGGTATCCACCGGATCCGTGTACGGACTGTGCCTGGGCACATCTTTCCACATCTTCCCGACCGAGCCGCCGAGTGAGTCGCTTTTTTCCACTACGTGCACGGGATAGCCGGCCTTGGCGGCTTCCAGCGCCGCGGTCATGCCGGTGATACCGCCACCGACGACCAGGATGGTGTCGTTGGCGCCCTTTTCCTGCGCCGATGCCGGCGGGGTGGAGTACTTGGCTTCGGCACAGCCCATGCGCACGTAATCGGCCGCCATCTCCTGGGTGGTTTCGCGCAGATCATCCTCGTCCGGGCGTATCCAGATGACACCCTCGCGCAGGTTGGCACGCGAGATGGTCACGCCCTCGAAGTTGAACGCTTCGGTCTTGGCGCGGCGCGAGCAGGCGGCGATGACCACCCGGTTGACGCCCTCGTTATCGATGTCGTTCTGGATCATCTTCACGCCGTCGGCCGAACACAGGAAATCGTGCTGTTGCGCTACCTGTGCCTTGCCGTCGCGCTTGGCGATGGTGGCAAGTTCGTCGCAGTCCAGGCGTTCGCCCAGACCGCAGCCCTTACATACATACGCTCCGATCTTTATGTCTGCCACGGCTTAACCCTCCGCACCGGCAACTCTGTTGACAACCTGGATGGCGCGCAACGCGCTGGCCGTGGCGCTCTGTACCGCACGGTTTACGTCCAGTGCGTCGGCCGAGCAGCCGGCGGCGAAAAATGCGCCATTGGCTTCGTCCAGTTCCACAAACCCTTCCTCGTTCAGCACCACCGGCATGGGGAAACCGTCGGCGGGCACGCTCGGCTCCATGCCGATAGCCAGCACCACCAGTTCGTGCGGGTTGCTGTAGCGGTCATAGCCCTCGGTGTCCACCCCGTGCAGTACCGGGTTGCCGGTTTCCCGGTCCTCGGTAATCGAGGCGACCTTGGACTTGGTGAAGGTGATGTTGGCGTCGTTCTTCACGTTCTGATAGAAGTCGTCAATACGGTCGATGGCGCGGATGTCGATGTAATACACCGTACCCTTGGTGTCGTCGCCGTACTGTTCGCGCAGGTAAGTGGTCTGCTTCAGGCTGGCCATGCAGCAGATGCGCGAGCAGTGCTTGAGATGGTTCAGATCGCGCGAGCCGGCGCACTGGATGAAGGCCACGTCTTTGGCCTCCTTGCCATCGCTGGGACGCAGGATCTTGCCGCCGGTAGGGCCATGCGGGTCCAGCATGCGTTCGAATTCCACCGAGGTAATGACATTCTTGTAGCGGTCGTAGCCATACGGCTGGATCTTGCCCGCATCGTAGGGCTTCCAGCCCGTGGCCCAGATGATGGCGCCGACGGTGATGGTGGTTTCGCTGTCACCCATGTCGAGGTCGATCGCCTCGTAGTTGCACGCGGCCTTGGCCTTATCCGCGTCCGCGGTGCCGATAATCGCGGGGTCGAGAACATACCGTTCCGGGTAGGATTGGTTGAACGGGCGGTAGGCGCCCTTGCGCTTGCCCAGTCCGTAGTTGTATTCGTCGTCGAATTCGGTCTCGACGGCTTCACCGCAGGCGCCGCATGCGGTGCAGTTTTCGTTCACGTAACGCGGGCGGGTATGCAGGGTAACGCTGTAGTTGCCGGCCTCGCCCTCGATCTTGTTGACTTCGGTCATCGCCATAACGTGCAGGTTGCGGTTGGTCTTGATCCGGCGGAGGTTGATCTCCAGACCGCACTTGGGGTGGCAGAGTTTGGGAAAATACTTGTAAAGCTGGCTGACACGGCCGCCAATCGATGGATTCTTCTCCACCAGAATGACCTGCTTGCCGCATTCGGCGGCTTCCAGCGCGGCCGTCATACCGCTGATGCCGCCGCCCACCACCAGAATGGTCTGGTTGGTTGCGATAACCTCTGACATGGGTACTCCTCCGCTCAGAGTCACTTTGACAAAATTAAAAGACAAGACCGGTCGGGAAACCGTTGCAGGTGGGGTGAAAATAGTCTCCCTTCGCAGAGGAAGGGTTCATGCACCTTGTTCAGACCGAGACCAAAAAACGGCCTACACGATACCGGAGCACCCAGTGGTTCGCCAGATCATGTATATATTAAAGAGCATCGAATCTTTCGATAATAAAATAAGGGTGGTGTATATCACCTTGACTTTGTGGGTGTTGTTGCCGCGAACCGGTAGAAAGGGTACCGTGTGGCGCTGACTGCCGAAGCCCCACAGGAAATTCGCCGTGACAGCGCAAGTACTCAAGCCGGAAGAATATTTTATCACCGAGGAGCCGTATTACGAGCCGGTGGGCAACGAGATCGGTGTCTTCGAGGCGGCCTACACCAACCAGCTGCCGATACTGCTGAAAGGGCCTACCGGTTGTGGCAAGACGCGTTTCATGGAGCACATGGCCTGGCGGCTCAAACGGCCGCTGATAACCGTCTCCTGCCACGACGATCTCACCGCCGCTGATCTGGTGGGGCGCTTCCTGATTCGCGGCGGGGAGACCATCTGGGTGGACGGGCCCTTGTCGCGAGCCGTGCGTGCCGGCGGAATCTGTTACCTGGACGAAATCGTCGAGGCCCGCAAGGACACCACCGTGGTTATCCATCCCCTGGCCGACGATCGCAGGGTGCTGCCCATGGAGAAACTCGGCGAACTGCTGGAGGCGGGCGATGAGTTCTGCATGGCGATTTCCTACAACCCGGGTTATCAGAGTGTACTGAAGGACCTCAAGCAGTCTACGCGCCAGCGCTTTGTGGCGCTGAATTTCGACTATCCGTCCGCTGACCTGGAAAGCAAAATCATCGTCAACGAAACCGGTATCGACACCGCAACCGCCACGCAGCTGGTCAAATTCGCGCAGATGACGCGCAACCTGAAGGGCAGCGGCCTGGAAGAGGGCGCCAGTACCCGCTTGCTGGTACATGCCGCCAAACTGATGAAAACTGGTGTGAGCCCGGTGGTTGCCTGCCGCGCGAGTATTGCCGAGGCGTTGACCGATGACGAAGAAATGTTGATAGCGGTGAACGAACTGAGCGCTTCTGTATTCTGATGCGCCGGCCGCGTGAGCCGATCGGCCGGTTCCTGTTTAAGGACGGAACCAATGGTCCAGCTCCCGACTGTTTCCGAGTCCGATACCCACGACGCGCTGGTCGAGGCGTGCGAGGGCTATGCTCTGGTCGATTTCGGCAACGGCCGCAAGCTCGAACGCTGGGGCGAGTACCTCATCGACCGGCCTGACCGGCTCGCGTGCGGGATGCCGCAGCAGGCTGACTGGCAGTCCGACTGGGTGTACATCGACGAGGTCGGGCGCCAGGCACACTGGGAACCTACCCGCGGTGGTCTGCAGCGGGAGTGGGCGGTCGAGGTCGCCGGGCAGACGGTCTGTTGCCGCCTTGGAAGCGGGGGGCGGGTCGGTTCGCACCCGCGCGACTGGGTGTGTGGTGCCTGGGTGCGGGCGCGTATCGACGGTTGTTATGACCTCGAAGATCTTAGCGTGTTGAACCTGTTCGGTGGTAACGGCTTCGTCACGGCCCAGGCGCTGGCGGCCGGTGCTGCGGTCGTTCACGTCGATGCGAACGAGGAAATGCTGGCGCTGGCGCGCGCCAATGCCGGCGAGCAGCATGCCGAGTACGTGCGCGACAATGTCATGGATTACGTCGAAGCGCTGCTCAGGCGTCAACGGCGTTTCGACATGATCGTCCTGCCCTGTCCGGCGTTGGGCCATGGCCCCCGGGGGCAGTTGTGGGATCGCGAAGTCGATCTGCCGAAGCTGATGAGATACCTGCCGCGGTTGATCACCGAAAACTGCCTGGGTATCTGGGTGTCCACCGATAGCGGGGCGATCACCTGGAAGGCTGAAAGCCTGGGTCAGTTGTTGCGTGAAGTGCTGCCCGGATGCACCGTAGAGCCGTTGCACCTCGGGGTTAAGAGCGGCGACGGGCGGGTGCTGGCCGCGGGCGTGGCGGCGCGCTGGTTCGATGAAACCGAATTCCTGCAGACCGGCGGCATGCCGCTAACCGCCGGGCAACTGGAAGAGCGCCTCGATGCGCATATGGTGTCGCTGGGCGCTGCTGAAGAGCCTTCGCAGGCGCTGGCCGAGTTTCCGCGCAGTACCCAGGATTTTGTTTTGCGCAACGCCGCCATGGTTGGTCGTACCAGTTCCGGCATGGCTTTCAATTTCGTCAACCACGTCTGCGGCGCATTGCGCGTCATGGACGAAGACGGTGTCGAGGCCTGGCTGTTGCACTGCATGGATATCTACGACACGCGCGGTTTGCACCCGGCGGTGGCGGCCTTCAAGGACGCCGAAGCGTTTGCCCGCCAGTACAAGGCGCGCCGCACCGGTCTCGCGCTCGACGAGGTTGTCAACGTGCTGGAAGGCTTCGTCCATGGGCTGAGCGGGCGGCGACTCAAAATCGAGGCGGGTGAGCAGACATATACGGATACCGAGGTGCTCTATCTGCCGGCAACCGTTAGCCGTTTTCCCGACCGCGACGCGAATTTCCAGCTCTACAAGGCGATGGTGGTGTACCTCTGGGCGCAGACCTGGTACGGCACCTGGCGTCAGGATATTCCCGCTGCGCTGGCGGAGTTCGCTGAATATGACAAGGCTTTGGGGCGCTTCCACGCACTGGAAACGCTGCGCCTGGAGGCCAGGATTCGGCGCAGTCTTCCGGGGGTATACCGGCAGATGGCGGCATTGCGCGCCGACTGTCCGCTGCCCGATCACCCGGCCTGGCGGCGCGCGGCCGAGTGCCTGTCAGAGGATGGAGCCAGCGTCGCAGACAGCCTGACGCTGATCGCGGAGGTGATGGATGCACCCCGGCCCGACGCCGTCGTCTACCAGGGCGTACTCGAGCCGATCAAAGTGGCCAAGACCCGCGAAGCGCGCATCGAGGCGGACAAAAAGGCGTTTCGCCTCGGTCTGTTGCGGATGCAGAACGACCTCGACAAGTCGCGGGCGGAGGCGGAAGGAGAATCCGAATCGACCAGTGACGAAAACCCCGAGAGCGAGCACACGGTCAAGTTACGCGAAGTCGTATCGGAAGACACCGCCGACGGCTTCGCTTACGAAATCGAACTCGACGGCCGGCCGATTCCGGCGCCGGACAACGTCAAGGGTACCATGGCGTCCATTCTTCAGGACCTGGGTGACATCCCGGAAGACTACCTGCAGGCGGCCGGTGACGGCGCCTATTTTGCCGGCGATACCGGTGAGCGCAGCGTCGAGGACGTGTGGAAGGGTACCTACCACGAGGAAGGCGCGTTTATCTACAACGAGTGGGACTACGAACGGCAGCACTATCGTAAAAACTGGGCGGTACTGCGTGAACTCGACGTGCACCCCGGTCACGACCATTTCGTGGACAAGGCGCTGCACAAGTATCGCGGCCTGGCCATGGAGCTGCGGCGCACGTTCGAGGCCCTGCGTGGCGAGGACAAACTGTTGAAGAAACAGCCGAACGGTGAGGACGTGGATATCGATGCACTGGTCGAAGCGGTTGCCGACACCCACCACGGCGAGGAAATGACCGAGCGCCTGTTTACCAAGCTGCACAAGCCGGAACGCAATATCGCGGTCATGTTCATGGTCGATATGAGCGGATCGACCAAAGGCTGGATCAACGACGCCGAACGCGAGGCGCTGGCGCTGTTATGCGAATCACTGGAAACGCTCGGCGACCGGTACGCCATCTACGGCTTTTCCGGCATGACGCGCAAACGCTGCGAAGTTTACCGGGTGAAGTCCTTCGATGACCCTTACGGGGAGGAGGTCAAGGCGCGCATCAGCGGTATCCGGCCCAAGGATTACACGCGCATGGGTGTGACGATCCGTCACCTGACGCAATTGCTGAACGAAGTGGACGCGCGTACCAAGCTGCTGATTACGCTCTCCGACGGCAAGCCCGACGACTATGATACCTACCGCGGCGCCTATGGTATCGAGGATACGCGCATGGCGCTCATCGAGGCAAAGCGCAGCGGTATTCATCCCTTCTGCATCACCATCGATACGGAAGCGCGCGATTACCTGCCGCACATGTACGGCGCGGTGAACTACGCGGTGATCGACGAGGTGCGCAAGCTGCCGCTGAAGGTTTCGGATATTTACCGGCGGTTGACGAGCTGATCGGACAAGTCAGCGAGCGCCCGGCATCAGCCGTTTGACGTGCAGCCGATATTGACCTGCCGGCCGACCGGTTTGCGCACAAGGCTCACTGCAACAGGATAAACATCGCCCCGTCACCGCGCTGCACGTTGATCAGCAGTTTGCGATTGCCCTGGACGGCCTGTTTGAAGTCGTCCAGCGTTCGCAGGGGCATGCGGTTCGCCGACAGTATGATATCGTTCTTGCGCAGGCTGGCACGCCAGGCCGGGGTGTCGGGTTCCACGGCACTGACCAGGACGCCGCTCGCCCGGTCGGGCCGTTGCAGACTCTCCGGCAGGTTGCTGAAGGTCGCGCCCTCGAGCTGATAATGCAGTGATTTGCCCGCCAGTTCTTCCAGCCGGGTTGGTTCGATCACCAGCGAGCGGGTGAGCGTTTGCCCGTCCCGCCAGATCGTCATATTCACCCTGGAGCCGACCCGCAGCAGACCTACCCGGTTGCGGACTTCGCCGGAGCTGCGCACCGGTTTGCCATCAACCTTCAGGATCACGTCGCCCACTTTCAGTTGACCACGTTCGGCCGGCGAGTCCGGTTCGACGCGGGAAATGACCGTACCCCGGTCGCGCTCGATGCCGAAAGCGCCGGCGAGTTCCGGGGTGAGGTCCTGCGCGGTGATGCCGAGCTGGCCGCGTTCGACTGCGCCGTGTTCGATCAGTTGTTGCATGACACTGTTTGCCATATTGATGGGAATGGCGAAACCGATACCGACATTGCCGCCGCCGGGGGCCAGGATGGCGGTGTTGATGCCCACCAGTTCGCCGCGCAGGTTGACCAGCGCGCCGCCGGAATTGCCTGGGTTGATGGAGGCATCGGTCTGGATGAAGTCTTCGTATCCCTCGATCCCCAGGTCGGTGCGCCCCAGGGCGCTGACAATGCCCGAAGTCACTGTCTGGCCCAGCCCGAAAGGATTGCCGATGGCAACGACGAAGTCGCCCACCTGCAGCGCTTCGGAATCCGCCAGCGGCAGGGCGGTGAGACCTTGCGCGGGGATCTGGATGACGGCGATATCCGACTCCTTGTCGGTGCCCAGCAGCCTGGCATCGAACCGCCGGCCATCGCGCAGCATGACGCTGATCTTGTCGGCCTGCTCGACGACGTGATTGTTGGTCAGGATGTAGCCCTTGTCAGCGTCTACGATGACGCCCGAGCCGAGGCTCTGTGTCTCCCGCCGCTGGGGTTTCCGGGGGGCGTTGAAGAAATGCTGAAAAAAGGGGTCCATCAGCAGCGGACTCTGTCTTACCTCCGTGTGCCCCAGCGCGGCGATGTTGACCACGGCAGGCGTGGTGTGCGCCAGCATCGGTGCCAGGGTGGGCAGTGGCTGGCCGTCAACGCTTGCCGGCAGCGAGGCCAGCAGCGGCGCCGACGGGCCGAGGAGCGATGCGATAAACAGGAAAATGCGGATAGGACCAGCGGCGCGGTAAGACACGTGTGAAGCACTCCAAGAAGAAAAAAACACCTGAATGCACATAGAGACAGGTTCAAACCCGACAAGTTCACGCCAGTTGGGAGCCCGGTTCCCGGGGTTTGTCGCAATATAAGAAACACAATATATAGTGTATTGCTGTTCAACGGGAGATTCCCGGTATATGCGCCGGATGAGCTTGCCGAAAGTCTATAATTATCTGTGTAAACTATTGTTATAGAAGTAAAGTATGCTTATGGAAATTTGATGAATTCGGACTTGACAGCATGCGGGAGCGGGCCTAATCTTAGCAACCGTTCACACAATATCTTGTGGTTCACCAGAAACAAACCCCCAATCTCTCGGGGGCGCTCGAATCTCCGCCGGTAGCCGCAGTAATAACATGACAAGGAGCCACGAATCGTAATGAAATCAGTTCAGCTGAAGCCCGTTCCGACCAGTGTTGCCGATATTCCGTTGCAGGATGCTTCCATGGATATCTGGGACAAGAAGTACCGACTGAAGCGCAAGGACGGCGTACCTGTGGACGCCGGCATCGATGGTACCTACCAGCGCGTGGCGCGGGCGCTTTCCGATGTCGAGACCACGCCTGAAAAGCGTGCTTACTGGTATGAGCAGTTTTTATGGGCACTGCGTCACGGCGCCATTCCGGCCGGCCGTATAACCTCCAATGCTGGTGCCCTGGAGCATAAACCGGCGACCTCGACGATCAATTGCACGGTCTCCGGCACCATTCAGGACTCCATGGACAATATTCTGGAGCGGGTCCACGAGGCGGGGCTGACGCTGAAAGCCGGCTGTGGTATCGGCTATGAATTTTCCACCCTGCGCCCACGCGGTGCTTATGTTTCGGGTGCCGGCGCCTATACCTCGGGGCCGCTGTCGTTCATGGATATCTACGACAAGATGTGTTTCACCGTTTCGTCGGCGGGCGGTCGCCGCGGCGCGCAGATGGCGACGTTTGACGTCGGTCACCCGGATGTGATGGATTTTATCCGCGCCAAGCGCGAAGACGGTCGCCTGCGGCAGTTCAACCTGTCGCTGCTGATCACCCAGGAGTTCATGGAGGCGGTCAGCCACGACGCCGACTGGAAGCTGGCTTTTCCGCTGAACGCGCAGGAAGCCGAGGACGAGGGCCTGGATCTTTACGATACCAACCAGGTGGTGTGGCGGGAGTGGCCGACGCACAAAAACTACCTCGCCAACGAGGCGGGCCTGGTCGCCTGCAAAGTATACAAGATCATCCGTGCGCGGCGGCTGTGGGACATGATTATGACCTCCACCTACGATTTTGCCGAACCGGGTTTCATCCTTATCGACAAAGTCAACGAGATGAACAATAACTGGTTCGCGGAAAACGTGCGTGCCACCAACCCTTGTGGAGAGCAGCCACTGCCGCCTTACGGTTCCTGCCTGCTGGGTTCGGTCAATCTGACCAAGTTCGTGCGCCACCCGTTTACGGAAAAGGCCTACTTCGACTGGGAGGAATTCGACAAGGTTGTGGCCATTTTCACCCGTATGCTGGATAACGTCGTGGAAATCAACGGCCTGCCGCTTGACCTGCAGAGTCACGAAATCACCAGCAAACGCCGCCACGGAATGGGCTTTCTGGGGCTGGGCTCGACGCTGACCATGCTGCGTACGAAGTATGGTTCGGCCAAATCGGTCGAGTTTACCGAGAAGGTCAGCAAGGAACTGGCGCTGACCGGCTGGCGGGTGGCGCTGGACCTCGCGCGGGAAAAGGGCCCGGCGCCGATAATGGACGAAGATTTCGAGGTCACACCTGAAATGCTGCGTAAGCGTCCGGAGATGAAGCGCGATGGTTACAAGCTCGGTGACCGCGTCAAGGGCAGGGTGCTGCATGCGCGCTACAGCCGCTATATGCAACAGGTGGCCGGGGAAGATGCCGGGTTGGTAGAGGCGCTCGCCGAAACCGGCGCCCGCTTCACTCACCATTCCTCGATCGCGCCGACCGGCACCATTTCGCTGTCGCTGGCCAATAACGCCAGTAACGGTATCGAGCCGAGCTTCGCTCACCATTATTTCCGCAACGTAATCCGCGAAGGCCGCAAGACCAAGGAAAAGGTCGATGTCTACTCTTTCGAAATGCTGGCCTACCGGGCGCTGATAAACCCCGAGGCCATGCCGTTTTCGGAAGAAGAGGCCGAGCGACTGCCGGATTACTTTGTCTCGGCGGACGATATCAATCCACGCGAGCACGTCGATATCCAGGCCGCGGCACAGAAATGGGTGGATTCCTCGATTTCCAAAACCGCCAACGTGCCGACGGATTATCCCTTCGAAGATTTCAAGGACATCTACCTCTACGCCTACCAGCAGGGTCTGAAGGGCTGTACGACGTTCCGCTTCAATCCGGAAGCCTTCCAGGGCGTGCTGGTGAAGGAAAAGGACCTCGCGAACACCACCTACCAGTTTACGCTGCAGGATGGCAGTGTCGTGCAGCTGAAGGGCAACGAGGAAATCGAATACGATGGAGAGACCCATTCCGCCGCCAACCTGTACGATGCCCTGAAAGAGGGTTACTACGGCAAATTCTGATTGGCGCAGGGCTCAGAGGAGTTTCACATGGTTAAGAAGATCGAACAGAAAATTGTCGGCTACGAGGTCGTCCGGGACAGTCAGCCGGATAAGGCCAAGGCGGCGCCTGTTGAGGAGCCGCACGAAGACAAGGTCGTGCAGCTGCACGAAAAGCTCGAACGGCCGGAAATGTTGTTGGGGTCCACCTACAAGGTTAAAACCCCGTTGTCCGAACACGCCCTGTATATCACCATTAACGACGTGGTGCTGAATCCGGGCACGAAACACGAGTTGCGCCGGCCTTTCGAGATTTTTATCAACTCGAAGAATATGGACCACTTCCAGTGGATTGTCGCCCTGACGAGGATTGTCTCGGCGGTGTTCCGCAAGGGTGGCGACGTCACTTTCCTTGTCGAAGAGTTGCGCTCGGTATTCGACCCGCGTGGTGGCTATTTCAAGAAAGGCGGCAGGTACATGCCTTCGCTGGTGGCCGAGATCGGCGATGCCATCGAGTGTCACCTGCGCATGATCGGCATGTTGAAGGATGACGGGCTGGATGAACACCAGAAGAAACTGGTCGCTGAAAAGCGCGCCCAGTTCGAAAGCGCCATGCAGGCGGGCAAGCCGGAGCCGGCGAGCGGCGATTTTCCCGAAGGCGCCCAGTTGTGCATCAAGTGCAACACCAAGGCGGCGATCAAAATGGATGGTTGCCTGACGTGCCTGAATTGTGGCGAGTCGAAGTGCGGATGAATCTGGTTCACAACAAACTGCAGAGAAGAAACATGCTGGCACATCAACCCATGCCCGGGTACTGGTATACCAATGTCGTCGGTCAGTTGCAGCAGGTCCGGGTGGTATTGCATGCCGGGCGACGACAAAAACTCGTTGTACTGGAAAACATCAGCGGTAAACGCCAAACGGTGGATCTGGATGGCTGGTACCGGCTTGATCTCACCCTGCATTCGCCGGGTGTGGAATGCCGGCGCCGCCGGCGCCGGGACGATTCGACCCAGGGACTGTTCTGAGCCAGAGTCGCGCAAAAGACGGTCTACCCGCGACAGTTGTAGCGTGACACAGGACTATATCGCCGGTCCCGCAGGCGCTCTCCAGCTCGTGCCGGAGCTGCCTGCGGGACCGCCCCGGGCGGTGGCCGTGATCTGTCATCCCCACCCGCTGCATGGCGGGACTCTCAACAACAAGGTTGTCCACCAGCTGGCGCTGAGCTTTCGCGAGCTGGGCGCTGTCAGCGTGCGCTTCAACTTTCGCGGTGTCGGCGAAAGTCAGGGCGACTTCGATGAGGGGCGCGGTGAGCAGCAGGATCTGTCTGCCGTGGTGGGCTGGGCAAGAGACCGCTGGCCTGATCTGCCGCTGTGGCTCGGGGGATTTTCTTTTGGCGCGATGGTCGCCATTCGGGCGGCGGAGGTGTTGCGTCCGCAGCGACTGGTGACCGTTGCGCCGGCGGTGAACCACTTCGCCGCGGGGCCTTTTGAAGCCCCCGCCACGGACTGGCTGGTCATTCACGGAGGTGCGGATGAAATCGTACCCGTCGCTGACGTCCGCGCTCTGGCCGAAACAAGTCCACAATCACCGCATTTGGTCGTGCTCGACGGTGCCGGTCATTTCTTCCACGGCAGGCTGAACGATCTGAAGCGGTCGATCCTCGATTATTTCCCTGTCAGCTAATGCCGTTTCATGGTCTCGGCAAACCGAAATACCTCGGTCGCGGAACTGAATGTTTTGGAAATCATCCGATCATTGATGGAGCAGGCCCAGTACGCGGGTAAGACCCCACCTTTAAAAATCGGGTTGGCAGTGACCGACTGGCCATTAATCTTTTTCTCTACTTTGGCATTCATAGCGGGCATACCATTCCTGTTTTATAAAAGCTTCGGAGCAAGCGTTGTGCCATTTGCGCTAAGCTGTTGATTAATAAGATACCAAAACGGCGCATTTTATTCCCTCACAACCAATATCATTTAATTTGTAAAAATAACCGACATGGCCAAACATCGCCGCATGACGAAATACCTTTAACAATCAGCAGGGGAAAGGTGCCTTTCCGGCGCCGGGCGCTGGAGGGGCCCGGGATTAAATAGTTCGACAGCTATATAACCAGATGCTTATGCTTTGGTCAAGCGGGCGTGTCGAGTGACCACTGGGCAGTTTTGTCCGATTGACGGCACTGCGCGGCCAGGCCCGGCAGAAAAGTCTGCTTGTGCCGCTTGTGAAACGCTGCAGGGATTGCCGGCGCCAGCGGCGCTGCTATAGAAGGATCCGCGGTGGCTGCGGCACCTGGCTGTGCACTGTAGAGGACGGCAGGTCGCGGAACAGGCATAATATGGACTTCGCCCACTGGGCGGCAAATATTTCAATGTATCGAAAACACTTCGGACTAACAGGGCGGCCGTTTTCCATTGCGCCCGACCCGCGCTTCCTTTACATGAGCCGTCAGCATCGCGAGGCGCTGGCGCATTTGCTCTATGGCGTGGGCGAAGGCGGTGGCTTCGTCCAGCTGACGGGCGAGGTGGGTACCGGCAAGACGACCATTTGTCGTTGTCTGCTGGAGCAACTGCCCGAGCACGTCGATATGGCGTTGATCCTCAACCCGCGTGTCAACGCCCAGGAACTGCTCGCGAGCCTCTGTGACGAGCTGCACATTACCTATGCGAGGGACACGACCAGCATCAAGGTGCTGACGGACGTGCTCAGCGCCTACCTGCTCGACAGTCACGCGCGGGGACGGCGAACGGTCCTGATGATCGACGAAGCGCAGAATCTCAGCGCCGATGCCCTCGAGCAGGTGAGGCTGTTGACCAACCTGGAAACCACCCGGGAAAAACTCCTGCAGATCATCCTGGTGGGGCAGCCGGAACTGCGTTCGCTGCTGGCGCGCGACGAACTGCGGCAGCTCTCGCAGCGCATTACCGCCCGCTACCACCTGGAACCGATCAGTCGCGAAGAGACGGCTGCGTATATCCGTCACCGTCTGCAGGTCTGCGGTGCCGGTGAGCCGATCTTCACCGACAGTGCCATCGACCTGGTCCACAGGCTTTCCACGGGTGTGCCGCGTTTGATCAACGTGCTGTGCGACCGTGCGATGCTGGGTGCGTTCGTCGAAGGCAAGCGCCGGATCGAAGTGCCGATTGTGCGCAAGGCTGCCGGCGAGGTACTGCCTGAAGAAGGTCTGGACGCGCCCGGGAAGCATGGCTGGCGGTGGGCTGCAATCAGCGCTGTCGTTGCGGTTCTGGGACTGGCCGCCTACCTGCTGATGGAGCGCTACCCCGTGGTATCGCCGATCGCCCTCGTCAGTACCGCCCCGCCGTCACAAGCGCCGCTGCCTGCCCCGAACCCTGCCGCCGAAGCTGCGCCCGAAGCTGCGCCCGAAGCCGTTCTGCCGTCGACACTCTCCCTCCCGCCAGTCGCGAACCCGCCCGGCGAAGTCACCGCCGAAGTTTCGGAGATCGACGTGTCGCCACCGGCGCCCGCCGAGCCGACACCTGCAGTGCAGCCGGCAATGGCCAGCGAGCTCGAACGGGCCCTGTCCCGTGCAGGTCCCGACGCCGCAAGCAATGCCTGGGCGGGGCTCTATCGTCTCTGGGGTGTTAAGGCCGATGTCCAGGGTGACGAGCAGGCGTGTGCACAGGCGCCGGCGGTCGGTCTGCGCTGTCTGCGGGGTGGTGGTAGTTGGACTGTGCTGACACAGCTGGACCGGCCCGCGGTGCTGTTGCTGGTCGCCGGCGACGGTCGGCGGATCCCGGTATTGTTACAGGAGTTGCTCGGCCCGGAAGTCAGAGTCCAGGTCGACGGCAAGGAGATGCAGGTGCCGGTCGATGAGTTGAAACAAGACTGGCTCGGCCATTACCGGGTGCTGTGGAAAACGCCGCCCAAGGGCAGCGCCCTGCTGCGGCTCGGGGATCAGAGCAGCGATGTTGCCTGGTTGCGGCAACAACTGCAGCAGTCTACCGGGCTGACGTCGATTGCGCCGGACGCTACCCGATTCGATGCGGGCCTCGAAGAACTGGTGCGCACTTTCCAGCGTGACAACGCACTCAATGCTGATGGTGTGGCCGGTCCGCGGACGCTGATCCACCTGAACAATGAACAACGGCGGCCATCGGTGCCGCGACTTGGCATGGTCAACGGGTAAACGGTAGCAGCTATGTCCTATATACTCGATGCACTGAAGAAGGCCGAACACGAGCGGGAAATCGGTCGGGTACCAGGTATCGGCAGCGAACACGAACAGGCGCTGGTCGCCGGATCGCGGCCCTGGATGTGGTTGCTGCTGGGCGTATTGCTGATCAATGCGGTGTTGCTCGTGTTCGCCCTGTGGCCGAAGTCACCGCAACTCCGCCAGGTTTCGGTTCCGCCGCCGAGCGGCCCTGCTGCGTCGGTCCCGGTCGCACCGGCGAAGCTTGCGGGTTCCCCGGTCAGTGCCGGGCCCGTCCTGCACGAACCGCGACAACCGCTGCAGCGCGTGCCCCCGGCAGGCACGACCGTCAGTCGGCCGGCACCCGAGACACTGCGCCCGCTGCCGCCGGTTGCGGCAGCCGACCGGCCCTCGGAAGAAGAAGACGCGGCTGCCGACGCCAGCGCGACGCCGATGGAGGTCCTGCCGCAGGCATCGGTGGCGCCAGCGCCAGCGAGCAGCGATAACAATCTTCCCGTCTGGCCGGAGATCTCCGCCCAGTTGCTTGGAGAAATAAACAGTAGCCTGCACCTGGACGTGCATGTCTACAGTGAGACCCTGCGGGAGCGGTTCGTTCTGATAAATATGCGCAATTATCACGAAGGGGAACGTCTACAGGAAGGTCCGGTAGTGGACGCAATAACACCTGATGGTGTGATTTTGTCATTCCGAGGCCAGCGTTTCAGGATGCAGGCCAAATAAACAACAGGTTAGGGCGTTTTGATGCTGAAATTGAAAGCTATTGCAGGTGTGGCGTTTTGCCTCTCTGCTGTGTTATCCACCGGCGCTGCCCTCGCAGACAAGGCATCCGCCCGCTCGCGTACCGGTCAGCTGATCATTCAATTGAGTGACGACGGTGTGCGGCGTATCCAGTCGGTCGGCTCCGGACAGGCGGTTCCCGCTGTCCGGCTGCCAGATGGTCGCGAAATGCAATTTGTCCGCCGCTATGGCAGTGATTCCATCGTGGTGGAGCTGCCCGAGGAAATCAGTCTCGGTGCCGCGCGGGACATCGCCGCCCAACTGGCCGCGCAGCCGGGTATCCTGGCAGCGGAGCCCGACAAGCGATTCACTCCGGCACTGATACCAACTGACCCGGAATACCTGCCGGACGCTGTTGATCCCTTGAATGATCCGGGGCAGTGGCATTTGTTCGAAGATACTGCCGGTATCCGTATGCAGGATGCCTGGGACCTATCGACGGGCTCTTCCAGCATCGTCGTTGCCGTGGTGGATACAGGTATTATTCCCCATCGCGATCTGGATTTCGCTGGTGGTCGTATATTGCCCGGCTATGACTTCATAACAGACCCGGTTACTGCGAACGACGGGGATGGGCGTGACAACGACCCGACGGACCCCGGGGACTGGGCCGATCCCGCTGATAGCTGCTATACCGGCAACCCGGACGAAGATCGCAGCTCCTGGCACGGGCTGTCGATTGCAGGCGTGATTGCGGCGACGTCGAACAATAGCACTGATATCGCCGGTATCGATTTCAACGCCCGGTTGTTGCCCATCCGGGTACTTGGCAAATGCGGCGGTAGTCTGTCCGATGTCGCCGACGCTATACGCTGGGCGGTCGGGTTGTCCGTGCAAGGGGTGGCGCAAATGAACCAGAACCCGGCGAACGTTATCAATCTCAGCCTTACCGGAGACGGGGCGTGTTCGCCCCAGGAGCAGGCGGCTATTGATGCAGCCGTGACTGCTGGCGCCGTCGTGGTTGTGGCCGCCGGCAACGAAGGTGGTGACGTTGCCAATGTCAGCCCTGCCAACTGTAACAACGTGATCGTGGCAGGCGCCATTGCCAGGGACGGGAGTCTGGCCGGCTATGCCAATGTCGGTTCCAATGTCGATCTGGTGGCGCCTGGTGGTGATAGTCCAGTGCCTAACGATCTGAGCAATCCGCTGAACAACGGTATCAAGACATTGTCCAATTTTGGCGCAACCGTGGCCGATACAAGCGTAACCGGCGATGCCCTGGCCGTTATTCAGGGCACCAGCTTCAGCGCTGCCCAGGTGTCTGCGGTGGCCTCGCTGATGTTTGCCGTGAACCCCGCTCTCACCCCCGGCCTGCTGGAGAATGTGCTCAAGGGCAGCACACGGGCTTTCCCGGATGGCAGTTGCAATACCAGCCTGTGCGGTACGGGTGTGCTGGATGCCAGCGCCGCGCTGGCCGGCGCGGCGGATCCGACCTCTGTCGTGGGAATAAGCGCCAACACCAGCGGTGGTGGTGGCTGTACGCTGTCCGCGGCGCCGCGGGCCTTTGATCCGTTGTTGTGGCTGCTGGCAGCCATCGCGGGCTGTGTCCCGGCGCGTCGCCGCTTTCGGTGCTGATCTCTCATCGTGTTACACGCCATTCAGAAGTTCTTTCGCGGGAAAATCGGTGTCGATAGTAAGTCTGGGCCAGACGAGCACGGATTGCATCTCGCCACCGCGGCGCTGCTGTTCGAAATGTTGCGCGCGGACAATGACGAGCACCCGATAGAGCGGCGGACGCTGGAAAAGGCATTGCAGACACAGTTCGATCTTGGCAAGGCCGAAACGCATGAGCTGGCCGCTCTGGCGGATCGCGAGGCCGCCGAGTCTACATCCCTGTACCAGTTTACGGGCCTGATCAATGAGCATTTTGCACCGGAACAAAAGCTGCAGGTGGTGGAAATGCTGTGGCAGGTGGCCTTTGCAGACGGTCATCTGGATCCGTACGAGGAAGCGTTGGTGCGCAAAATCGCGGATCTGATCTACGTGCCGCACCGAGATTTTATTCAATCCAAGCACCGCGTGATGCAGGCGCTGAAATAAAAAAGGCAGCCGATCAGGCTGCCTTTAGCGTGGTGAAATCGTTTTTTTGCTCTTTGGCATTCCGTTCCAGGAGATCACACCTTCCCGGTGCCGCTGTCAGGCGAATGCCTGATTAAACCATATCTTTCAACGCCTTCAGTGGCAGCACCTTGACCACATTGCGGGCCGGTTTTGCCTTGAATGTCATGGCTTCACCGGTAAAGGGATTGACGCCCTTGCGTGCCTTGGTGGCGGGTTTACGCACAACCTTGATCTTCATCAGGCCCGGCACGGTGTACACGCCAGGACCGGTACGGCGCAAATCGCGCTTGATCAGGCCACTGAGGGATTCGAACACGGCACCAACATCTTTCTTGGTGAGTCCGGTTTTCTCTGCGATAAAGGTGTAGGTTTCGGCTTTGGTGGTGGGCTTCTTAACCGCCTTGGAAGCGACCTTCTTTTTGGCGGTTTTCTTGGCAGTCTTTTTCTTTACGGCCATTCAATGAGCTCCTTTCATGTTGTTTACTGAGACTGTGACCGCGCAAAGATAGCACAAAGAAAAAAAAGTAAAAGCTATTTTTTAATTTTCCGCTTCTATATTAGTCTGAAATGATGTCTGACGCGCGCAGATACTGTAAAACACGGTGCCGGACGCGATAGACGCTCAGTGCAGCCGACGCTTGCCCTGGACTGCGACAGCTTGTTCGTCCCGTTGTTCGGGCTCGTCGTTCGGTGATGGTGAGGCGTGATGCAGCACCATGCGCCAGTTGCCGTCGATGAGTTGATAGATATTGGTGGCGATAACCGGAGCATGCGACTCGCTCCTGCCCGGGATACTGAGGTGTTCATACAGCACGTGTACCGCCAGCAGGGCATCCTGGGTGCGGTGTATGTCGGAGCGCCTGATCTTTACATGCAGTCCGCTGCTGAAAATCTGCTGCCAGCTGTTTTCAACCGCATCGCGACCCTGTATGCGGTCCGACATCGGGTGTATGCACTCGATAGACTCGCTGTCGGCCCAGACGCTCATCATTGCGGATAGATTGGATGTCTCGAAAGCGTCGTAAAACGCCAGTTCGGCCTCTTCCGGTGTGGCATGCCCAGCTTTGGTCATCGTCTGCGGCCCGAGTGAATGCGGGCGTTATGGTACCAGTCCGGGAGTGCGGTGCAACGGCGTTTTTTTGTGCGCCAGTTCACGGATCCAGCGCGCTGCCTGACGCTAACTTTTCGTTGTTTTCGGCCGATACCGGACATACGTGGCCGATGCCGCGCGGTGGCCGTATTGGATTTTTTAAACCAGCACTTCAACAGCTAGCAGCGGACGGACTGACACAGCATGGGAGCGGCAAAAAAACTAATTGATAAGAAAGTGTTACGGGACCTTGTTCCTATCAATGCGCTCTCGCCAATGCATCTCGAAGAGATTTCCAGAAAGGCTGTCATCGAAGAGGTACGTTCCGGTACCTATGTGTTTAAAAAAGGTGATCGTGATGCTCAGACCGTATATTTGCTGGACGGGGAGGTAGAGCTTGTCGACGAACGCCGGGATATTGTCGACACGGTAACTGCGGGGACAGAAACCGGTTTCCACCCCCTTGCGCATCAGCAGCCGCGACAACTCGGGGCACGTGCGGCCGGAAAAGTCACCGTCGCACGCGTTGATTCCAGTCTGCTGGACGTGCTGCTGACCTGGGATGAATCCGCAGGCTACGATGTCGTCGAAATCGACGCCGAGGACGACGATGACTGGATGACTCGCATGCTGCAGTCGCAGGCCTTTCTGCAACTGCCCCCATCGAATATCCACCAGCTGTTGATGCGCCTGGAGGCGATCGACGCCGATGCCGGCGAGGTCATTGTGCGCCAGGGCGACGAAGGCGACTATTTCTACATCGTGAAAAGCGGCCGTCTGGCCGTGACCCGCAAAGCTTCCCCGACCAGCAAAGACGTGTTGCTCGCAGAGCTCGGTGAGGGCGCTTGTTTTGGCGAAGAGGCGCTGGTTTCCGAGGCAAAGCGCAATGCGTCGGTGGTCATGCTCACCGAAGGGTCATTGATGCGGCTGTCAAAGGACGACTTCAACGAACTGCTGTGCGCCTCGCTGGTGCACGAAACGGACTTTGAGGGGGCGCAGACACTGGTTTCCAAGGGTGCCAAATGGCTGGATGTGCGGCTGCCCGGCGAGTTCGAGAACCAGGCCGTCAAAGGCAGCGTAAACCTGCCGCTGTCGGCGTTGCGCGAGCAGTGTTCGGAAATGGATCGCGGTACTGACTATATCGTCTGCTGCGATACCGGCCGCCGCAGTGCCGCGGGAGCATTCGTCCTCAGTCAGCGCGGTTTCAACGTGTACACGCTGAAAAACGGCCTGATGGGCGTGCCTGCCGAAGAGCTCATCTCCAGACTTCGCGGCGAGACCGCCGCGTCTTCCAGGGACGCCGACATTCTCCCGTTCGAGGCCGAAAACCGACCGGATGCCCCAGCCGAGACACGCGGCGCCGGGCGGCATGGCCAGGATACGCCTGCCGATATCGCGCTGATTGACAGGATCGCAGCGGCGGAAAGCGACAAGCTCGCGCTGCAGCAGCAGTTGGAGCAGCTGAAGGCACAGCTTGCCGGGGCTGAAGACCGTGTGAAAACGGCCGAAGCCGCCCAGCAGGAACACCAGTCGCGCCTGCAGGCGTTCAAACAGGAAGTCGGCAGCATCGGCGCCCAGCTAGCCGAGCGTGACCGCCAGTTCGAGCAGCGCAGTGCCGAGGCGGCGCAGGAGAAAAAGCGTCTTGAGGACGAATTGGCTGCCGCCAGGGAGGGCCTCGAGGCCGGTCGCACGCGCCTGGAAACGGCCGATAGCGAAAGGAGCATCGTCCAGGAGGAATTGACCCGCCTGCAGCAGACGCTGTCGCAGATCGAGGCGTCGGCCGAGGGGCGCGATGACGCCCTGCGCCAGGAGCTCGAGCGAATGGCCGAGCATCTGAAAACCGAGCAGCAGCGCTACGACAAGCAGACGCGCGATCTTGAAGATGAGCTCGGGCGGCTGCGCAACGATTACCAGCAACTGGGTCAGCGTACCAGCGCCGTCGCCGGAGAACGGGACGCGGCAAACCAGGAACTGAAGGAGGTCACGCAGCAGCTTGACACCCTGCACGAGCAGCTCAACAGCGGCCAGAGTGAAAGCCGCGAGGCTCTGGAGAAGCTGCAGCAGAGCCTGAGTGAGCGTGAACAGGCGTTTGCGGCCGAGCAGACCGAAGCCCAGCGGTTGAGGGTGCGGCTCGAAGAAGTCGAAGCTGACTACCGGAAAATCGAGCAACAGATGAACGCCGCTACCGAGCAGGAGGCGGGCCTGGCGTCGCAGGCATCCGAGCTGCAGGCGCGCCTCGACGATTCGGCGCGCGAGCGCGAGGAGCTTGAGGCGTCCCTGCAGGGTGCGAATCAGCAGCTGGAAGCCTCGCAGGGGGCGTTGCAGGAAGCCCGGGAGCAGTTGCAACAGCAACGTTCCGACGCTGCCGGCGAGGTCCAGGAGCTGAGCGGGCAAATCGCAGACTTGCAGCATCAGCTCGAACAGACCAGCGGCGAGATCGGCGCCGAGCGGGACGCGTTGGCGCAGCGTGTCGAACAGCTGCAGCAGGAACTCGAGGCAGGTCAGCAGGAGCGGGAACAACTGGAGCAGGCGCGAGATGCGGCCGCATCCGAAAAGGATGGCCTTGCGGGGCAGCTGCAGACCGCGCAGCAGGCCCTCGAAGAACAGCAGCAACAGGTAGCGGCGGGTCAGGCGGAGCGCGAAGCGCTCGAGCGGCAACTCGCCGAAGCCCAGGCGCAGATCAGCGAGCAAGCCGGGCATGAGCGGCAGCTCCAGGAGCAGTTACAGGCGCTCGGTAAGCAACAGGAGGAACACAGCGCCGGGCTTGCATCGTCCGAATCCGAACTCAACCAGCTGAGGGAAAAGCATGCGGATGCCGAGCGTCGCAACCGCGAGCTGGAAACCAAACTGGTATCGCTCGGCCAGGAACACAAATCGGATCTTACCAGTGCCCGGGAGGCAATCAGCCGCGCACAGACCGAAACGGAAAACGTGCAGCGCGAACAGACGCGCCTGATGGCGTCGCTGCGCAAGGCGGAACGCAATCTCGAGAACGAGCGTCACGACCACGAATCAGAAGTCTACCGCCTGCGCAAACAGCTCAAGGACGCGGCGGGCGAATCCAATGCCGGCCTGGCGGCTGAAATGGAGGCCTTGCAGAGCAAGCTGAAGGAAGACAGCAGGGCCCGGGACGACCTGGAGATCAAACTCGGCGAGCGCAGTGCGCAACTCGAGGATGTCCAGGCCGAAGTCGACAGAATCAAGGTGCAGTTGCAGCATGCCCAGGAAAGCGCGCGCCAGGCCGAGCAGCAGTTGCTGGAAAGCAGCCAGACGGCCAACGAGGAAATGGCAGTGCGTATGGAGGCCGAGGAAAAGGCCCAGCAGGGCTTGCGCACTGAACTCGCGCAGGTCATAGGCGACCGCAACCGTTCCCGTGAGCAGCTGACTGTTCAAACGCAGGAACTCGACGAATTGCGCGCGGCTCTGGAAGCGGCGCAGCAGGCGGAAGCCGCCCGGCAACAGGACGGGCGGGAGGCGCTGGAACAGCTGCACCGCGAGCGTGACGAGGCGCTTGAAAGGCTCGGCGAGTTCCAGCAGCAGGTCGACCAGTTGCGCGCCGAGGCCGAGGTTACGCGAGGCCTGGTTGACATGCAGTCGCCGGCAGGTGTCGACGCCGCGTTGCGTGAACAGCTGGAGCAGGCAAAGAAAAACGTGGATGTCGCCGTGCGCCTGCGCTCCCAGGCGGAAGAGAAGAATGCCGAACTCCAGGTGACTATCGAGCGCCTGCGTGCGCAGTTGCAGGAAGCGGACCGCTCGCCTGGAGCGCATATCCCCTCACTGGATGAAAACGACCCGCAGGCCGCGGCGCTGCTGAATCCCACGTATCCGGACACAGACCCCGAGCCGGCACGGGCGACGCTTGTCGATGAAGAGGGGGATGCCCCTTCCGCCGTCCCTGCGGCTGCGGTGCCCCTGGCTGCGGAGAAACCTTCCGGTGGCGGGTTGAAGAGTCTGGTTGGCAGCATCCTGATCGGCTCAGTGCTGGCCGGTGGCGGACTCTGGTGGTGGCTGCAGCAGGCGCCGGCCGTGAGTCCGACAGCCGCAGCCGGTACACGGGTCGACGAACCTGGCGCCGAGCCGCCGAATGAAGCGCACAAGCACACTGAAGCCGCGCATGACCGGGGTACAACCGCCGAGCAGGCGCAGCCCGCGCATGTCCCCGCGCAAATGACCAGCGGCGCGGATACGGCGGCGTCGACTGAACCCGGGACGGCATCCGGGCAGGCCGCTGCATCGGTTGCCGGTGCAACGACGCCTGCGCGGATTCGGGATTTCACCAGGGGCAGCACGACGGTCGCGACCACCGACGCGGCCGAAACAACGCCCGCCCGCGCCGTACCCGCCACTGCGCCGCAGGCATCCACGCGCGAACAGGCGCCGCAGGACGCTGCACCCGAAGCAACTCAAGTGACGCGGCCGCGACGGACCTACAGCGAACCGCTCAACGGTGGCGGCAGGGCGCCGGTGCTGGTCGAATTCCAGGCGTCCGGTTTCGATATGGGCAGCGGCGTGAGCTCTGCCAATTTCGACGAGCGTCCGCGTCACCGGGTACAGCTCAAGGCGTTCGCTATCAGCAAACAAGAGGTCACTTTTGCCGAGTACGGCCGCTTCGCCCGCGCTACCGGCCGCAGCGTGCCTGGCGACAACGGTTGGGGCCGCGGCGAACGACCGGTGATCAATGTCCGTTGGCAGGATGCTCTCGCCTACACCCAGTGGTTGTCCGAACAGACCGGCAGCCGTTACCGTCTGCCCACCGAGGCGGAATGGGAATTTGCTGCAAGGTCGGGCAGTGACGCACGCTTCTGGTGGGGCAACGAAACGGGTAAGGCGCATGCCAATTGCTTTGACTGCGGCAGCGAATGGTCGGGACAGAAAACGGCGCCCGTGGGCAGCTTTTCAGCCAGTCAATTCGGGCTTCAGGACATGGCTGGCAACGTGATGGAATGGGTCCAGGACTGCTACCAGCCGGATTACAGCTCGGCGCCCGCCGATGGCAGTGCGGTGAGCAGCGGCGACTGCAGTCGTCGTGTGGTCAGGGGTGGTGCATACGACAGCCCGTCGGAAAACCTGCGTAGTGCCAGTCGCGACGCACGTGACGCCGATACCCGGCTGGATAACCTGGGCTTCCGCGTTGTTAAGGAGTAGGTTTCGGGCTACCCTGATCTTTTGACCGCTCGGCGCGAAGCTTTATGGCGAAAATTCTCGCGGTAGGTATTGCAACCCTCGATATCGTCAATGAAGTCAATACCTATCCAGACGAAGATGCAGAGGTGCGTGCCTTGGCGCACAGCGTGCGGCGCGGCGGCAACGCCACCAATACGCTGGTGGTGCTGAGCCAGCTGGGGCATAGCTGCGCGTGGGCCGGCGTGCTCGTCGATGAGGCGGCTGCCCCGGTGATATTGGAAGAACTCGCCCGCTACGGTATCCGCAGCGACTACTGCCGGCGGTTCCCACAGGGAAAATTGCCGACATCTTACATAACGGTCAGCCGTGCCAGCGGCTCGCGCACCATCGTGCACTACCGCGACCTGCCGGAATACGATGCCGGTTCCTTTGCGCGTATCCCGCTGGAGGAGTTCGATTGGCTGCACTTCGAGGGCCGAAACCTCGCGCAGGCGTTGCGTATGATGCGGCATGCCAAACAGCGCATGCCAACGCTGCCGGTTTCGCTGGAAGTGGAGAAGGCGCATGACGGCATAGATCGCCTTTTTCCCTTTGCGGATCTGTTGTTGTTCTCGTCGAGCTTCACCAGGCAGCGTGGGCTTGAGCCTGCCGAGATCGCTTACCGGGCGAGAAGCCTCGCGCCGCAGGCCGCTGTGGTCTGTTCGCTCGGCGATCGCGGCGCAGTCGGTATCAACGGCGAAGGCGTTGTGGTGACGGCCGATGCCTGTCATCCGCCACGGGTGGTGGATACCCTCGGGGCGGGCGATACCTTCAATGCCGGCATGATCGATGCGCTGCAACAAGGTGCGGGGTTGCAGGCTGCCATGCGGTTTGCCTGTGCGCTGGCGGGCGCAAAATGCGGCCAGTCAGGCCTGCACGGTCTGGATATTCCATCGAGAAACGAGACGGGTCATGGCCAGGCAGACGTTTGAGATCTGTCGCATTGACGAGATTCCACTGCGGGGAAGTCGGGGCTTCAGCGTAACGACGGCGGGCAGCATCGAAGACCTCTTCCTGGTACGTATACCATCCGGCGTGGTTGCTTACCGCAACAGCTGCCCGCATACCGGCGGGCCACTCGACTGGGTGCCGGACCAGTTCCTCAGCCTGGGCGGCGACCTCATCCAGTGCGCCACGCACGATGCGTTGTTCAGAATTGAGGACGGTGCCTGCGTGAAGGGCCCCTGTGTGGGCCGGTCACTGACCGCAATACCGGTTGAGATCGAAGCGCGGCGGGTGTCGGTTATTCTCGACGTGCCGGATACGGGAAAATAGTCAACACGAAAAAGGGGCCGAAACCGTACAGGTTCCGGCCCCCTTGGGTGTTTGCGTCTCAGTCTTCGAGTCCGTCCAGCAACTCGCCAATATCCAGGCTCGCGAAAAAACCGGGTTCGTCAGTGCGTGCGTGGCGGGTTTCCACGATTGCCAGCTGCAACTCCACCTGGGGGTCGCGCCGCTGCAGGGGTGCGCCCGAGGCCGGGCAGCTCAGCTCCTCGCCCAGGTACTCCGTACCACCTGCCATATCAAGAATGTAGGTCATGGCACACCTCCTTCAGGTGTTTTCGGCTGCATCTGCAGCCGTCTCTGATGCTATCGGCCCGGGCGTCCAAACATTAACTCGCCGCCCTGCACATCAAGGTTGCAAGTTGTATGCCGTTGCGCCGGGAATCGACGCACACTTCAGTATGCGTTGTTGATCCGCATGATTTCAGGAGGTTGTGGACTAAGGGAACGCGGGCATGGTCGGTTCAACCCCGTGCATGTCTGCCTCAGGATGGTGCTTCCTGATCATATCGGTGACCTTTGCGACCCTGCTCTTCGGGACGTCCACCATCATCAGGATCTGTCCGTCGGCGACTGCAGTGGTGAACTCCCGCAGCTGGCTGTTGGGGATATCCGTGCCGATCATGCCGGCGACCCAGGCCCCGATGAGGGCGCCTGCGAGGGCCATAACGAGCATGGTCCAGCCGCCGAGGACAATACCTTCAGGGGGGAACGCCACGGCGATCAGGCCGGCCACAATGCCGGTGGCGCCGCCAACACTGAGACCGATCTCGACTCCATGGACGAAGTCACTGCGTTGCAGCAGATTGGCCTGGGGCAAGTCGCCGAGAGCGATGCCTTCTCGGGCCATCACGTGAATGTGGTGATCGTCAATTCGCGCCAGCAGGAGTTCATTGACGACCTGCCGGGCACTGCCGACGTTAGGCAACAGGAAATAGATTCTGCGTCTCATGCTAAGCCTCCTCCCGCCCGGTTGGGGGGTGGCGGGCGGGTCTGCTTACTAACCTTAGACACATAATTTCAGTATAGTTGCTCCCGGACCGGCTCAGCCCGGTTCGCCATCGATGCGGTCCAGCTGACGCATCCAGTCTCCGGTTTCCTGCCAGGCTTCGGGCGACTGGTGGTCTTCGCGGGACAGGTCCATAGAGCCGCTCCAGTCTTCAGGCGGTTCAATGGGTTCGGGGTGCATATATTCCCAGCTTTCGGCGTCCAGCTCCTCGATGGTGCCGTCGTAGTACTGCAACTCCAGCGTGTCGTCGTCATCGTCCTGGGCAACGATTTCAAAGGCATCACCAGTGGTGCTTTTATACCAATCGCCAATTCTCGGGGGGGGCTCAAATGTCATAGCGGGTTTACCTCCATGATTAAACTGCTGATACTTGGCAGCCGAGCGGCTTTTTGCGGTGTATTACGGGCCAGGTGAGACATTGACCTTGGCCCGTTTATAGGCGCATAAGCCTGTTTTTGCAAGAAAGCAGTTTTTGTTCCAGATCGAGGGAGTCCCAATGGCCATAAAGGTTGTGGTGTTGGACGGCGCGTGCTTGCCGGCCGGTGTCGAGTTTCCGCCGCTTGCAGTCGAGAAGTACGGCTGGGAGCAGTATCCTCAGCTGTGCGGTGACGACATTGCGGAGCGCTGCTGGCGCGCCGATATCATCGTGACACTGGGTACTGCTATTGACCGGACGGCGCTGGAAAAAATGGTAAAGGTCGGTCTGGTGATCTGTGCCGGCAGCGCCTGCGCGCAGATGGACCAGGCGGCGGTCGCGGCTCGCGGGATCGAACTGCTGGCTTTTGCCGACGCTGAACTCGCGACCGCCGCGGCTGCCCAGGATCTGTGCGACCGGGTGTCGGCGGCTATCAATCACTACATCCGTACATGCGATGGTTCGGGGGACGAAATTTGAGCTGGTGGGGCAAACTGCTGGGTGGTTCTTTCGGCTATCTGCTGGGCGGCCCGCTGGGCGCGTTGATCGGGATCGTGTTCGGGCATAACTTCGACAGGGGTTTGGTCAGCAATCTTCGCCAGCAGTTCGAGCCCGGCAACCAGGAGCGGGTGCAGACGGCATTTTTCACCGCATTGTTCTCGGTGATGGGCCATTTGGCGAAGGCTGACGGACGTGTCTCCGAAAGCGAAATAGAGCTTGCGCGCGACGTCATGCAGCGCATGAATCTCAACGACAGCATGCGTCAGGCGGCTATCCGGCTGTTCAACCAGGGCAAGCAGCCGGACTTCGTTTTGTCGGACGTGTTGCGCCAGTTTCGCAGGGAATGTCACGGCCGCCGCAACCTGATGCGCATGTTTGCCGAGATCCTGGTGCATGCGGCCTATGCCGATGGTCGCGTGGACGTGCCGGAACGCAACGTGCTCGAAGAGGTACGTATCCGCCTGGGCTTTTCGGCCAGCGAATTTCGCCATATAGAGGCGGTGGTATACAACGCCCGCCACTTCGGCGGCGGAGGTTTTGGGCAGGGGGACGCGACCCGCGCGGGGCCGTCCCTGCACGAAGCCTATGAGATTCTGGGAGTCGAGGCATCGGCGAGCGATGCCAGGGTTAAAAAGGCCTACCGGCGCATGATGAACCAGCATCACCCGGACAAACTGGTTGCCAAGGGCCTTCCGGAAGAAATGATGAGGCTGGCGACAGAAAAGACGCAGGAAATCAAGCAGGCTTACGAAATGATCAAGAAGGATCGGGAAAAAAAGGGGGCCGCGTAATTCGACGACCGCAGGTGCGCAACCAACCCCGCGTGGCATTGTGAGCCGCTGTGGCGCGGTTGAATCTTCATGTCAGGCGTTCCGATCGATCCATTACGATGCGTAACAGAGTCCCGCGTTTGTGCCGGACGTGGGCGCGCCACATAGCCGGCAAACTGGAACAGTCTCAGGCTGGCCGCAAGTCTGATGGTCAAGCATGCCCGGCTCGTGATCGCCGTGTGATGTTTTTGTTGCGGCGCAGCCAGTGCCTGCCAGTTAACGGCACCGGGGTGAACCGAGACCGCAGGCGTCCTGGTGCGGGTTTGTTGCCGCCTGTACCCTGCGCCCAAGGCCAGGGACTGTGGCTGGCGGTTTTGACTGGGGAGACGGTGCGCGCTGGTTCTGCGGTTTCGCAGTCAGCTGGTCGACTTCACGGTACTTTGGCGAGGCGCCCGGTCAGCCGGCGAACAGCCTCCCGCCGGAAGCTATGGCGATGAGAATCAATCCCAGCGCCAGGTTGACGCCGACAATGTGCCGAATCCGTCCGAGCTGTTTGCCCGCTTCCGGCCACTGCGCGGTGACCACGGCCTCTTTGAGTCGGCGGAAAGGGGCGAAAAACAGGTGCATATATATCAGTATCATCAGCCAGCCCAGCGCCTGCATGATATGTACAGACAGGCCGACCCCGCTCATGCCGCCGAACAGCTTGAAAATCATCCAGTAGCCGGTCAGCGGCAGGAGCAGCACGAACAGCCACACCCAGGGAAAGAAGCGCGTGAATACGCCCACCCAGAGCGTCAACCGCGCCGGCGGCTCCAGCTGGGTGGCGGCGACGGGTCGCAGGACCTGGTGTGCGAAGAACATGCCGCCGACCCAAAGGACGGCGGAGAGGACGTGCAGCGTGATTGCGATGGAGTTGCTCGTCATGGATCAGTTACCTGTGGGTTGTTCGTAATGCGCTTTCAGCCAGCCATAGACGCGGCGCACCAGCTCGTCTTCCGAACCGACATAGAAATGGTCGCCACCCTCGATGGCAAGCTGCCGGTAGTCCGAATTGCCGGCTTTGTGTGCGGCGCGGGCGCGGGCGTCGGTTGAGGCCAATACGCCGTCCAGGTCGCGGCTGCCATACAGGTCAAACACGGGCAGGGTGATTTTTTCCAGCGCCAGGGCGCCGTTCATCTTGTCGTCGAGCTCGATGACTGTCATACCGATGATGACCAGGCCGTTGACGGCGCCAGGGTTGTCGGCGACGAAACGCGCGGCCATGGAGGCGCCGAGACTGTGGGCAACGATCACCACGGTTTTGGCACCATTCTGGTGCAGGTAATCGACCGCGGCCTTCAGGCGCGGTCCGGACTCGTCGAACAGCGGCAGGTAGTCTTTGAGTTCAGCATCGTTTGCCAGGACAGGCATCTGCACGGACAGTGTCGACCAGCCGTGTTCCGGGAGGCCAACGCGCAACGGGTGGATAACCTCCGGCCAGTCGGGGTGGGCCCCGATACCGTGGACCAGTATGACCGCGTTCCCGGTCGGTCCCGCGTCGGCCTCGGTGTATATCCCCATAAACGGTGTGTCTCCCGCCTTGAGTTCACAGACCTCCCCGGTGAGCAGGCTGTCGCTGATCTGGGCTGACCAGCGTTTCTCTTTCTCCAGGTCTGACGCGGCCGCGGTTGTCAGCCATGAGGAAAAAATAAACATAGTTAACAATATATTGCGCATGGATTCCTCGCTTTTGCGGGATTTCGGTTGTGCCTCATTCGCCATCGGTCGAGCGTGGCGTTGCGGTGTCAGGGGTGGTGCAAAGCGTGTTTTGCCCGGCTACTCTACCCCAATACGCGGGCTGAAATCCGCTCCCGCTTCCGGTAAAGTGCGCGCTTCGATTTTCAGCCAGCCCGTTTTTCGCCAAGAGGTTTGGATTATGCCAGATTACAAGATTGCACCGTCTATCCTGTCCGCCGATTTCGCCCGCCTTGGCGAGGAAGTCGATAATGTTCTCAAATCCGGCGCCGACATCGTCCACTTCGACGTCATGGATAACCACTACGTGCCAAACCTGACCATCGGTCCGCTGGTTTGTGAAGCGCTGCGTAAACACGGTGTAACCGCCGAGATCGACGTGCACCTTATGGTGAAGCCGGTCGACCGGATCATTCCGGACTTCGCCAAGGCGGGTGCCAGCTATATCACTTTTCACCCGGAAGGCAGCGAGCACATCGACCGCAGCCTGCAGGTGATCAAGGGTGAAGGCTGCAAGGCCGGCCTGGTGTTCAATCCCGCCACGCCGCTGGACTATCTGAAATATGTCATCGACAAGGTCGACATGGTGCTGCTGATGTCGGTCAACCCGGGCTTCGGGGGCCAGAGCTTCATACCTACGGCGCTGGACAAGCTGCGCGAGGCGCGCAAGATCATCGACGCGTCCGGCCGGGATATTCGCCTGGAGATTGACGGAGGCGTGAAGGTCGACAATATCCGTGAAATCGCCGCTGCGGGTGCGGACACTTTCGTTGCCGGTTCGGCTATTTTCGGCGCAGCCAGTGATGGTGACCCGAATGTTTACGATACTGTCATCAAGGCGATGCGCGACGAACTTGGGAAGGCCTGAGGGGCCCATGGCAATCAAGAAACCGGATATGATCCTCATCGATGTGGACGGCACGCTGGTCGACAGCGTGCCCGATCTGGCTTTCTGCGTCGACGAAATGATGAAACGCCTCGGACGCGAACCCTGGGGTGAAACCCGGGTACGCGACTGGGTTGGCAACGGCGTCGAGCGCCTCGTGCGCCGTGCGCTGATCGGCCAGCTCGACGGCGAGCCGCCGGATGCCGACTTCGAGAAGGCCTACACGATCTTTCTCGATCTGTATGCCGAGAATACCTCCAAGCGCTCGCTGCTCTATCCGGGAGTCCGGGAAGGGCTCGATTATCTCCGCTCTGCGGGCTATGCACTGGGTTGCGTGACCAACAAGGTCAGGCAGTTCACCGAGCCCCTGCTGAAAGATTTGGGTATTTTCGACAGTTTTGCCATCGTCGTCAGCGGCGATACGCTCGAGTACAAGAAACCTCACCCGGCACCGTTGCTGCACGCCGCGGAATTCTTTAAGGTAGAGCCATCCCGGGCGCTTATGGTGGGTGATTCCATCAGTGACGTGAAGGCCGCGCGCGCGGCCGGTTTCAGCATCGCCTGCGTGCCCTATGGATACAACCACGGCCAGGATATCCGGCTTGCCGAGCCGGACCTGGTGATCGAAAATCTCGCTGCCCTGAGAGCCGAACTCGAACAAGCTGCATGATGTTCATCGTCGAGACAATACAGCACAGCCGCAACGGGCGATGGCGGGCCTGATCTGCCGCCCGTTTTTGTGTTTGTGTATATAAACTGTCTCAACGGTGAGAACCATGACCCGTGACCAATTCCAGCATCTCGCCAGCCAGGGCTATAACCGTATACCGGTGGCCCGCGAAGTGCTGGCCGACCTCGATACCCCCTTAAGCACCTACCTGAAGCTCGCCAGCGGCCCGTATTCCTACCTGTTCGAATCCGTGCAGGGGGGGGAGAAATGGGGGCGCTATTCCATTATCGGACTGCCCTGCCGGCAGGTGGTGCGCATTTACGGCGAGCGTATCGAAGTCTGGACTGACGGCCACTGCAGCGAAACGCTGAACAGCGGCGATCCGCTGCAGTGGATAGAAGATTTCCACGGGCGTTTGCGTGTCGCCGAAATCGACGGTATGCCGCGTTTTGCGGGCGGCCTGGTCGGCTACTTCGGCTACGACGCGGTCCGCTACATGGAAAGCAAACTGAAGGGCGTGGACAAACCCGACCCGCTGCAGACGCCCGACATCCTGCTTATGGTGTCTGACGACGTCGTGGTGTTCGACAATCTGACCGGCAAGCTGCAGATGATTGTGCACGTGGATGCCGGCAAGGCGGATGCCTGGGACAGCGCGCAGGCGCGCCTCGATCAACTGATGACGCAACTGCGCCGCCCCGTGGATATCCCCGGTGCGCTTAGCGGAGCCCGCAAAGTCAGCGAGAAAGACTTCGTTTCCGGTTTTACGGAGGAAGGCTTCAAGGCCGCAGTCGAGCGCGTGAAGCAGTACATTGTAGAAGGGGACGTCATGCAGGTGGTGCTGTCCCAGCGTCTGTCGATCCCGTTCCAGGCGCCGCCGCTGGATCTGTATCGGGCGCTGCGCAGCCTCAACCCTTCACCCTACATGTTCTATCTGGACCTGAACGACTTTTATGTCGTCGGGTCTTCGCCCGAGATCCTGGTGCGCCTGGAAGATCGCGTGATTACCGTGCGTCCTATCGCCGGCACCCGTCCGCGCGGCAGGGACGAGGCCGAGGATCTGGCGCTGGAAGAAGACCTGTTGTCAGACCCCAAGGAACTGGCCGAGCATCTGATGCTGATCGACCTGGGGCGCAACGACGCGGGGCGGGTCAGCCGCATCGGCAGTGTCAGGCTGACCGAGAAAATGGTCGTCGAACGCTATTCGCATGTCATGCATATCGTTTCCAATGTCATCGGGCAGATCACGGACGGTATGTCGGCGGTCGATGTGTTGCGCGCGACCTTCCCCGCGGGAACCGTCAGCGGGGCACCGAAAATCCGCGCCATGGAAATCATCGACGAGCTCGAGCCGGTCAAGCGCGGCGTCTATGCCGGTGCGGTCGGTTATCTGTCGTGGAACGGAAACATGGATACCGCCATCGCTATCCGCACGGCCGTGATCAAGGATGGCACGCTGACTATCCAGGCCGGCGCCGGTATTGTTGCCGATTCGGTCCCGGAGAACGAGTGGGCCGAGACCATGAACAAGGGGCGCGCCATTTTCCGCGCGGTATCGTTGGCGCAGGCCGGGCTCGACCGGGGTCACCGGTGAGGGGTGTCACATGCTGCTGATGATCGATAACTACGACTCGTTCACCTACAACCTGGTGCAATACTTCGGCGAGCTGGGCGCAGATGTGCGCGTGTATCGCAATGACCAGATCAGTATTGCCGAGATAGAGCGAATGGCGCCGGAAAGAATCGTGGTCTCTCCCGGTCCCTGCACGCCGAATGAGGCTGGCGTGTCGGTGCAGGCCATAAAGACGTTCGCCGGCCGCATTCCCATACTCGGGGTCTGTCTGGGTCACCAGAGCATTGGACAGGCATTCGACGGTCACATTGTGCACGCTCGCGAGATTATGCACGGCAAGACGTCGTTGATTTACCACCGGGACACGGGTGTGTTCAAAGGCCTGCCCAACCCGCTGGAGGCAACCCGCTACCATTCGCTGGTGATCGAGAAGCAAAGCCTGCCGGAGTGCCTGGAGACAACCGCCTGGACCGTCGATGCCAGCGGTGAAATGGATGAGATCATGGGTGTGCGTCACAAGCAACTGGAGGTTGAGGGCGTACAGTTCCACCCCGAATCGATTCTCACGCAGCACGGCCACCGGATGCTGAAGAACTTCCTCGATACCTCTCTGCGGACGGTCAGAAGCGAGCCGCAGGGCGAAGGAGGGTAATCATGGACATGCAATCCGCGATTCGCTGTGTGGTCGAGCGCCAGGACCTCACGGAAGCGCAAATGCTCGACGTCATGCGGCTGATCATGACCGGTCAGGCGACCCCGGCGCAGATCGGCGGGTTTCTCGTCGGCCTGCGCATGAAAGGCGAAACGCTCGACGAGATCACCGCCGCGGCGCGGGTGATGCGCGAACTGGCGACCCCGGTGCCGGTTGCGGGTGATCACCTCGTGGATACCTGCGGTACGGGTGGCGACGGCGCCTCGACCTTCAATATTTCCACCGCCAGCGCCATTGTTACCGCGGCCGCGGGCGCCCGGGTGGCCAAGCACGGCAACCGCTCGGTATCGTCCAGCTGCGGCAGCGCGGATGTGCTGGAAGCGGCCGGCGTCAACCTGGAGCTTACGGCAGCACAGGTCGCGCAGTGTGTCGAGAAGGTCGGCGTCGGCTTCCTGTTTGCGCCCATGCATCACAGCGCCATGAAGCACGCCATTGGCCCGCGCAGGGAGATGGGGGTGCGCACCCTGTTCAACCTGTTGGGACCGTTGACCAATCCGGCTGGCGCGCCTAACCAGGTGCTCGGGGTATTCAGCGCCTACTGGCTCAATCTCCTGGCGCAGGTGCTGGGCAGGCTGGGCAGCCGGCACGTCATGGTTGTGCACGCCGACGACGGCCTGGATGAGATCAGTATCGGCGCCGCCACCCAGGTGGCCGAGCTGAACAACGGCAGCGTACGCTGCTACCGGATTTCACCCGGGCAGTTCGGCATGCCGACCGGCGGTGTGGAGAGTCTTGGCGTGGCGGACGCGGCCGCGAGCCTGGCGATGATTAACGCGGTGTTCGACGACACACCGGGACCGGCGCGCGATATCGTGCTGTTGAACGCCGGCGCGGCGATTTATGTCTCCGGTGTTGCAGACAGTCTGGAAAGCGGCATCGAGACGGCCCGGCGGGCGCTCAGTTCCGGCGCTGCGCGGCGCAAATTTCAACAGTTGATCGAGACGAGCCACAGCTTCTGATGGCCGAAACGTCGGATATCCTGAAAACCATTCTGCGCCGTAAGGCCGAAGAGGTCGCCGAGCGGGTGCAGCGTATGCCGCTGTCTGCTTTGGAACGCCAGCTGGAGGGTGCGTCGCCGCCGCGCGGCTTTGTCCGCGCGCTGCGGGCGCGGGTCGACGCCGGCGGTGCGGCGGTCATTGCCGAAATCAAGAAGGCGTCACCGAGCAAGGGCGTGCTGCGCGAGCCATTCGATCCCGCCGCGATTGCGGTGAGTTACGAACGCGGTGGTGCGGCCTGCCTGTCGGTATTGACGGACGTGGATTTCTTCCAGGGCAGCGACGCATACCT
Organism: Thiogranum sp.; assembly: GCA_022340245.1. Classification (GTDB taxonomy): domain Bacteria; phylum Pseudomonadota; class Gammaproteobacteria; order DSM-19610; family DSM-19610; genus Thiogranum. The sequence goes on from JAJDOI010000063.1 coordinate 65,241, forward strand.
GCAACAGGCACGGGCCGCGTGCAGTTTGCCGGTGCTGCGCAAGGACTTCGTCATCGATCCCTACCAGGTGTATGAGGCGCGTGCCCTGGGTGCAGACTGCATCCTGCTGATCGTTGCGGCGCTGGATGACGCCCGGCTGAGGGAGCTGCTGGGGCTGGCGGATGACTTGCAACTGGATGCCCTGGTGGAGGTCCACGACGCCACCGAGATGCAGCGCGCGCTGGCTACACCGGCGCCGCTGATCGGGGTCAACAACCGCAGCCTGCGTACCTTCGAGATCACGCTGGATACCACCCTCGAGCTGATGCAGGACTTCCCTGAAGACCGCCTGCTGGTGACAGAAAGCGGTGTTCACACGCGCGACGACGTCACACGTATGCGGGAACGGGGAGTGCATACCTTCCTGGTGGGCGAAGCCTTCATGAAGGCCGCCGATCCGGGCGGGAAGCTGGTGGAACTGTTTGATGGCTGAGGCGCACCTCGGCGGTTAACAGGTTCAGCGTGTGCCGAACACCACCATGGTCTTGCCCTTGGCCGAAATCAATCCCTGTTCCTCGAGCGACTTGAGGACACGGCCGACCATCTCGCGGGAGCAGCCGACAATACGGCCGATTTCCTGGCGGGTGATTTTGATCTGCATGCCGTCGGGATGGGTCATGGCGTCGGGCTGTTTGCACAGGTCCAGCAGGGTGCGGGCGACGCGGCCGGTCACGTCCAGGAACGCCAGGTCACTGACCTTGCGGCTGGTGTTGCGCAGGCGGGTGGCCATCTGGCCGGCAAGCGCAAACAGGATACCGGGATCGTCTTCTGCCAGCTGGCGGTAGCGGCTGTAGCTGATCTCGGCCAGTTCGCACTGGGTCTTGGTCCGAATCCAGGCGCTACGGTTGCTGTCCTCGCCGAACAGGCCCATTTCGCCGAAGAAATCGCCGGGATTGAGGTAGGCCAGTACGATCTCGTGGCCGTCCTCGTCCTCGATCAGCACGGTCACCGAGCCTTCGATGATGTAGTACAGCACGTCGGACTGGTCGCCCGCGTAGATGATGACGCTCTTGGCCGGGTAACGCCGCCGGTGGCAATGCTCCAGGAATTTGTCTATGGATGAAGCACTTTCCTTCGGAGTTGGAGCGGGTATTGTATTTGGCAGCATTCGACTGTACCTTCGCGGGCCCTTGTCCCGTATATAGCGTTGGGTAAGCGGGTTTCATTAGGTTATGCAAACAACGGGCCAGTCGAATTTGTGACGGGTTCGTCAATTTTTTCGAAAGGGGCGGCTCATGCAGGCGCGGATAAAGTGGGTTCAGGACGCGACTTTCCTGGGTGAGGCGGGCAGCGGCCACGCCGTGGTCATGGATGGTCCGCCCGAACACGGCGGACGGAATCTTGGCGCCCGGCCCATGGAAATGCTGTTGCTAGGCATGGGTGGCTGCACGGCTTTTGACGTTGTGCATATCCTGAAGAAATCTCGCCAGCCAGTTACGGATTGCGTTGCCGAGCTCGAAGCGGAGCGCGCCAACAAGGACCCCAAGGTATTCACCAGCATCCATGTGCATTTTATCGTCACCGGCAGCGGCCTCGACGAGAAGCGCGTGGCGCGTGCTGTGTCGCTGTCTGCCGACAAATACTGTTCGGCATCCATCATGCTGGGCAAGACAGCGACCATCACCCACGACTACGAAATCCGGGAGGCTTGAATGCGACGACCGCCAGCCACCGCAGGAATGCGACATGTCGCCCTGAATGTGCGGGATCTCGACGCTGCGGAACGTTTCTATGTCGAACTGCTGGGCATGCGGGTCGAGTGGCGTCCGGACGCCGACAATGTTTACCTGACTTCGGGCAACGATAACCTTGCGTTGCATCGCGCCGGGCACGAACCGGACCCGGCCGCGCAGACGCTTGATCATATCGGCTTCATACTCAAGACACCCGACGATGTGGACGCCTGGCATGAATTTCTGCTTGGGCATGATGTCAAGATGAAGTCCGAACCCCGTACACACCGGGATGGTGCTCGCAGTTTCTACTGCCTGGCGCCGCAAAACGTCACCGTGCAGATGATTTTTCATCCGCCCATCGCGGACCGTTAGGGGGCGACGTAATGCCTATCGATACGTCCATGAAAAAGCTCAAGCTGGAAGGTTTCAACAACCTCACCAAGTCGCTGAGTTTCAATATCTACGACATCTGCTATGCCAATCTGCCCGAACACCGGCGCGAATACATCGAGTATATCGACGAGGCATACAACGCCGAGCGCCTGACCCAGATACTCACGGACGTGTGCGACATCATCGGGGCAAGAATTCTCAATATCGCCCGCCAGGACTATGAGCCCCAGGGCGCCAGCGTCACCATGCTGATCGCCGAGGAAGAAATCGGTTCGCCCGAAATAAGCAATACCGAGGCGCCCGGACCGTTGCCGGAGGCTGTGGTCGGCCATCTGGACAAGAGTCATGTCACGGTGCATACCTACCCGGAAAGTCACCCGGACAACGGTATCAGCACCTTCCGCGCGGATATCGATGTGTCCACCTGTGGTGTGATTTCACCGTTGAAGGCATTGAATTACCTGATACACAGCTTCGAGTCGGACATTGTCATTATGGATTACCGGGTGCGCGGTTTTACCCGGGATGTGCGCGGGCGCAAGCACTTTATCGATCACAAGATCAATTCGATCCAGAACTTCATCGCCAGGGATACGCGGGACCGATACCAGATGATCGATGTGAACGTATACCAGGAGAATATTTTCCACACCAAAATGCGCCTCAAGGACCTGACTCTGAACAACTACCTGTTCGGTGTCGGCGAGGAGGCCCTCGCCGCGGCTGAGAAACGCCGGATCAGCAAACAGGTGGAACACGAAATCATGGAAATCTATTACGGCAGCAATCTGCCCGGTAACCGGTAGGCCGCCGGCGCCCCGGGTGCGCACCAGTTCTGCGTGAGGCCAGACCCCGGAACGGCGGGTTTGGGCGCGGCCGCCACGGCGTCGCACAACCGCGGTATCCTGCCGGTATTTCGCCCGTGTCGCGGCTATTGAATCCATGTCGCAAGTTGCGCACACTTGTCGTATGACCGCCCGAAATCTCAGCTCTCTCGACCACTTGATCATGAATTTTGACCAGGCGCTACGCACGCTGGCCGGTCGGCCTCTGGTCTCCGGACGTCCCAACCCGGCCGACGATCGGGACGAAGGCGAACTCAGTGTGGTCGAAAAGAGCGAGTCGATGCGTCTGATGCGCGTCAACCATGCCGGTGAGGTCGCTGCCCAGGCGTTGTACCAGGGGCAGGCGTTGACGGCACGCCTGGAAACGGTTCACGAGCGCATGGAGCATGCCGCCACCGAGGAAAATGACCACCTCGACTGGTGCGAACGACGTGTCAACGAGCTGGGCGGGCACGTCAGCTGCCTCAATCCGTTATGGTACCTGGGTTCTTTTGCGATCGGTGCGACCGCAGGCGCGGTGGGTGACAAGTGGAGCCTGGGTTTTGTCGCCGAGACCGAGAAGCAGGTTATCGAGCACCTGGACGGTCACCTCAGGCAGATTGCCGACACTGACCAGAAAAGCCGCGCCATCATCGAGCAGATGAAAATCGACGAGGCGCACCATGGCGCTGAAGCCAGACGCGCCGGCGGTGCCGACCTGCCGCCGCCCGTGCGGCAGCTGATGAAATTCACCTCGCGCATTTTGACCGGTATCGCCTACTGGATATAGGCCGGGGTCATGTCGATGCGTAACGCGGAGGTGCTCGCGCCCCTCACTTATACTTCCGCCTTTGCCGATGAGCGGGCCATGGTGGGCGGCCAGAGGCCATAGCTTGCCGGGGATGGATTGTTCACTCCTGCGGGGTTTCGCCGAAACTATCTTCCGGCGAAGTCTTCCGACAAAGACGTTCAGGCAAGTCCAAGGGTTTTGGGTAGAGTGATGCGGCTTACTTTCCCGCTGGGGCCGTGCGGCAGTTCGGATACGATGTGTATCTTGACGGGCACCATGAAGCGGGGAAGTTTCTCCCGACAATGGGCAAGGATCTCTTCTTCAGTCACGGGCCCTTTGGGGACAACAGCGGCGTGGACGGTCTCACCGTACATGGTGTCGGGCACACCGAACGCCACTGCCATTGCGACACCGGGGATCTCGAGAAGAACATCGTCGATCTGCACAGGGGGGATTTTTTCGCCGCCGCGGTTGATGAATTCCTTTTTGCGTCCCAGAAGCGAGATATATCCGTTTGCGTCGATCTGCCCGATATCTCCGGTGCGGAGGAAGCCATTCACAAATGCGCTGGCGTTGGCCTCAGGGTTGTTGAGGTAGCCGCTCATGACGTTGTCGCCACGGATGGCGATCTCGCCTTCTTCACCGGCGGCGAGGATGTTCCCGTCGGATCCCAGTATGACAACTTCGACGCCCGTGCCCTGACCAACGGATCCCGCTAGACGTTCTGCTGGCGGTAAGGGGTTGGACGCGATCTGGTGGGCGGCCTCGGTCATGCCGTAGGCTTCCACTACCGGAGCGCCCAACAGCTCTTTGATCCGGGCCTTGATTTCCGGCGCGAGATACGAGCTGCACGAGCGGATAAACCGGAACTGGCCCCTGGGTATATTTTGCATTTCGGAGTGCCCGAGGAGAATGCGGTGTATGGTCGGCACGGCGGTGTACCAGGTGGGGTTTTCCGCAAGCGTCCACTCCACGAAATGGCTGGCTGAAAACCGGGGTGGCAGGATAACGCGCCCACCACTGTAAAGGGTTGACAGGAGAGCAGCGACCAGGCCGTGCACGTGAAAAAGCGGCATCACCAGGAGCGTCGAGTCGGCTGGAGAGAGTTTGTAGGTAGCCGTGATGTTGTCGATAGAGGCCAGGAGATTCGCATGGGTGAGGGGTACCCATTTGGGTTTGCCGGTCGTGCCACTGGTCTGCAAAAGCAGAGCGGTTGAATCGGGCTTCGGCATCCTGTTTCGGGATTTGCCGCCTTGTGGCAGTCCGTCGATCCGAAAGTCCGGAAGCATGGTCCAGCACGGGACACCGACGCGTGCGGCCGCCTCACGCAAGGCACTGGGACCCGGGGGGGAAATCAGCGCACCCGGTTGTTCATCGGCAAGTGGTTCAGCGGCGAGGTCGGCCGTCAGCGCAGGGTTGAGAGGCATGGCGGGAATGCCGATCCACGCAAGCGCGAGAAAAGAGACAACGAATTCCGGACAGTTGCCGAAGGACAGGGCGATCGGCCGTTCCTCCGGCCAGTCAGCTACCACCGGCTGCAGCGACTCAGCGGTTTTGGCGATCGCCTCCAGAAGCTGGCCGTACGCCAGGTTCAGGCCTCCGTCGGGGACTGTCAGGGCGATCTTGTCGTTGAGATCGGGAGAAATATTTTCAAGGCTTCGAAAAGATTTAGTCATGGATTCACAACAGAAATTCTATATGTCCAGCAGACCTCGAAACCTGGCCTGATTGGCAAACATTTGGTGTTCGTTGGGGCAAGTCGGTGTTCGCATCGCCAGGCACTTCGCAAACCGATCCGGTGCATTCCCGCGGCCATAGATGCTTCGGATAGTACCTGCTTGAATGAAGAGTTCATAGTGTCTGCCTTGACGCGCTGCAGTGGCGCTGGAGAAACCCGGCAATGACTTTATAGGCTTGCGGATCCTGGCTCAGGAAGCGATGTCCTCCTTCAAAGAAACGCAGCTCTGCAGCCGGTATCTGACCATGCAGGTTTCCGACGGCCTCCGGCCTCGCCTGGCCATCGTACTTTCCACCGCAAACGAGGGTTGGAATCCGCATTGACGACAGGCGGTCGTAGGTGTCGTGATGGCTGCGTGCCTCGATCTGGCGGGTGATACCGGCGATGCCGCCCGGCTCTTTCAGGAAGGGTGACGCGTTTGCCGCGGCCTCCTTCAGCAGGCGGTCGGTCTTTTCGGGGTGTTGTGCCTGCCAGGCTTCGTCGTAACGGTTGTCCCCGATCGCGAGCATCTTCCGGGAGCGCGCCGCGGGTGAGAGACCGGACAACTCATGGAGCGGGTAGGAAGAACCGCCCGCGCCACCGGCGGTGGAGCAACACAGCACCAGGCTCAGCACCCGCCGCGGACTCCTGAGCGCCAGTTCCTGGGCCACCATGCCACCGAAGGAAACGCCGACGACATGGGCGCTGTCCCAACCGGCGGCATCCATGACCGCTTCTGCGTCCTGCGCGTACTGCACCATGGTGTATGCAACGTCCGGCTTGTCGGTGAGGCCGGTGCCACGCTGGTCGAAGGTGAGCATATCGAAGCTGTCCGCCAGGGGGCTGTCGAAGACGTTCGGCTTGCTGCGCAGGTCGCCGCCTACGCCACCGAGAAACAGGACCGGGCAACCTTTCCCCTTGCGCTGGTAGTGGATGCGTATGTCTGCGGTGCTGGTATAAGGCATATTAGTTACCGGCTGTGGTCAGGCGCGGTTGCACAGCGATCAGTTCACCTCTGTGCGGGGGCTCGGTTCGATCGTCGCCGATAACGGATTTCATCGGCCGGAACCCTGAGCGCCGTGCAACTTCCCGGCATGGTAGGCGAGGTGCTCGCCGATGAAGCTGGCAACGAAATAATAGCTGTGGTCATAATCCTCCTGCATGCGCAGGGTCAGTGGGAAATCACGCGCCCGGCAGGCGGCCTCCAGGTTTTGTGGATAGAGTTGTTTGACCAGAAACTCGTCACCGGTGCCGCTGTCGATAAACAGGGGAATCGGCGGTGCGCCCGCGGTCACCAGAGCGCTGGCATCATAAGCCTGCCAGGCCTCGCGGTCGTCGCCGAGATAGGCTTCGAAGCAAGTCTGACCCCAGCCACCGACAGACGGGTTGCAAATGGGAGCAAAGGCCGAAACAGACTGATAGGCGCCCGGGTTCTTAAGGGCACAGATCAGTGCGCCATGGCCACCCATGGAGTGGCCGCTGATGGACTTGATGCCCGGCTGGACATTGAGCTCGCTCTCGATCAGGCCGGGCAGCTCCCGGGTAACGTAATCGTACATCCGGTAGTGCTGTGACCAGGGTGCCTGGGTGGCGTTCACGTAGAAGCCCGCTCCCTTGCCGAGGTCGTAGCGGTTCTGCCCATCCGGCACGTCGGTGCCGCGCGGGCTGGTGTCGGGAAATACCAGCGCAAGTCCCAGCTCGGCGGCATAGCGTTGCATACCACCCTGGGAACGGGCGTTGTCGTCCGTGCAGGTAAGCCCGGATAGCCAGTAAACAACCGGGACCCGTTCCGTGGCTGCCTGGGGTGGCAGGTAGACGGAGAATCTCATGCTGCAATTGCAGACCTCGGAGGTGTGTCGGTAGCGGTTGAGCCAGCCACCGAATGCTTTGATGTGTTCTGTCCGCTGCATGAGAATGTTCCTTAGGGAATAGTCACGGAGTAACCGGGTTTACCCCGGCAGATCGTCGACCCGGTTTCTGTGTCGGGTATAATCGGACCCGGTTTCGGATCTGCCTGGTATCCTGCTATGCACGCAATTGTCGGCTTTACCCTGGTACCCATCGATGCGGGCATTTCGGTGTCGCCCTATGTCGCCGCCATTGAACGGGTGCTCGAGGAATCGGGCCTGACATTCGAGGTCAACTGCAACAGCACCAACGTTGAAGGTGAGTGGGAGGACGTGTTTGCCGCGATCAGGCGCTGCCACGAGGCGGTCCATGCCAAGGGCGCACCCCGGATCCACACCTGCCTGCAAGTCGGCACCCGGACGGACCGCGAACAACGCATGGCCGAGAAGCTCGAAAGCGTACGGCGACGACGCCACCGATAGACGCGGCATTTGCCGGCAACCGCATTCGATTCCGTAGCGCCCCCCGTCAGCAGAACCTGCGGCTTGCGGGCGAGGCAATCTCCTGCACGCGAACTGACGCGATCGGGATTTCTTACCCGGTTCCAGTTCCATGGTGGGGCGTTTGTGGACAATCATCTGGTATACAATATACGATAAACAATTCGACGTAAATGCGGGATTTGGGGTCACCGTGGCTCCGCGGGATCAGGTGAGGACGGCTCCCGGCCCTTGTCAAGAATGACGAATCGCTTGCATGTCATGTCATCTGGTATACAATATACAACCATGCTGGGGTTACTGTCCTGGTTCCCCCGGGAACCCGGGGATGGCGAAAGCATTAATGTCCAGGATTATCAGGTTGAAAGGCAGCTTGCAAGGTCTTGAAGGGTGTTTAGCCATGCCTGTTTCCGCGCCGCTATGCGACGAGGTTCTCGTGGACTTTTCCGGCCGGACGTGACAAGCGCCCATCAAGCTTGCAGCGCCTGATGCGCGGCTGTAGCAGGCAACCAATCGGAGGTTAGGCGATGACAGAGTCCACGCAGACAGCCAGCAGGCGCGGCCATCCGGGCGCCGGCAGGAAGCGGTCGAGGAAGACGCCTAAAGGCCGGCAGGTAGACCCGGCCGCCCTGGCGGAAGTTCACGAGCTGTTGGGGGACGAACCCCGCCGGCGTGATCTGCTCATCGAATATCTGCATCACCTCCAGGACCATTACGGCCATCTGTCGGCGCGCCACCTGGCGGCGCTGGCGGAGGAGATGCGCCTGGCGCAGACCGAGGTTTACGAGGTCGCGACTTTCTATGCCCATTTCGATGTGGTGAGGGAGGGGGATGATCCGCCTCCACCCCTGACAGTGCGCGTGTGCGATGGCATTGCCTGTGAGATGGCCGGCGCCGGAACGCTGCTGGCGGAGCTGGGCGAGCAGACGGGGCGCGAGGTGCGCGTGCTGCGGGCACCCTGCATGGGCCGTTGTGATAAAGCCCCGGTCGCCGAGGTGGGTCACAATCACGTGATGCACACGACTACCGACGCCGTGATGACCTCTATCCGCGAGGGGCACACGGAACCTCCGGTGCCGGAGTACATCGACTACGACGCCTATGTGGCGAATGGCGGCTACGAGCTGTTACGCGAGTGCCTGTCCGGACAGCATACTGTCGAGGAGATCATCGCAGCGCTGGAGCACTCGGAACTGCGTGGCCTGGGCGGCGCGGGCTTTCCGACCGGACGCAAGTGGCGCATTGTGCGCGGCTATGAAGCCCCCCGACTGATGGCGGTCAATTGCGACGAAGGCGAGCCAGGCACTTTCAAGGACCGTCACTATCTGGAGCATGATCCCCATCGCTTCCTCGAGGGCATGCTGATTGCCGCCTGGGTGGTGGAAGCGGCGACCTGCTACGTTTACGTGCGCGACGAATATCCCGCGATCAGGGCGATTATGAAGAAGGAGCTCGCGCGCCTTGCGGCCGACGGTCTGCTGGACACGCTACCGGTAGAGGTCCGCCGTGGCGCCGGCGCCTATATCTGCGGAGAGGAATCCGCAA
>JAJDOI010000122.1 GCA_022340245.1 Thiogranum sp.
CAATATTAGCGTTATCTTATCTTACTCGTCGTCGTCCTTCAATTGCGGCTTGCGCGGGATCATCGGATCGTCATCGTCCATGAGTATCCGGTGCGCCGGTCCCTCCAGGTCCTCGAACTGGCCCGAGCGGATGGCCCACAGGAATACCCAGATAGCAATCCCCATAATAATCAAGCTGATAGGTATTAACAAAAACAGGATATCCATACTACTCCGATCCCGTGGTACGCAGACGCAAGGCGTTCAATACCACCACCAGGGAACTGCTGGACATGCCGATGGCCGCCATCCAGGGGGCCACCCAGCCGCTGGCCGCGAGCGGCACCGCCACCAGATTATAAACCAGCGCCCAGCCCAGATTCTGACGAATCACGCGCAATGTCCGGCGACTGGTGCGAACGGCCTGTGCCAGATGCGGCAGCTGCTCCGACAGCAACACCATGTCGGCGCTGGCGTGCGCCAGCTGGGTGCCACTGCCCATGGCCAGAGACACCTGGGCTGCAGCCAGCACCGGCGCGTCGTTGACCCCGTCGCCGACCATGGCTACCACGGCACCCTGGCGCTGCAATTCGTTAATCCGCGCCAGCTTGTCCTGGGGCTGACAGCGCGCGCGGTATCGCGCAATACCCAGCTCTTGCGCCACTGCCTGCACTGCCTCCAGCCGGTCACCGCTGAGCAATTCCACTTCCAGACCGAGGCCCTGCAGTTGCGCCACAGACTCGGCGGCCCACGCACGCAGGCGGTCGGCGAAACTGAAATGGGCCAACAGCCCCTGCGCATCGCCCAGCACCACGCCGTCGGGGTAGTCACCCGCCACTGACGGCTGTTCGCGGGCCAGACCCTGGAGCCCGCTGACATAAGCCGCCACACCAATGCGGTACCGCTGTCCGTCGACAGAACCCTCTATACCGAGGCCCGGGGTGGCAACAATGTCGCTGGCTGCGGCCAGGCTGTCGACCGAGGCGCACAGAGCGTGCGCGATCGGATGCTCCGAGGCCTGCTCGAGTGCCGCGGCAAGCCGCAGACAGGATTCACGGTCCCGGTCCCCCACCAGCACCACCGACTCCAGGCGCAAGCGGCCCTCTGTCAGCGTGCCGGTCTTGTCGAAAATCACATGCGTGGCACGCGCCAGTGTCTCCAGCGCATGCCCGCGCGTGGTCAGGACGCCCAGCCGCGTCAGCGCACCGGTTGCCGCCGTGACGGCCGCAGGTGTCGCCAGCGACAAGGCACACGGACAGGTAACGACCAGTATCGACAGCGTCACGGCGAAGGCGCGCACGGCATCATGCTGCCACCACCACCAGGCAACTGCCGCTGCCAGCAACAGCAGCGCCGCCACAAACCAGCCCGCGACCCGGTCCGCCAGGCGTGCAACTGAGGGCTTTTCCGTTTGCGCGCGGTCGAGCAGGCGCACAATAGCCGACAACACCGTGCCTTCGCCGACGCTTTCCACCTGCATCACCAGCGGACTTTCGTTGTTCACCGTTCCCCCGATCAGCAGGTCGCCGGGGTTGCGCACCTGCGGCAGGCTCTCGCCGGTCAGCAGCGACTCGTCCACCGAACTGCGGCCTTCGGTGATTCGCCCGTCGGCCGGAACACTTTCGCCCGGCCGCACCAGCACCCGGTCACCGGGCGCAAGATCGCTGACCGGCACGCGCTCCTCACCGTGATCGCCCAGCCTCGCGGCAGTCGCCGGCAACAGTTTCACCAGTTCCTCGGCGGCCTGCCCGGCGCGGTGCCGGGCGCCCATTTCCAGAAACCGTCCGGCGAGCAGGAAAAAGGTAAACATGGTCACCGAATCGAAGTAGATGTCACCGCTGTCAGTCACAGTGGCCCAGGCGCTGGCCAGAAAGGCGCTGCCGATAGCAATCGATACCGGCACATCCATGCCCAGCTGGCGTCGCTTGAGATCCCGCCATGCGCTGGTGAAAAAAGATTTTGCCGAGTACACAACCACCGGCAGGGTCAGCAGCAGGCTCACCCAGCGCAGGAAAGTGCGCAACGCCGGGTCCATGCCTTCGTCGGCGCCCGAATACAGCGCCACCGCCAGCATCATCACCTGCATCATGCCCAGCCCGGCAACCGCGAGGCGGCGCAGAGCGGCTTTGCGCTCTTCCCGGTAAACCTGTTCCTGGCGCCCCGGATCAAACGGGTGGGCGTGATAACCGATTGCGCTGATGGCCTCGAGGATATCGCTGAGCCTGATGCGGTGGTTGTCCCAGCGAAGCCGCGCACGGTGCGTTGAATAGTTGACGGCGAATTCGAGCACCCCGGGCAGGGCGCGCACGTGCCGCTCGTTCAGCCAGACACACGCCGCACAGACAATGCCTTCGAGAATCAGGGAGGCCTCGCGGATCTCACCGGCCTGCTTCTGAACGAAGGACTGCTGCAGGTCATCGCGGTCGTATAGCACCCGCTCAGCGAGCGCCTCGGGCACCAGGTCTTTGACCTGCGGCGACGTCGCCGTGCGGTAGCGGTAGAAATCGCCCAGGCCGCCGTCGACAATCGCCTGGGCGACCGCCTGGCAGCCGCGGCAGCACATCGGCTGCGACCGGCCGTCTATCTGCACGCTGTAGTCAGCATTACCGGGTACCGGCAGACCGCAGTGAAAACAGGAGTGTTGTGGACTGGTGTCGTTCAAAACAGGTTGGATAACGAAGCCACGGGGCACACGGTAGCACACATTGTAATGTCGGGGCGTCCTGCGCGCTTGGCGCGGCTAGTCGCCCCTGGCGGCTACCGAGGTGCTGGCATGCAGTTCATGCAGCTGCTCGCCCCGCTTGACCTTGAGCACCAGGTACCACATACCGGGCTCCGGTAAACTCAGCACTACCCGGTACAGGCCGGGCTCAATCTCCCGCATGTCAAAAGACGCATCCTCGCGGCTGTCGGAGGCGCGCTGGAACACGCCGCTGATCCTGGCAAACTGCACAGGCGCCCCGTCGGCTTCCCGGACACGCACCTGAAACGCCGCCGGGCGCCCCTCGACGGGCTTGTGCAACCAGCCCTTGTCGACCTTCCAGCCACGCTGATGCTGCTCCCTGACCTGCTCCAGGTACTGGTTGTAGAGGGTTTCCTTCTTCTGAAAATCATTGGCGACGGTGCCGGGAAACACCGACTGAATGTGCTCCTCCTGGTAGGACCTTGGCAGCAGCCAATCAGACACGGATCGTGGCAAACCCTGCGTGGAGATGGTGACCAGCACGCCGTCCAGGGCAAACAGGGCGACAAAGAAAATCACGATAGCCGCCGGCCCCCAGTGAAACCAGAGGCGCCTGCCGCCTGTCTCCGGGCCGCGCTGCTCGCGGGCGTGGCTGACGATCGCCAGCAGATAGGCGGTCACTGACAGCACCGCAACGTACATGGCCAGGACATCGGCACCGGGCCAGTTCAGCAAACTGTACAGCACCACTGCGGTCAGCGACAGCAGGGCCACCACGACGGCCGCCTGTCTGCCGCTGAGCGGCGACAGGCGATACAGCACCAGGAACAGCAGCACTTCGGCAGCGGCACCAAGCGGCAAGGCGAGCAGCGACTGCAGCATCAGTCTTCCCTTCCCGGCAGGTAAAAGGTGGCCGGCGCACTGACCATACCCACGTCCCGGCGGCGCTGGGGAATCACGTCAAAGAAAAAACTTCGCGAGCCCTTTATGTCGTGATGCGACTGCCAGCGGACCCTGGCAACCACGCGCAAGCTGCGCTGCGGCGGCAACTCGAGCGAAGCCAGCCTGCCGACGTCGAGTTCCGCTCCCGCGAGACCACGCATCGTGATTGCCAGCCTGAGCGGCTCATCCGTCTTGTTTTCCAGGTGGAGTTCATAGTTGTTCTGTATGCGTCCGTCGGACAAGCGCACAAACAGCGGTTGGCGCATCTGCACCACGCTCATCTCCAGCGGCGCCTGGTGACCGACGCTCCAGCCCAGGGCGCTCGCCGCGGCCAGCAGCACCAGACCGTAGGCTACGGTCTTCGGTTTCCAGATGCGGCTGGGCTCGCCGGCGGCCTGTTTTTCCGATGTATAACGGACCAGGCTCTTGCCCCAGCCCAGCGACTGCATAATGGTAGCGCAGGCGTCTATGCACAGTGCGCAGCTGATGCACTGCACCTGCAGACCGTTGCGGATATCGATCCCGGTCGGACAAACCTGCACGCAGTAACCGCAATCGATGCAGTCGCCGACGCCCTGCTGGTGGCGCTGCTCCTGACTCTTGAGCTCGCGGCTGACCTTGTGACGCCCCTGGCTACCTTCACCGCGCGCGGCGTCATAGGCCACAATACGCGTGTCGGCATCGAACATCACCGACTGGAACCGCGCATACGGACACATATAGGTACACACCTGCTCGCGCGCCAGGCCCGCCATGACGTAGGTTGTTGCCGTCAGGAACAGCGTCGTTGCATAGGCCGCAAACGGCGCCCTGCCGGTGAACCAGTCCACGATCAGCTGCGGCGCATTATCCCAGTAGAGCGTAAACGTCAGACCGGTCCAGAATGCCGCCAGCAGCCACAGCAGGTGCGTCATGCCCTTGCGCATCATCTTGCCAGCTGTCCATGGCGTCTTGTCGAGGCGGATGCGCGCCGCCCGGTCGCCCTGCACCAGGCGCTCGATGAGCAGATAAAGGTCGGTCCACAGGGTCTGAAAACAGAAGTAGCCGCAGAACACCCGCCCCGCTATCCCGGTGACGAAAAACAACAGCAGCGCGGCGATCATCAGCAGGCCGGCGAGCCAGAACAGGTCCTGGGCATGCACCACCAGCCCGAACAGGTAAAATTTGCGCGCGGCGATATCGAACAACACCGCCTGATCGGGGCCCACGTTGCGCTCCCAGCGCAACCAGGGCAACAGAAAATAGACACCGTACGCGAGGCCGAGGATGCCCCACTTCAGATTGCGGAAGGGCCCCTTGACGGAGCGCGGATAAATAGGTATCCGCGCCTGGTAAAGCGGCTCTGTGCCTGCGTCACTCATCGCCGTCGTAACAGGGACAGGATAAGCCTACTGCCCGCCACCCAGTTCGTGAACATAGACGGTCAGAAGCTTTATCTGCGCAGCGCTGAGACGATCGGACCAGTGCGGCATCTGGCGCTGCACACCGCTACTGATCACTTTCTCGACGCGCTCTTTTTTCGTTTCAAGATCCGTGGCGCCGTTGACGTCGGCAATGGTCCAGATCTGGTCCGTCAGGTTGGCGGCGCCCTGGGACTTCAGGCCGGTTCCGGCCTTGGTGTGACAGTAGTAGCAGCCGCCTGCATCAGTCTGAAATAGGATCTTGCCGCGCGCACTGGCTGCCTCGTCGACCTTGTTGCCCGACAGGCTGAGCACGTAGAAGGCCAGATCGTCCAGCTGCTTATCATTGAACGTATCGCGGAACGCCGGCATAAACCCCAGGTGACCCTGGCCGATGGTGTTCTGAATATCCTCAATGCGACCGCCCCACAGCCAGGAATCATCGGCAAGGTTGGGGAACAGCCCGATCACACCCTGCCCGCCGGAGCCATGGCAGGGCGCGCAGTTGTCACCGAACAGTCCCTTGGCGACGGAACGGGTAAACGCCATCATTTCCGCATCCCCCAGGATCTCTGAATAGCCCGCGGCCGCGACCTTGTTCATATATTCCCGGCTGAGGCGTGCCTCCTTGCCGTCCTGTAGATCCTTGAGCAACAGGGCGCGCGTGTTCCAGTGGGTGGTCACTTTCTTGCCGTCACTGTCGACGAAAGTGATATCGTTCATCACACCCTTGGTGAAAGTGCCGCCCACCGGCCAGGCCGGATACAGAACCCAGTAGACCAGGGCGAACACCACCGTCGCATAGAAAGCCCACAACCACCAGTTCGGCAGCGGATTGTTGAACTCCTGAATGTCGCCATCCCAGGCGTGGCCGGTGGTCTGCACCGCGCCCGGTGATTTAGCTTTCGTGTCGCCCATTGTCTTCTTCCTCGCCGCTGTCGGCGTCCAGATCTTGCTCGTCATCCTGCAGGGGGATGAACTTGTATGATTCAAGCCGCTGCGAGCGCGTCTTCCCCGCGTAGACGTAAATCAGAATGCCGCAGAAGGCGACAAAGAACAGCAGCAACGCCAGTATCTTGCTGTTCTCGAACTGACCTAACCACTGTATCCACTCCGCCATGTCGTCAGTCTGCGCTCCGCATTCGCACTTGGGCGATCAACGGAATTCGGCAAAGTAACCCTCGTCGTAGCGGCTGAAATCCACCATCGTACCGAGCACCTGCAGATAGGCCACCAGCGCATCCATCTCGGTAATACGCGAACGCTGGCCGTCATAGTCATTGTTCAGGGCCTGCTTCATCAGGTTTTCCTCGGCATGCAGAATATCCAGTTTGTCCGCTACGTCAGCGCCGAATTTGGCCACGTTACGGTCGTACTCTGCCTGCGTTTCGGAATACGGAACCCCGGTTTTCTTCAGGGCGCGCATTCGGTCCTGGACGTCGGAATAGTCCAGATCGGTGGTCATCAGCCACGGGTAATTCGGCATAATGGACTGCGGCACCACGTCCCGCGGATTGTTCAGGTGCGCGACATGCCAGGCGTTGGAGTACTTGCCACCGACACGCGCGAGGTCAGGACCGGTGCGTTTCGAACCCCACTGGAACGGATGGTCGTACTGTGATTCAGCGGCCAGCGAGTAGTGGCCATAGCGCAGCCATTCGTCGCGGAAGGGACGAATCATCTGCGAGTGACACAGGTAACAACCTTCGCGCTGGTAGATGTCGCGGCCGCGCAATTCCAGCGGCGTGTAGGGCCGTACACCGTCGACCTTCTCCACCGTGTCGTTGATGAAAAACAGCGGGACGATTTCCACCAGACCGCCAATACTGATGACGATCATGGTCAGCACGATCAGCAGACCTGCATTGGTTTCAATACTTTCGTGTTTGATCACTTTGAATTACTCCGTCTGCTCGGCGGCTCAGGCTCTTGCCAGCTTGGCGGCGAGCTTCGCCTCGATTTCCGCAGCCTCGACACGTGACTGTCTCACGGTCATAAACACGTTGTAGGCCATGACCACGACGCCCGATAAAAAGAAGGCACCGCCGAGGGCGCGCACCACGTAGGGCTCATGCAGGAACGCCACGGTTTCGACGAAGGTATACGCCAGGTTGCCATAGTCGTCGAAACTGCGCAGCATCAGGCCCTGGAAGATGCCCGCCACCCACATGGCCGTGATGTACAGCAGGATTCCGATGGTGGCCAGCCAGAAGTGCACGTACACCAGGCGCGTGCTGTAGATCCTGGTGTCATAGAGGCGCGGGACCATGTGGTAGAAAGAGCCGAAAGACACCATTGCGACCCAGCCGAGCGCTCCGGAATGCACGTGACCGATGGTCCAGTCGGTGTAGTGCGACAAGGCGTTCACGCTCTTCAGCGACATCAGCGGCCCTTCAAAGGTCGACATGCCGTAAAACGACAGCGCGGTGATCAGGAACAACATGATGGGGTCGGTACGCAACTTGTCCCAGGCACCCGACAGCGTCATGATGCCGTTGATCATGCCGCCCCAGGACGGCAGCAGCAGCATAATGGAGAACGTCGCCGCCAGTGTCGATGTCCAGTCGGGAAGCGCGGTCCAGTGCAGATGGTGGGCACCCACCCACATGTAGAGAAACGACAGTGCCCAGAAGTGCACGATCGAAAGCCGGTAGGAATACACCGGGCGCCCGGCCTGCTTGGGCACGAAGTAGTACATCATGCCGAGGAACGCCGCGGTGAGGAAGAAGCCAACCGCGTTGTGCCCGTACCACCACTGGGTCATGGCATCCTGCACACCGGAAAACAGGCTGTAGGACTTCAGACTGAACAGCCCGACCGGAACAGCCAGGTTGTTGAAAATATGCAGAATGGCCGTAGCCAGAATAAAGGCCATATAGAACCAGTTGGCGACGTAGATGTGCGGCTGCGAACGGCGGCGCAGGGTCTGGACATAGAGAGCCAGATACACCACCCAGGTAACCGCAATCAGCAGGTCGATCGGCCACTCGAACTCAGCGTATTCACGCGACTGGGTATACCCGAACATGTAACTGAGCGCGCCCAGACCGATGGCCAGCTGCCAGCCCCAGAAGGTAAAAGCCGCCATCCAGTCGCTGTACAGGCGCGTTTGACAGGTACGCTGCACCACGTAATACGAGGTGGCGAACAGCGCGCTGCCCCCGAAGCCGAAGATTACCAGCGTGGTGTGCACGGGCCGGAGACGCCCGAAGGTGATTTGCGGGATATCGAAGTTGAGGAACGGCCACGCCAGCTCGGACGCAATGTAGACGCCGGCTGCCATGCCCAACAACCCCCAGACCAGGGCCATAACCGCAAATTTCTTAATGATTTCGTAGTTGTACTGCTGAGTACTGGCGATCCCGGTATGTGCCATTGTTACTGCCTCATCACGCGCGAACTGGTTAGGTTGCCTCAAGCGGGCCATAAAAACATTAAATAATAATATACAAATGTACTAAAGGTAAAGTCTTTGGCATGCCTGACAACCCATCTCGCGAGAAGTGTCGACGCCCGCGAAGCGCGAACCCCGGGCGCCAGGACGGCGCAAAGGAGTACAAGTGTAGTGCAGTAACACCGGTGCGCCAGTGAGTTGAGCGTTTCGAGCCGTCACTGCGCAGCCCGGCATAAAGACGTAACGGGCCGGTGGGCGAAAGCGTTCCGGAGAGTCCTGATACAGATCAAAACTGCGGCATTGCATGCGGGCAACGGACACGCCGACACAACATTGGGTGAAAAACCGCACCTGGATGCGGCTTCAGTGACGACACGCCCGCACTTGGCATGCCCGCTGCGTCAGTTCGCGGAGGCCTCGCAGGGCAGCAGTTATAATGGCGGGACGACTAGGGATCAGCCGGTTTTCCACTGACATGCCGTTTCACAGCAGACGGCAAACCATCCTCGTTCCGACTGCCCACCCGGTACAACTGCCGCCTGTTGGCCGGCACGAAATTCGGTTTCTCACCCAGATCCCGGCATTTCCGGCAGATGTTGTTCAGATGCGTTCTCGAGGTCGCTTTGGAAATCGAGAGCGGTTCGCAGATCTCTTGAGGCGTGGTCGGCTGCTATCAGCAACAGACCGTATTCAGCCGACAAACCTGTGTCATCAGCGCCAGGCGCCCGCAAGCCGCGGCGTCCGGTCGATCACCTCCAGAGCATCGTGGCGAACATGATTCAGGCTCATCTGCTCACGAATCATGGCTTCGCTCACAATGCCCTTTTCCACACATTCTTTCAGCAGGCCGAAAAAGAAACGTTCCTGGTTGGGGTCGGGGTGCGGCTTGTAGTGACCAAGCAACGCATATTCGCCGAACAGGTGACGCCGCGCCCGCATCAGCCAGCCCAGCGGTGGAAACAGGCGGAATTTCTCCGCAGGGCGCCAGTCGATCGGCAACCCGGCCTTCCAGGGCTGCGTCCGGCGACGGGTGTTGTGAATCATCCTGGTTTCGCCATCCAGCTTGTCGAAGTCGTTCCACACGTTCTCGAGCAGGCCGATGGTTTCGCGGGGCTCGTCTTTCAGGCAGATCCAGGGCTGATAATCCTGTTCGAAAGTAAACATCCGCTCGAAAGTATCCGCGACGTTCCAGTGCGTCAGTTTTTCATTGTCCAGCAGCATGACACTGCTGGCCAGACAACGGTCCACGGCACCCTTGGGCCCGGCGCGCCGGCGGCACATGATGGCCTTGCCGTGCATGTCCCGTGACAGGAGTTCCCAGACATCACCCACAGCAAAAATGTCCGGATCGATAACCACGGCACGTCCCTGGTACCCCATGAATTCCGGCGGCATGAAGCGCAATGGCGTGAAAGATTGCAGGTCGTCGTTGAACCAGGGTCGCTTGACGCCATCACGCAGGTAGAGCCGACCTTCGTGTTCGCGGAAAAACGGGTAGTCTTCGTGCCGGATAATGCGAACGTCGAACTTGTCGTTGTTGTTTGAGTTACGCCGCAGGGCATACTCGGCAACCAGGGCGCCGACAATCTGCTTGTGATTGGTATGAATAAAAACACAATATTCCATGGCCGATCCGTCCTCCGGCAACTGTGTGTCGCAGAGCAGCCCGTCATGGCAACCCGGCCAGGACAGGCAATCCGTCAATCAGCGGCAATCATGCCGGCGACAACGGCGGCGTCTTGTCCAGAACTTCGAAGGCATCGTGACGCACGTGGTTCTGATTCATCTGTTCGCGGATCATTGTCTCGCTGACCTTACCCTGTTCCAGGCATTCCTTGAGCAAACCAAAGAACAGTTTCTCCTGGTTCGGGTCCGGATGCGGTTTGTAGTGGCCCAGAAAGGCGTACTCACCGAACATCTTGCGCCGCGCCTTCATCACCCAGGCGAGCGGCGGAAAATAGGGAAATTTTTCGCGCGGCCGGTGATCTATGGGCAAGCCGGTCTTCCACGGCTGGGTCTTGCGCTTGGTGGTGTGCAACATGCGCGTCTTCGCGGTCAGCCTGTCGAAGTCATTCCATTCATTCTCAAACAGACCGATACTTCCTGCCGGCTCGGTCTTCAGGCAAATCCAGTTCATGTAGTCCCGTTTGCCCTCGAACATCTCGTTGAAATTGTCCTCGACTTTCCAGTGCCTCAGCCTGGCGTTATCCAGCAGCATGACGCTGCTGGCGAGACAGCGATCGAATTTACCCTTGGTTCCGGTGCGCGGCCGGCACATGACGGCCTTGCCCTGCATATCGCGCGACAACAGATCCCAGACATCGGAGACGGCGAAGATGTCCGGATCGATCACCACCGAACGTCCCTCATAGCCCATCAGCTCGGGCGGCATAAAGCGCAACGGCGTGAATGACTGCAAGTCATTGTTCAGCCAGGGTCGGCGCATGCCGTCACGCAGGTAGAGCTGCCCCTCTCGGGCACTGAAAAACGGGTAATCCTTCAGCTGTATAAACTTGACGTCGAACTTGTCATTGTTGCTGGAGTAGCGACGCAAGGCGTGCTCCGCAACATGGGCGCCCACAATCTGCTTGTGATTGGTGTGTATATAAACGCATGCCTTCATAGACGAATCCCCGCAGTTTCGATTCCCGGCTGGCGCCGCACCCCGGGGGAAAACCCTTACGGTGGCCGGTCGCAACCTGTGCCGGATTCAAACACGAACGCTGCACCCGCGTATTTGACCACGATCAAATACGCTGCACGTGACCACCCGCGGCGTGCCTGCGGCAGCTGCACATCGAGCCGTCTGCCCATTGCGGCCGGCGCAGCCATCGAAAACCCGGCAGGTGACAGCCGCGGGCAGTCTAACAGCGCCGCCAGCCTGAAAAAATCGACACGGGGGGGGTGAAACGTTGCAACGATCGTCAAACAACAGAGCGCAATGCGTTCGAACCGACAGGCGCGGACTCTAAGATGAACGTGGGCGTAGACAACAGCACCGCCACGGCAGCGCCGTCGCGGTGTACATGGCTAAATCGGCAGGTGAATCAACATGTAATGGTCGATCAGGAGAAAAGCAAACAGCGCCATCAGATAAATAATCGAGTAACCGAAGGTCTTCATCGCCTGTTTGCCACTGTCGTCGCTCATCAATGTCCAGGCATGGTAGAGAAAGCCGATGCCCAGGGCCATAGCGCCCACAAGATACACCAGGCCGCTCATGCGCGTCGCGTAAGGCATGACTGTCACCACCACCAGCAGCACGGTGTACAACAACACCTGCAGCCGGGTGAAGTCCACCCCGTGGGTAACCGGCAACATCGGGATATCGACCTTGGCATATTCATGACGCCGGTGAATCGCCAGCGCCCAGAAATGCGGCGGCGTCCAGACGAAAATAATCAGAAACAGCAGCAGCGCGTTGGGGTCGATGTGGCCGGTAACAGCCGTCCAGCCCAGCACCGGGGGCGCAGCACCCGCCGCACCGCCAATGACAATGTTCTGCGGTGTGGCGCGCTTCAGGTACAGCGTATAAATCACCGCGTAGCCGATCAGCGAAGCAAAAGTCAGGGCCGCGGTGAGCGGGTTGACGAACTGCACCAGAATCCACATAGCCAGTGCACCGAGCGTCAGCGCGAAAGCCAGACAGTTGCGCCCGGTCAAGTGGCCGCTGGCAACAGGACGACTGGCGGTACGGCTCATGCGCGCGTCAACCTGCCGGTCCACGACATGATTGATAGCCGCGGCCGACGCGGCCGCCATGCCGATACCCAGCGTGCCGAAGACCAGGGGCTGCCATGGCACCATCCCCGGCACAGCCAGAAACATACCGACCAGGGCGGTAAAAACGATCAGTGCAACCACCTTGAGCTTGCAAACACCCAGATAGTCGCGCCATGGAATCGCGGCAGTGGCCGCCATTGAATAGCTCATCATGTCCCCAGCGCATGCCGTATTGATGGACCCGTCGGCCCATCGGGCCTAACGGCGTATTCTAACCCAATCCGGAGTATTTTAAGAGTCTTTCCAGGTCTTTGACCATCCCGCGCGGCTCGTCGCCCGGCGCATACATCATCATGAGATTACCCACGGGATCAACGAGGTAGATACGCTCGGCAACCAGGGGCGGCTTCCCGTCGACATTGAACACCGGGACCAGTCCATTGCCGTTGGCTGGCAGGAGCGCAATCACCTGGCCCGGGAAATGCTGCTGCAACTCGTTGCGTGCAGCCTCGTCCACCCCGGCGGCGTCCCAGAGCATCAGACGTTGCAGACGGTCGATATTCTTACCCTGCGTCAAGCGTACCTGGCGCACTTTGTACAGCTGCTCCACACAGTCCCTGTCGCAGGCTCCCTGGTGCAGGTAAATGAAGGTCCACTTGCCCTGCAGGAACCCGGCATCGACGCTGTCGCCGCTCACGGTTGTCAGCGCAAAGGCGGGCAAGGGCCTGACCGGCTTGATCAGCGTACCGTTATTCACCGTCGAGGTAGGCACCCAGTCGGGAAAGACAAAAAACAGCAGCCATGCCAGCACAACGGGCGCCGCAAACAGGGCAAAAACTAGCAGCAAAGAGGCACGCGAACGGGTGCGGGCCGCCGTGTCCGGGACGTGCGTCGTCATGATGTTACCTTTTTTTGCAAATTAACCGCGAGGTAGATAATTACCAAAACCGCCGCCATGGAGAACCACTGCACGGCGTAACCGACGTTGCGCTCGGGGCCAAAGGTCAACGGGTGCCACTCCCGGACGTAGCCGTCCGGCTGGTCCGGATTGAGCAACAGTTCCAGCGGCAGCAGCGGATACCCCAGCTCATTCGCCAGCCTGTCGATATCAGTGCGCTGGATGCGGTAAGGCCAGCCACGCCTCGGCTGTTCCTCACCAAGGGTGAATCCTTTGAGCGAGGGCTGCTTGATCCGGCCGGTAACCGTACGTTCAGTGCCGTCAACCGGGATCGGCGGCAGCACTTCACGGCTGGTACCGAGAGGCACCCAGCCGCGATTGACCAGGACGGCGGCGGCGCCGCGTTTCAGCCTCAATGGGGTCAGCACCTGATATCCGGCAACACCATTGTGGGTGCGATTATCCAGCAGAAACTGGTGCGCGGCGTCATAGCTGCCGGTTGCACTGGCCAGTTGATACTGCAAACCCTCCACCGAGTGAAGCTTCGCATCGAGTCTCAGTGGCGCGGCACCCGCACCGGCGTGGTACTGCGCCAGCAATGCGCGCTTCTCAGCGGCGCGGTCGAGCTGCCAGAACCCCAGCGACAGCAAAAGCCCGAACACAACAAGGGTAATTACCGTCGGCCAGCGGCCGGGAGAGAATTCCAGGCTGCCAAAATGCATGACGGAAGATTACGCAGCGCTCCCGGAGCCCGCAAGCGAAATCTGCTATGCCCATATAAACCGGGATGCGCGTGGCGGCCGGGGCGCCTTGGTGAAAGGGGCCGCATCACCTATACTGGCCGGGCAGAATCCAGCGTGGTTATTTCAATGCTTATAAAGACACTAATCGTTCTTACCCTTGTCGCCATTCTCGTCAGCCTGGGTAGCGGGATGTTCTTTCTGCTCAAGGACAAGGGGCAGACAGAGCGCACCGCTAAGGCGCTGACAGTACGCATCATCCTGTCAGTTTCGTTGTTCGGCCTGTTGATGCTGGGGATATTCACCGGCCATATCAAACCGCACGGCATTTACCCCAAAGCACCCGCAACCGTGGATAACGGGCCCTGACCCTTTCCGGCGGCCAATCGAAAAAGCAAAAAAAAGCGCCGCATTGCGGCGCTTTTTTAGGCGGAACCGGCCTAAAGGATGTAAACGAAAATGAACAGGCCAAGCCACACCACGTCGACAAAATGCCAGTACCAGGCCACGCCCTCAAAGCCAAAATGATGATCCGGGGTAAAGTGCCCCTTCGCGCAACGCAACATAATAACCGTCAACATGATCGCGCCGATGGTGACATGAAAGCCATGAAACCCGGTCAGCATGAAAAAGGTCGATCCGTAAATACCCGACCCCAGGGTCAGATTCATCTCATGGTAGGCGTGCGTGTACTCGAAAATCTGCAGCGCGAGGAAGCTGAAGCCCAGCACCACGGTCGCGAGCAGCCACATCACCAGCGGTCCACGGCTATTCTTCTTCAGTGCCCAGTGCGCAAAGGTCACGGTCACGCCGGACGACAGCAGCAACAGGGTGTTGATGGCCGGTATGCCCCAGGCGGCCATTGATTCAAACTCGCCGCCGACATCACCGGGGCCGTTGGTCGGCCACATGGCTTCCCAGCCGTTCCAGAGGAGCTCGTTGGTCTCAACGTCGGCACCGCCGAGCCAGGGCACCGAAAAAATCCGCGCGTAGAACAAAGCACCGAAGAACGCCGCGAAGAACATGACCTCGGAGAAAATGAACCAGCCCATACCCCAGCGGAAGGACTTGTCGACCTGGTCATTGTAGGTTCCCGATTCGCTCTCGCGGATCACCTGGCCGAACCAGCCGAACATCATGAAGAAGACGATACCCAGGCCGACTACCATCATGGTAGTTCCGACACTCGAGCCGTTCAGAAAGTTGGCCAGGCCAACCAACAGCGTCGTCAGCCCGATCGAACCGACGATCGGCCAGTGCGTACCGTGCGGTACGTAATAACCGCCATGTGCTTCACTCATTCCAACATCCTCATCTTTGGTGTTTTAATCCACTAATATCTGTTTATCAAAAAATGTATAGGCCAACGTCAGTGTCGTGATGTCCTCCGGCAGGTCCTTATCGACCATGAAGACCAGTGGCATATCCCGCCACTCACCCGGGGCAAACCTCTGCTCGGTAAAACAGAAGCACTCCGTCTTCCTGAAATGCAGAGCCGCCAGACCGGGCGCGACACTCGGCACAGCCTGACCCACCATGGTGTCGGAACTCAGGTTCCGCGCATAAAACGAGGTCTTGCGGACCTGCCCAGGATGAACCTTCATACGCGTCACAGCCGGATGAAAATCCCAGGGCATCGATTCATTAACGTTGGCCAGGAACTCGACGGTAATGGTGCGCGACAGGTCAGGCTCGGTATAGACCACCCGCTCGGGCTGGTTGCGGGTCTTGCCGTTCAGCCCCGTGACATCGCACAGCACGCTGTAAAGCGGGACCAGGGCAAAAACAAAGCCGAACATGCCCAGCACAATCAGCAGCGTTTGCCGCAACGTCCGTTTCTTACCCTGCTCGGCGCTGTGCGTCATAGCTCAAAAACCGTTGGCGGTAGCCCAGATAAAACCGAGATAGAACGCTACTGCGACCAACGCCAGTACAATAGCCATGACGCGTGCCCGCTTCTTCTGGGTTGCTTCGCTCATACATCATCGCGGACACCCGCAGGTGCCCGCTTACCCCGTGTCGCTACTTGACTTCCGGTGCCGTTGAAAAACTGTGGTACGGCGGCGGCGAAGGCAGTGTCCACTCCAGTCCGTGCGCACCTTCCCACACCTGGTCGGTCGCCTTCGCGCCCCCCTTGATGGTCTTGAAGACAATATACACGTACAGCAACTGGGTCAGGCCAAACGCGAAACCACCGATACTGGAGATCTCGTTAAATCCGGCAAACTGCACCGAGTAGTCCGGGATACGCCGCGGCATACCCGCCAGACCCAGGAAGTGCTGGGGGAAGAACAGGACATTGACCGAAATCGTCGACAGCCAGAAATGCAGCTTACCCAGTCTCTCGTCGTACATGTGGCCGGTCCACTTCGGCATCCAGTAGTACGAGGCGCCCATGATGGCAAACACTGCACCGGTAACCAGCACGTAGTGGAAGTGCGCCACCACGAAATAGGTGTCATGGTACTGGAAGTCCACAGGCGCCATCGCCAGCATCAGCCCGGAGAATCCGCCGATGGTGAACATGACGACGAACCCCAGCGCGAACAGCATCGGGGTCTCGAAGGTCATGGCGCCTCTCCACATCGTGGAAACCCAGTTGAACACCTTGACCCCCGTCGGCACCGCGATCAGCATGGTGGCGTACATGAAGAACAGTTCACCGGTCAGCGGCATGCCCACGGTAAACATATGGTGAGCCCAGACGATGAACGACAGGAACGCGATCGAGGCGGTCGCATAGACCATCGAGCTGTAGCCAAACAGCGGCTTGCGCGCAAACGTAGGGACGATCTGCGAAACGATGCCGAAAGCCGGCAGAATCAGAATGTAGACTTCCGGGTGACCGAAGAACCAGAAGATATGCTGGAACATTACCGGATCGCCACCGCCGGCAGCGTTAAAGAAAGACGTATCGAAGAAGCGGTCCGTCAGCAGCATGGTCACGGCGCCGGCCAGCACTGGCATGGTGGCGATCAGCAGGTAGGCTGTGATCAACCACGTCCATACGAACAACGGCATCTTCATCATGGTCATGCCCGGCGCGCGCATGTTGACAATGGTGACGATGACGTTGATGGCGCCCATGATGGAAGAAATACCCATCAGGTGGACGGAGAAGATCAGGAACGGGAAGGCATTGCCGGTCTGCAGCACCAGCGGCGGATACATGGTCCAGCCACCGGCCGGTGCGCCGCCTTCCATGAACAGCGTGCTCAGCAGGATCGCGAACGCGAACGGCAGGATCCAGAAACTCCAGTTATTCATGCGCGGCAAGGCCATGTCCGGCGCACCGATCATCATCGGAATCAGCCAGTTCGCCAGGCCTACAAAGGCCGGCATCACCGCACCGAAGATCATCACCAGCGCGTGCATGGTGGTCATGGAATTGAAGAACTGCGGCTCGACGAACTGCAGTCCCGGCTCGAACAGCTCGGCGCGGATAATCATTGCCATCGCGCCACCGACGATGAACATCATCAATGCGAACAACAGATACAGGGTACCGATGTCCTTGTGGTTGGTAGTGGTGACCCAGCGCATCAGACCGCTCGGGTGCTCTTCATTATGTGCGTCGTGTGTCGTTGCGGTACTCATTGACTTACTCCTCCACGACCCTTAGCGGGCTGCTTTTACTTCAGAAGGTTGAACCAAGTCGCCGGTGTCGTTGCCCCAGCTGTTGCGCTCGTAGGTGACTACAGCGGCAAGATCCGTGTCGCTCAGCTGGCCGGCGAAACTCGCCATGGCGGTACCCGGTTTGCCATGCATCACCAGCGCCAGGTGGTCCGCCTTCGGTCCGGTCGCTATGGCACCACCCTTGAGCGCGGGGAATGTTCCCGGTATGCCCTCGCCGCTGGCCTGGTGACAGGCGGCACAGGTACCGGTGAAAACCTTCTCACCCCGCGCCATGAGCTCAGCCTTGCTCCAGTCACGCTGCGCGGCTTCCTTGTCGGCTGTCGCCACGCCTTTCTGGTCGGCCACCCACTGCTGGTAGTCGGCTTCGTTTTTCGCCACCACGACGATAGGCATAAAGCCGTGATCCTTGCCGCACAACTCGGCGCACTGGCCGCGGTAGGTGCCTTCCTTTTCAATCTTGAACCACATCTGATTGATGTATCCGGGGATTGCATCTTTCTTCATGCCCAGCTTGGGAACCCACCAGGCGTGAATCACGTCGTTGGAGGTAATCAGCAGACGCACCTTCTTGTTGACCGGCACGACCAGGGGATGGTCTACCTCCAGCAGGTAATTTTCGCCTTTGGGTTGCTGGTTGTAGATCTCTTCTTTTGGAGTGGCCAGGGTACTGATAAAGCTCACACCGTCGTCGACGTAGTCATAGCCCCAGCGCCACTGGTAGCCGGTAACCTTGATACTGAGATCCGCGTCGCTGGTATCCTCCATGGCCACCAGCGCCTTGGTTGCCGGGATCGCCATACCGACCAGGATAAGGAACGGCACAATAGTCCAGACGATTTCCACGGCCGTGCTCTCGTGAAACTGGGCCGGCTTGACCCCCCTGGACTTGCGGTGCTTGATAATGGAAATGAACATCGCGCCGAATACGATGAGACCGATGACCGCACAGACCTCCATTATCAACATGTGCAGTGTATGCGCTTCGTGACTGATCGGCGTGACACCGGGCGTGAGATTCAAGGCATAATCGGCGGCGGCGGATGTCGCACTCAACACTAATGCCACGCCCGCGATCGCCGTCAGCGCTCGTTTTGTTTTGCTTACCAACATTGCCAACATCTCTCCTTCCAACTCCTGAAATCTGCTTTCATGCTCAATGACAACACAGACTGTGCGTCATCCGCAATTATTCATTTATAACGAGCGCACCGCACGGCTCAAATGTTCCGCCAGGTAGCGTTTTTCATCTTCGTTAAGGCAACAGCCGAGCTCAACACTCCGACCGTGCGAACGTATACTCAGCCTCGAGGGGTGACCCTTTATCGCCGCAGCCTCGTGTATGACTTGTGCCCAGGCGCGTTGAAAGGAGCGCGCCTGTTCCCGACCGCGCTCGTGATCAACAATGTTGATACGATCGCCGTTAATCGAGATTTCCTGCCAGTCGGTCGCGCGCCGCGCGACTATATATAAAGCAACACCAAGTGCCAGCATTTCGAGGCCGGCGAACGGCAGAATCGGCCAAGCACCCTGCAGCGCAAACCCTATCGCGATACCGAAGGACACCAGCAGCATACCGAGGTAAAAGCGTACGACCTGCGGCCAAGGCAGCGAGCAGTTGGGCCGAATGAGGAACCGACGGGGGCTGGCAAACTGGTCAAACTGGGTTGCAACCACCGCGTTACCTCTATAACAGCTTGGGCCGCTGGAAAAAACTGCCGGCCCGCACACAGGACCGCATGCTACCCCAGCGATCAAAAGAGGTGCAAAAAAAATTAAAGTTTATAGGCATAAAAATTAACTATATCTATCACTTTGTACATAATAATGTAATTATTTAAGGATATTCTTAATCACGCCCTTGCTTGTTGGTGCGTAGCATAGCACGCGGCGACGCCCCCCCACATTCAAGTCAACATCCAGGCGGCCGAAATTACGCAATATACGAATAAGCGTTGAATCCACTCACTGATTCAGACGCACGGACGCGCAAGGACCGGGACTATGAAGATTCTGTTCAAAGCACTGATCGCGATAGCGATAGCGCTGCTCACGGCCACCGCATTTGCCGACCGAGAAGCCGTGTTCGAGCGCAAACTGGCGCAGGCCGAAGCGGGCAGCCTGGAAGCCCAGTATGACGTCGGCTATCGCTATGAAAAAGGCCGCGGGGTAGATGAAGATCCGGAACAGGCTTTCAAATGGTATCTGAAGGCTGCCGACCAGGGACTGGACACCGCGCAGTATAAAGTCGGTATTTGTTACCTGGAGGGGTCAGGGGTCGACCCGAACCCTGAACAGGCGAAAACCTGGCTTCAGAAAGCCGCCGATCAGGGCTATCCGCCGGCCCAGTACCACTTGGGCAAGCTGTATGCCAACACCCGCACGCCGAACTACGACCAGGCGCTGGCGTGGCTGGAGAAAGCCAAGCAAAACGGCTACGAACCCGCAACGCGGGAAATCATCCGGGTCAAGCGCCAGGCGGACTGAACGACTCCAGGCGCATATGCCTCAACTGATCCGCCGTTGAGCGATCGTCTGCGCTGAAATCCAGCTCTCCCACGAACGGCGCCGCGAGCCGCTGGCGCAGCGCAGCGACCAGTTCGTCGGCCTCCTCGCATTCCGGGTCGAGGCGATTGGCGACCCAGCCGCCAAAGGGCACCGCGGCCGCCTCGATCGCCGCGGCCGTCAACATGGCATGATTAAGGCAACCGAGCCGTACAGCGACAACCATTATCACCGGAAGACCCAGGGCAACTGCGACATCGGCCATGGTCTGGGTGGCATTGATCGGCACCAGCCACCCGCCGACACCTTCGACGACGACCCGGTCGGCCGCCTGCGTCAACCCCGACAGGGCCTGGCGAATAACTTCGATCTCTATGCTTAGCCCCTGTGCCTCGGCCGCCAGGTGAGGCGCGATCGCCGGTTCGAAGGCGTAAGGATTAACCTGATGATAGGGCACTGTGAACGACGCCTGGGCCTGCAGGCGCGCGGCGTCACCATTCACGAGTCCCGCCGACGTTGCCCGGCAGCCACTGGCGACCGGCTTCATGCCGGTTACCACGTGCCCCTGCGCCTGTAGCAGGGCCATCAAACCCAGGCTGAAGCGGGTCTTGCCCACCCCGGTATCGGTACCGGTAACAAAATAACCTCGCGTCATACACGCCTCAACTGATCGATTGACAGGCTGACCGTGTCACTGGTTTCCGTCCCCCACGCATGACCGTTGACGATTTCGTAACTCGCCGGCAGTACACCGTCGCGCCGGAATCGCTCATACGCCTGCACAAGGCCCTGCATGTGACGCTTGCCCGTCAGCCCGCGCGGCCGGCCGGCGGTAACGTTGTGGGCGCCGATGTGTTTCAGCTCGCGCATCAGCCGCCACACGTCGGGATAGGTCACCGTGATGCGCTCCACATCCATGACCGGCGCAGCAAAACGCGCCTTGAGCAAGGCGTCACCGACATCGTGCATATCCTCGAAGGCGTTGACATGGTTATAGCCGTCCACCTGTGCCCAGCTGTCGCGCAACTCGCCCAGGGTGTCCGGGCCGAAACTGGTAAACAGCAGCAGGCCGCCGGGGTGCAGCACGCGCTGCAGCTCCGCGAAAACACGCTCGAGATCCGTGCACCACTGCAACATCAGGTTAGAGAACACCAGGTCAAAACAGGCGTCGGCGAAAGGCAGGCGCTCGGCATCCGCGCACACACAGCGCGGTTTGCGCAGCCACCGGCCGCGGCGGCGCGCCCGCGACAGCATCGGCATGGCGATGTCCAGCGCAACTACGTCGGCGGCGCGGTAACGCGACATCAGGCCGGGAATGCACTGTCCGGTGCCGCAGCCCAGGTCGAGCACTCGGCGCGGCTGAAGCTTCATCAGATCGAGCCGCTGCAGCAACCTTTGCGCCACCTCCTGCTGTAACACGGCAACCTCGTCATAACCCGCCGCGGCGTGCTCGAAACTGCGCCGCGCCAGCGCCTTGTCCGGCCGTTGATCAGCCGCTTGCATGGCGACCCGACGCGGTAGCGGCCTGCACCACCCAGTCAGTGATACGAGCCGAACAAAGTTGTGGGCGCGACAGGAACGGCGCATGACCGGCGCCCTCGATGACCGCCTGGAGCCCGGGCAGCCGGCTCCCGACGCTCGCCGGCACCAGCGTATCACGCTGTCCGAACAGCCAGTGCGGCACGATATCCAGGGCAGATAAGGTGGCGCGCAAGTCGCTGTTTCGCAACAGTTGCAAGCCCGCATGCAGCGCCTCGGGGGGCGGCTGGGGTCGCTCTTTCAACGCCGTGCGCAAGCGCCTCAGCAGCTCGGCGCTGCCATCCGCACCGCGCACCTGCAGTGACAGGAAGCGTACCAGGGTGCGTTCAACAGACTGCTGCAGCTGCCCGGCAAACTGCTCGAATACCTGGGCATCGACCGCGCACGGCCAGTCTTGGGCCGTGACAAAACGGGGAGTACTCGCCACCAGCACCAGTCCGCGCAGCATTTGCGGGTAAAGCCGCGCCGCATTCAACGTCACCAGCCCGCCCAGCGACCAGCCCAGCCAGCAGGCCCCGGGGGGGGCCACCTCGGCTACCGCCGCGGACCAGTCATCCAGGCCGGACCCTGTGGAATAGTCACTCCGGCCGTGCCCCGGCAGATCGACCAGGTGAACGCGGAACCGGGTAGCGAGACTATCGGCCCAATCAGACCAGACCGCGGAATGCATGCCCCAGCCGTGAACCATCACCAGGTCGGGGCCCGCGCCGCGCGACTCATGGTACAACATGGAGGCACTCCCGGTAGCAGTCAGCCAATGCCCCCAGCAAACGATCCAGCTGTTCGATGCTGTGGCTGGCCGACAAGGTAACCCGCAGACGCGACGCGCCCTGTGGCACGGTCGGTGGACGTATCGCGGTGACCAGTAGACCGCGTTGTCGCAGGGCCGCACTCAGCGCCAGGGCCGCACCGGCGGCACCAACCACGACCGGCTGGATGGCGGTCTCGGAGGCCATGAGGGGCACATCCAGTTCGGCTGCGCCGCGGCGGAAGTAGTCAATATTGCGCAACAGCCGCTCCCGCAAACCGTCACCCGCCTGTACCAGGCGCAATGCCGCGCGCGTTGCCCAGGCCAGCGCTGGTGGCGCCGCCGTGGTGTAGACAAAGGTGCGCGCCTGCTGGATCAGGGTTTCGATAAGCGCTTCGCTGCCGGCAACGAAGGCGCCACCGGTTCCAAGGGCCTTGCCGAGTGTCGCCATTAACACCAGGTTGTCCGTGCCCGCCCCCAGTTGATCGACACACCAGCCCTGCCCCTGCTCGCCGAGCACCCCGAAACCGTGAGCGTCATCAACCAGCAGCCAGGCATCGGACTGCCGGGCCAGTGCCTGCATGGGGACCAGGCGCGCGCAGTCACCGTCCATACTGAAGACGCCGTCGCTGGCGATCAGGCGTTGCCGGGCCCGGCTTGCCGAGAGCTTCTGCTGCAGCGCCTGCATGTCGTTGTGCGGGTAGCGGACCAGTTTCGCCGTGCTCAAGGCAGCGGCATCGATCAGCGAAGCGTGGTTGAGACGGTCTTCGAAAATTTCGTCACCGCGCCCGGTCAAAGCTGTCACCACGCCCAGGTTGGCCATGTAGCCGGTAGAGAACAACAGCGCACGCGGCCGCCCGACAAAGGCCGCAAGCTCCTCTTCCAGCGCCTGGTGCGCGTAACTGTGACCGGTAATCAGGTGCGCTGCCCCGCTACCGACCCCGAAACGGTCAACGCCTTCCTTGAAAGCGGCGATCAGCTGCGGGTGGTTGGCCAGCCCCAGGTAGTCATTGCTGCAGAAAGACAGGTAGTCGCGACCATCGATGCTGACAACCACCCCCTGCGGCCCGTCGAGCGTCAGCCGGGTGCGGTACAGCTGTTGTTGTTTACGCGCCGAAAGCGCCGCGGCCAGGTCCTGCATGCGATCTCAAACGGCCTTAAGCCCCAGGCGTTCGAACAGCTGGCGATCGTGCGCGGCGTCCGGGTTCGGCGTAGTCAGCAACGTCTCACCGTAAAAAATCGAGTTGGCCCCGGCGAGGAAACATAACGCCTGCAACTCATCGCTCATGGATTCGCGTCCCGCGGAGAGGCGCACGTGCGACTGCGGCATGAGGATGCGTGCAACCGCGATGGTGCGCACGAACTCGAAGGGATCGAGAGCCGACTCATCGGCCAGCGGGGTGCCCTCGACGCGCACCAGCAGATTGACCGGCACACTTTCCGGGTGCGGCGCCTGGCAAGCCAGCTGCAGCAGCAAAGAGGCGCGGTCGCCGCGCGCCTCGCCCATGCCGACAATGCCGCCGCAACAGACGTTGATCCCTGCGTTGCGCACGTGCTGCAGTGTTTCCAGCCGATCTTCGTAGGTACGGGTGCTGATGATCTCGCCATAGAACTCGGGCGACGTATCGAGGTTATGATTGTAGTAATCGAGACCGGCGGCTTTCAGCTGCTGCGATTGCCCGGCGTCGAGCATACCCAGCGTCACGCAGGTCTCCAGGCCTTCGGCCCGTACCCGCTCGACCATTTCCAGCACGCGCTCGAAGTTGCGGCCGCGCGGATTGCGCCAGGCCGCACCCATACAGAAGCGGCTCGCACCGGCCTGCCTGGCGTTTCTTGCCGCTTCCACCACGGCATCTACGTCCATCAGTTTTTCGGCGGGCACCGACGCCTCATGATGCACGCTTTGCGGGCAATAGCCGCAGTCTTCCGGGCAGCCCCCGGTCTTGATGCTCAACAGGGTACTGACCTGTACCGCATTGGGATCGAAGTGCTCGCGGTGCACCGACTGCGCGCGGAACAGCAGGTCGTTAAAGGGCATATCATACAGCGCCTCTACCTCATCCAGGCGCCAGTCAAAGCGCAGGCCAGCGGACAGCGGTGCGCGATCGGATTCAGTGGCGGTTTGTGTCATTGGCTTCTACCGGTATCTGCAGGTCGTCCCAGCGGTCACGCCGGATACGGATTAGATCGAATATCGACCAGGGAATCAGGATCGCGGCGCCCAGCGCCCAGGCGGCCATGTAATAGTTCCAGCCACCACCGGGAATAAATGTGGCAACGGCGACAAAAAACCCGGCAACCCCGTAAAAACGGTAAGCCGCCTGTTGCGTGTAGTGGCCGACCTTGGGGTTGGGATGGTGCCGGTTCATGGCATACACCAGCATGGACAGCCCCAGCCACAACATGCCCAGCGGCACCGGAACGACGATGGCAATAATGTTGCCGTAGTTGAAAACCGCCGCCGCCGAGCGCGCCTTGCGCCCCGGCAGCATATGGACGCCGGTGCCGACAGCCGCGGAAAATTCTGATTCGGACATAAACTTCAATCAGTTACAATTGTGGCCGGACGGGAACTATGCGTTGCCCGCACACCGCTGTCAACCAAGGAGGGTTGCCGATGGTTTACAACTGGTTGGATTATATACGTTCGCGGGTTTTATCACCGCGCTGCCGGCTATGCCTGGCGCCCGGAGAGGCCGGCTTGGAACTCTGCCGGCCCTGCCGGGAAGAACTGCCCCGCTTGCTCCACAGCTGTCAACGTTGCAGCCTTCCGCTACCCGATGGCGCGCGCACCGTACTGTGTGCGGCATGTCTGCATAATCCACCTGCGCTGGATGGCTGTTTCGCCCTGTTCGGCTACCAGCCGCCCATCGACCAATGGATTCACAGCCTGAAATTTGGTCGCGACCTGGCCACCGCACGCCTGCTGGGTGAATTGCTGCTCGCTGAACTCGTGGCCGGCGGGCTGCCAATGGCCGGGGCGCCGGCACTGCTGCCCGTGCCGCTGCACACCCGCCGCCTGCGGCGGCGCGGCTACAACCAGTCGCTGGAAATTGCCCGTCCGCTGATCCGCAACGGGCTGGATTTGAGCGGCTGCCGGTGTCAGCGCAGCCGGCACACGTCGGCACAGTCCAGCCTGCCGGCACGACACCGGCATCGCAACATACGCGGCGCGTTCAGCGTTCGGGGGCGACTGGAGGATCCGCACATTCTGCTGATCGATGACGTCATGACGACCGGCGCCACGCTCAACGAACTGGCGCGCACATTGAAAGCCGCGGGTGCGGCCCGCGTCGATGCCTGCGTCATAGCGCGGACCTTTAAACAGGGTCAGGAAGCGCCCGGCGCATCGACGACGCCGTAACGGCCCCGGGTGGCGCGGCTCTAGGCCAACGGCTCGAACACGACGAGGTTGTCCACCGATGCCGTATTACCCAGTCCATGCCCCGGAAACAGCGTTTCGAACCCGGCCCTGTCACCGTTCAGCGCCATGTAGTTCAGCAGCAGGGTGTTGACCAGCAGGTTGACGTTGTTGGCGGCGGGCGAGCTGGCGGTGTCCACCGACCCGTCGGAGCGGAACCAGCCGATCTGCTGACGCTGCAACGTCGTGACAAGACCGTCGCTGATGATCTGCGGCGGGGTACCGGGGTTGTACACCAGGAAAAACGACGCCGCTGTGGACGAGTTGTCGCCGGTCCATACACCCTTGCCGCGACCATCCGTTGAATTGTCTATCATGCCGTTGCTGGCGAGAGAACCGTCACTGAACACGTAAATCATCAATGGCTGGTTACGGATGGCGGCGTAAGCCAGGCACGCACCGATACACCGGCCGGCACGCAAGTCGCGAAGCTCGCCGGTCGAACGGTCACCGGTATGGTAGTCGAAACCGCCCATGGCGATGGTGCCGGCGCCCGCGTGACGGTCGACGACCATTTTCATGACCGAGGCGGTTTTCTGGAACTCGCCGCGATCGCTGCCGGTGAACTCGGCGTCGCTGAATATGCCCGTTGTTCCCACGATATCGGTATCGTTTGCCGGGTCCACGTCTACACCGGCAAAACGGTCGGCGATATCGGCGGCATTGAGGTAACCGCAGCGCACCAGGTCCTTGACTACCAGATCGCGGCCGTTGTTGATCACGCCACTCAGGCCCAGGCCGGTGTTAACCAAGCCTAGCTTCTGGTCGCTTATGCGCACGATGGACTCCATCACCGGCACGACGTCATCGGGCCCGAGAATGGTTGTCAGGTTGCTGGTGTCGACCATGCCCGTAACGTCGCTTGGACGATCCACCTTGGTGGGTCGGATCTCCGGGTCAATCAGCATGGCGGGCGCCATGGAATTACCACCGGAATCCGAGTTGCGCGAGCCGATCAGCGTCACCACGTCACCGATACCACCGGCCCTGGCGATACCGTACATGGGATTGTGCGGATTGTTGCCCGTGTCGTTATCGGAACGCGCCGGAATCACCGCGCCGTTAACGTTGCCCAGTGCGGGCCCCGCTTTCTCGAGAATACCGCGCAAAAACGCGCTATCGGAATGGAAAGCCAGCCCCAGCGTGGTATCGGTATGGTCACCGTTACTGGTAGCAGTCGGGGTGGTTTCCGCCACACCGGGGATCTGGTCGCCCGGCAGGCCCAGCTTGCTGTAGCCGGCGGTACTGAGGAAATCCATTTGGCTGTTGCGACCTACCAGCACATTGGAGCCGGCAATGTTGGCACCGCCGGCAAGGTCGAAACAAATAAAGGGTGTCTTGCCGACGCCACCGCCACCGCCAATGCTGCAGCCGATACTGCCGGCGAGCGTGGTGAGGTCGCCGGACAGCGCCGCATAGGCCGCACGCGGGTCGGCGAACAGGCTGAAAATCGACGCCCCCATCACCATACCCGCACCGGAGATGAAGCCCTGGCGCAGGAAATCGCGCCGGGTCACAGGCCGCGGATGATCGGGATGCAACAGGGGTGCATTGGGGTGCAGTGCTCTTTTTCTGTAACGTTTCATGGCTCGTTTCTCCTATTGCACCAGCATGGCTGCGCTGCCCAGCACCGCCCCGCACATACCCTTGATAACCGCCCGGGTACGCGCCTGATCGCAAAGACCGCAGGCACCGCCCGTGGTCATGCGATGGAACAGGCTGCTGGTGTTCACCTCGGCGCCACCTGCGTCATAACCGATCAACTCGATTTTGACCTGCTCGCGCGTCGGCGCATTACCCAGCGCCGCCCCACTACCGGGAAGGCCTATCATCTGATCATAGAGCGCGCTCACCACCTGGTTCTTGGCGGTAGAATCACCGCTGCCAAAAGCGCTGGCCACGTCCGAGCTGAAGGCGCTGAAACCGAACGGCCCGAAGAAATTGCTACGCAGTGCGGAGTCTTCCACCAGCGCATCGCAGTAGGTCAAAGCCAGCTGAGTAACCGACATCTGCTGCGCGGCGAGGAACCCCTGTATGGTTTCAACAGCCGGCAGCGCCTGGCGCATAGTCAGGTAAGTGGCCTGCACATCAGCCGGTTTCACGCCGGTCACAGCCGCCATGGCCGCATCGATTTCGTCAAAGGTGCGCAAACCGATCTTCGACACCGCACCTGGATCGGGCAGCGGTATCGGCGTGGTGCTCGGATTGTCGACAACTACATTGGTTGCCGTGCCCAGTGTCTCGAAGGTCAGATAGAACTCATCCGCGTTCGACGCACTGGGCCCGTTCTCCAGGGCGATAACCGTACCGATATCCGACAGCGGCTGGCCGGTGGCCGGATCGTAACTGCCGCCATCCACGCTGACGTCTAGATTGGCATAGGCCTGACCGACATCCGCGATCCTGCTGTTGATGCCGATGCGCATACCCTTGATAGCGATACCGCCGGGGGTCACGTTCGGGTCGAGATTAATGAAGGTGGGCTTGCTGAACAGGTAGCTGTAGCTGTCAAACTGCTCCACCTGGAACATGATATAGCTGTTGTCGGGAACCCCACCGATGCCGCCAACACCGAACAGCAGGAAGAACTTCTCGCCGACACCGGCGGCAAAGTTCTGCTGAATCTGTTCCAGCGTCAGCGCCCGGTTATGGATAGCGACCAGCCGGAGCACACCCTGCCAGAGGCGATCGTTCGAGACCTCGTTGCCGAGCACCAGCGCGAAACTGTCATCCCAGTCATTGAGGTTGCCCGGCGTGGCGCTGTCCATGTCGCCGGTGAACGCGCCATTAACATAGATGCGGCGTCCGTTTACCGGGTCAAACGTCACCACAACGTGCTGCAGTGTCGCCTGCAGGCGTTCGTCGGCGTCGGCGGTCGACAGGGCGGCTTCGCCATTGGCATCGGTAGTACTGGAGCGATGCAGGAAGTCATAATTGTACTGCGTCTGGCCAAGCGTAAAGTTGCGCGCACTGGTACTGGCCGAATAACTGACAATGCGCGCCGGGCCTTCCTGCACCACGTTGGCCGGCACGACCCAGGCCTCGATACTGTACTCGCCCGTCGCCTTTATCAGGTCATGCAGTTTCTTGCTGGCCGCGGTCGATCCCTGGGCCTTGCCATCGTTAATCCTGATACCGTAGCCGCCCACCCAGTCAACGTCGCCGCTGATGGTCAGGTTCAACTCGGGAGCAACACCGCTCAGGTCGAGAACGGTATTGCCCGAGCCCGTGCGGAACTCGTACAGGGCGATCACGTCGTTTTCATAGCGATTGCCACCGGCGGCGGACACGCCATCCTGCATGGTCAGCGCATTACTGAATACCGTGGGTGCCTGCACCTGGTTGAGCGCAATCGAGCCCGACAACGCGGCGATGGCATTCTGCATCTCGGTCGCATCGCTGGCACAGTCGCTCCAGCAGTTATGAAACTCGTCACGCAAACGCACCACCAGGCGCGACAATGACGGGTCGTTCAGGTTGATCTTCGACTCGGCCGCCGCATAAGCATCAGCCACGACGGGACTGGCGAAAAACGGCGCCTGCGGTGTCGGCGAGGTATCCACATGACAACCGGAGCAGTTGGCC
The DNA here is from genome assembly GCA_022340245.1 of Thiogranum sp. GTDB lineage: Bacteria > Pseudomonadota > Gammaproteobacteria > DSM-19610 > DSM-19610 > Thiogranum. The sequence goes on from JAJDOI010000122.1 coordinate 29,191, forward strand.
GTCAACAGCGGCCAGACGGTGGTTTTAAATGTCGTGGTATTGACGTCAGCCGGGAAAGTCTTAGTGGACCCGGGCGTCTTGGCAATCGGCGCCACCAGCTGGATCTGCCGGCCCCCGCTCGAGGCGCCCGCCGCCCAGCTCTCGATATAGGAGGTTATCGCGGTTGC
>JAJDOI010000124.1 GCA_022340245.1 Thiogranum sp.
ACGCCTCGGGATTGGTGCGACGGCGTATCCGGTACAGGTTCAACGGCTTCGCGACCGGGTGCTGCGCGACTGGCCAGTACCGTCGTACCGGCGAACGCGCTTTTGTTGCCGGACCATGGCAGAGCCGCGGCGGGCCTTTAAACGCGGTTCGACGTATACCTCATGACTCCGAATGCCCGCAAGCCCGAGTTGTTTATACACTGACTACCAAAGTCTTTTTTCCCATAGTTTGGCGCCTGACTACTAGAAGAATGGCAGCTAATAATTGATTGCCGCTGAGACCGCGGGAACGCCATGATCAGCCACGTCCTGTTTGCTTTTGACCCGCTTCGGGTCTACACCTAAAGATGGAGGAGGGATTCCCCGTGTTATCTAGTTCTCCGAGCAAGGCGTTACGGAGCGAAGCTCGCCGGTCGCCGGCTTTTGCTGCATGTCATTGCAACAATCGCACGAGCACCCGAATGTGCAGGCAGAGAGGGGACGTAGCCATGAAAAGATTAAGAAAAATTTTGACTGTGTGTTGTTTGATGGGGCTCACGGTATGGACGGGGGTGACCGTAGCGAGGGCGCCACATACATTCCACACTGCGCCCGGTATGGCCGCCATTGCCGGGACGGCACGGGGTGGGGGTATGCTCCAGCAGATCCTGAAAGGCAAGACGCCGGCGACGATCGAAGCGTACTTCGCTTTGGGTGATCGCACGGGAGCGATCGGCACCTATCAGCCCGGTGGTCCGACAACGACTTCGGACAACGGATTTTTTTCGGCGGATATCACCAATAACGGACGCACCTGCTTCACCTGCCACCAGCCGCAGAACGGCTGGGCTTTGAGTCCACCGGAGATCCTGGCCCAGTACCGCAGAACGGCGGGGCGCTCCGCCCTGTTCCAGCCGATCGATGCTGCGGACTGTCCCACTTCGCCCGGGGCCACCGCCAAGCCGCGCCACCGGCAGTTCGTCGCGGCGCGCAGCCAGCTGTTCCGCCGCGGTAACTTCCGTATCAGCCTGAATGCGCCGAACCCGCTCGGGCCGCAGGACGCGACGTACATGACTTTCGACGGCAACACGGAGCCCGAATGGGTCCTGATGTCTGACTACGACCCGTACGAATGCGAGCTTGACGCCGAGCACGGCTTGCCCGCCAATCTGCTCTCCGTCTATCGCCGCCCGCTCCCCTCGGCCAACGTGTCTTTCCTGGGTCAGGATAATGAGAACCCGCTGAAGTTCGATATCATGTGGGACGCGCGCGAGGAGAACCTGAGAACCCAGTTCATCAACGCGACGCTGTTTCACGGCCAGACAACCGTGGTACCCGACGACACTGCCGTCACGCAGGGCGTTCAGTTCCAGGCCGGGATGTTCACGGGCCAGGTACGCGACAGGGTGGCCCGGGACCTCACGGGTGGCGATGGCAGCGGCGCAACAGGGGGGCCGAAGAACCTCTGGGACTGGAGGCAGACCTCCTCGAGTCCGTGCTCCACGGGATTGTCGGGTGAACTGGTCTGTGCGGGAATCAAGGAGAAGCACTTTGTGCCGGAGCGCGTCAACATCGGCTCCGAACTCTTCGACGCTTTCTCGGCGCTGGTCGGCCACAACCGGAAACAGCTGGCGAAGCGCGAGTCGATTGCGCGCGGGGAGACCCTGTTTGACAGCAAGGTGTTCACCATCAACTTCGTCGCGGGTCTTAACGACATAAAAGGGGATCCTGACGGAACGGAGCCCGGAACGTGCTCGACGTGCCATAGCAACATGAACGTCGCCAATGACACCGCGGCCGACCCGAAGCGCCTCGGCGTCATGGACAACAGCACCGGCGTCACTGTCATGCCCTGGACCCCGGACTTTCCACGGTTCGCGTTCTACTGCGCGACGGGCAGCATTCCTTTCTTCTCCAACCCCGTCACCTCGCCGAACTGCCCCGGGAGTACCCCCGGCAATGATGCGACGTGCGATAAGTTCATCACCACCGACCCGGGCAAGGGTCTTGTCAACGGCATGTGTGCGGACCTGGGCAAGATGAAGGTGCCGATCCTGCGCGGGCTGGCATCGCGGGCACCCTATTTCCATGGCGGCAACGCAGCGACCCTGGAAGCCGTGGTGGATTTCTACAATACCCGCTTCGATATCGGCTTCACCAAACAGGAAAAGAACGATCTGGTTAACTACCTGAACTCACTGTAGGCCCGCCACGCCAGCATGTTGCGCAGGCTTGCTCGAGGGCGCGATGGTGTAACCGGATCGATCCCGGGGCCCCCTCAGATCCTGGTTGACGAGTGTGCCTGGCTTGTAACCGGTACGCCTTCTCCCGACGTCCGCCGGAGCACTGGCTGCGGCGCGCAGGCCAGACCGTAGTGAAACAGCGTAAGTGTATCGAACAGTGAGGGTTGTGAACGGTAGCGTTCCACCGCCGGCGTATCCGGATCCAGCAGGTGCTCCAGGCGCGGCCGGTCGACATAGTCCCACAACGGACTTGATGATTGATCGAGCACGCGCTCACGCAAACCTGGCAGGAACCGCTCCAGCCATACAGCGCGTTCGTTGTGGCGTGACGGCGCGACTTTGGGCCGCTGGATACGATTGCGCATACGACAAACCAGGCGCGCGATTCGGGTTTGTTCGTAATATCGTGTGAGCAATTGCACCGTCAGCGGCAGTGGCCGCTGCGGGTACCAGGGCACCTCCAGCGGAAACTGCTGCATGTCGCGATCGAGATACCCGAGCAGCTCATAGTGAATATGATCGGCATAGCGGTACAACAGCGGAATGCTGAACGACGCCACAGCGTATGCCCGGGTGCAATACGGTGTGAACACGTCACGACGAGAGGTAATCTGGCGAAAGTTGTTGCCTGCCCAACGGTGCACCCGCTCTTCCATATAGAACAGCGCTTCCAGCTCACTGCTGGCAAATCCGTCGTCGTGCATGCGATCGACGAATTGATCCAGATAGCGGGTCGCCAGTGCCTCGGCTTCGGGACGAACCAGATTCCTGCGGTACGACACCATGAGGTCACGCAACGCGCGTTTGGCTCCCGCATGTCCCGTTGGCAACAGATAATACAGTGCCTTGCGCTGGAAGAAATTGGCCCGGCCAATTTCGCCTCCGGCACCGTATAGATGAACGCGACGAGCAGATAGCTGGTCATCGCCACGCAGTGCTGTGCATACGTGTGCCAGGGTTGACATCCCGTCGGTCTGCTTGACCAGGCGCCAGACCGCATCTTCCCACTCGGCGTCGGTAGCTGACTGGTTGTCGTATGCTGTGCGAAACGGCAGCTGGAAACGCCCGGCGAATTGCCGTCCCATATCCATGTCCGGCTCGCCCTCGCTACCGGTCGCGAAGTACATCGCCGGTACCCCGGCCTTGACGAGCAAAGCCGCCATCAAGCGAGAGTCCTTTCCTGCGGTGATGGGAGATTCTATTTCGCCCAGAGCACCGAGGGGGCGCACAGTATCCAGCAGTGTTCGGCCGAGTTCGGCAACGGCATCCGGTGGCAGCCGGCTCTGACCGGTGCGAGCCAGGTTGCCGCGGCCGAAATAAGTGTCTCGCCGGGGCTGGTCCTGCGCCGCCCGCCAGCGCCAGTGTTGTCCGCCCGGTAGACATTCGATACCGCGTACCAGGGTCGAGTTGGCCACGGACCAGCCGATGGACAGATACGATGCGGTACCGAGAGGATCCGGTTCGTTCAGCACCAGCAGGTTTTTCAGGACTTGTACGGAGTTGCTGAAAACCCAGCCGGAACCGGCCTTGGCGTAGTACAGCGGGAGAACACCCAGGCTGTCAGTGATGATTTCCAGTTCCGCCGGCTCTTGCTGGCCGCGTACCAGGATGAATTGGCCGTCCACGCTGGCGGGGATCCGCGACCAGTGCTGTGTGAGTTGCGCGGCGTCGAATGCGGAGAATTCACCCTGCAGATCAACGCACACGCCGTCGACCAGTGTAAAGCCATTGGAATCGATGCTGCGATAGCAGCGCGCGCCGTGGTGTGCCGGGGAAGACTGTATGGATGCCACGCTGAGCCGACCTTCCTGCCGCGACCACAGGCTGCTGGTGTCGAGCGTTGCATAGATATCCGTCGATGTCGCCAGGCTGCCTTCCAGGCGGTCCCGAAATTCCTCGGGTAAGTTCCAGGCGACGACAAAACAGTGCATTAGTGATTTCTTCCCACGGTTCCGTTGCTATGGTTACCGGACTGGTCTGATGTGTTACCAAATAGCGGGGTGAGGAATAATGTCAAGCCGGTGTCTTGATCCGTGCCGTCTCCATGCAGTACGTCATTACAGCGACCGCACGCGCGCTTTCCAGAGGGAGGCCGTGCCTGGGAATAAATCAATCTGCCGATGGTGCGCTTGCGGCACGTGCAAGAGCTCAAATTATATAAATTTATAATGTTCTTCGGTTCTGATGTGGCGCCAAATGGCGACATTGGTGAGAATGTAGACGGCGGGTGTGGGAAATGCAAGGGGCAATTTCCTACGTGGAATTACCTGGCCGGCAAAGCACAGCAACGGGTCAATTCCAGGCCCGTGGTCGGGCAGCCCCGCCGTGCGCGTTCCCTCAACGTTCTGTCCAGGCACCGCGAGTGTTGCTGACAGCGCTGTGGGTGGTCGATCGAACCGGCTGTTCGGCGGAATTGCACCGTTCCGCCGTATTGGTGTGTAACAATAGGTGGGCTGGATAACCCCGTTACAGGACTACTGTTTTTATGATTTCCCGTATTTTGATTCTAGGTATAAATGGCGGTTTTGGCGCTCTGTTTTCAAGGCTG
>JAJDOI010000159.1 GCA_022340245.1 Thiogranum sp.
CGATCCAGGGTAGCCATCGCCGAGGAGGCCGGCATCAACGACAGCCGATCCACACCGGTGGCCTGCAGCAGCATCCCTGGCAACGGTACATCGCGCTCATTGGCGCGCGCCTCAAACAGCGAATAGACGCCGTGTTCAACAGCGTCCGGGTTGAGACGGAAATAGGCGCTCAGCGAACCCTGCGGATCCAGGTCCAGCAGTAAAACACGCTGTCCCTGCTCGGCGAGCAGCCCGCCAAGGCACACCGCCGTGGTGGTCTTGCCGACACCGCCTTTCTGGTTGGAGACTGTCCAGATCTTCACGGCCCCGGTCCTTTGTCCGAGGAGCCCGGCGGCAGCGGTAGGGTCGTCGCCGCTTGCTGCCCGGGCGGCTCGCCGCCGGGAGGCTCGAGTGCGCCTTCCCGCGTGGTCTGCAGGTGATTGAGGCGTTCGCTGGTGCGTGCATCCGCGCCGGACATAATCACCAGGACCACGCGGCGGTTCCGGGCCCGGCCTTCCGGCGTATCGTTGCTGTCCACCGGCCTGAATTCGCCGTAGCCGATCGCCGCCATGCGCTGCGGATCGACGCCCAGGCGCGTAAACAGGTGCACGACACTGGCGGCACGCGCCGCCGACAGCTCCCAGTTGGACCTGAATTCGAAATTGTTGATCGGGACATTGTCGGTGAACCCTTCAACGTGAATGATGTTCTTCAGCGGCTTCAGGGTTTCGGCCAATTCGCGCAGCACCGGTTCCGACCGCGCCGACAGCTCGGAATTGCCGGAGGCAAATAGAATACTCGACTTGATTTCCACTTCGATCCAGCGCCGGTCGCGGCGCACCTCGATGAGACCTGCGTCAACCAGCTGCGCCATGGCGGATTCGATGGAGTCGGCAAGTTTCTGTCCCGCGGCATCCAGTGTCTGGGCTTCTTTTGCCGGCGGATCGTCTGGCGGATCGGTCGACGCATCGGCCGGCGACCTGTGTTTGTCCTCGACGCGTTCTTCTACCGGCTTGTCGGGGAAAGGTACCTTGAATAACTCGATAACCGGCTTCTTGTTCTCGAACGGCTTGTCGGACTGCATCGGCGCGCGCAACAGTTGACCGATTTGTATCGGCTCGAGACTGCGCGCCGGATTACGAAATGCCGCGACTATCGCGTCGGAAAGTACGCGGTATTTGCCTTCGTTGACCGATGAAATCGAATACATCACCACGAAGAACGCAAACAGCAGGGTGATGAAGTCCGCATAGGACACCAGCCAGCGCTCGTGATTCTCGTGTTCTTCGGTGCGCTTCTTTCTGGCCATGGCTGCGTGTCCGTAGTAGCGGTTCCGGCATCGGGCTGCGCCCGCGCTCCCGGGCGGCTACTGGTAAAACCCCTGTAGTTTGGTTTCGATATTGCGTGGATTCTCACCTTCGGCGATAGAGATAACCCCTTCGACAATCATTTCCCGGAACTGGGTCTGGCTGTGAACCTGGCTCTTCAGCTTGTTGGCCATGGGCAGGAACAACAGGTTGGCGAAGCCCACGCCGTAGATGGTTGCAACAAAGGCGGTGGCGATACCGCTGCCGAGCTTGGAGGGATCGGCGAGATTGTTCATTACGTGAATCAGGCCCATGACGGCGCCGATAATACCGATGGTGGGGCTGTAACCGCCCATGCCGTCGAACACCTTGGCGGCCTGCATGTCCTGGTGCTCCTTGCTGTCGATCTCCACTTCCAGGATCGAACGAATCACTTCCGGCTCGCTGCCGTCAACCAGCAGCTGCAAACCCTTGCGCGCGAACAGGTCCTGCTCTTCTTCCGCAATCGCCTCCAGGCCCAACAGGCCTTCGCGCCGGGCGATATTGCTCCAGTTTACGATTTTCTCCGCGACTTCTTCGGGGCGCAGTTTGACCGGGACAAACACCCAGACGGCGATCCGTATCGAGCGCACAAAGGTGCGGATCGGCGTCTGCACCATGACCGCACCGAGTGTCCCGCCGCCGACAATGATAAAGGCGGTCAGCTGCACCAGCGACGAAGTATGCCCGCCCTCCAGCAAGTTGCCGCCCAGGATAGCGACCATTGCCAGCAGTATGCCGATCATGCTGAGTATATCCATGCTCAGCCTCCACCAGCCTGTACCAGTGATGGTCCCATATCGCGCAGCGACAGGACCTGGTCGCTCAGACCGGCCTCTGCCACCGCCATCGGCATGCCATAGATCACACTACTGGCTTCGTCCTGAGTCCACACAGTGGCGCCCTGTTTTTTCAGCGCGCGCGCGCCTTCGCGGCCGTCGGCGCCCATACCCGTGAGCACCAGCGCCAGTGCTTTCCCGCCGTAGATCCTGGAGATGGAACCGAAGGTAATATCCGCGCAGGGCTTGTAGTGCAGACTCGCGTCACCGTCGCCGATCTGCACCTGGACGTCGCCGTCGTGTTGCGCGAAGCTCATCTGGCGACCACCCGGGGCGATCAGTACTTCCCCCGCCCTTAACACATCACCCTGCGCGGCTTCCTTGACCTTGACGGCGCACTGCTGGTCCAGGCGTGCCGCAAAGGCCGGGGTAAAGCTGGCCGGCATGTGTTGGACAACCACAACGGGATAGCGGAAGCTGGCCGGCAACCGGGTCAGCACCTGCGCCAGTGCCACCGGCCCCCCCGTTGAACAGGCGATGGCCACCACCTGGAAGTTACCGCGCTTCAGGTTGGCCGGTGGCGGAGCCGCCACGGGGGCTGCATTTGCCGCGCTGCGACGTGCCGGCACTGTCGCCGCGGTCCTCGACCGTTTGCGGGCCACGGCGTGTATGCGGCGGCGCAACAACAGCTTGGCCTGGTCACGGTCTCTGGCGATATCTTCAAAACGTTTCGGCAGAAAGTCGACGGCGCCGGCTTCCAGCGCTTCCAGCGTGGCCTGGGCACCTTCATGGGTAAGTGAGGAGAACATCAGTACCGGCGTCGGCTGCGACGCCATGATATGACGCACAGCGGTGATGCCGTCCATGACCGGCATTTCGATGTCCATGGTCACAACATCGGGCTTCAGCGCGGCAACCTGCTCGACTGCCTCCTTGCCGTTGGCCGCCGTGCCTACCACCTCGATACGCGCGTCGCTCGCAAGTATCTCCACGATACGGCGGCGAAAAAACCCGGAATCGTCAACGACCAGAACCCGGGTGATCATCGACCCCGTCCTTTCAAACCGGTGCGGCCACGCATATCAGGCAGAGATACGCGACTGCAGGTCCCGGAACTTTCGTGTGGCTGCACCACCTCGCATAGCCAATGGCAGGTCACTGTTCATCCTTGTTACATGTGCCGAGCGTAAGCTTTCATCAGACTGGGTACGTCCAGGATCAGTGCAATTCGACCGTCGCCGGTGATTGTCGCACCGGCGAAACCGGCCAGTCCCTGCAGGAAGGCACCCAGCGGTTTGATCACGACTTCTTCCTGGCCGACCAGTTGTTCAACGACGAAACCGACCTTCTGGCTGCCCACGTGAACAACCACGACATGGCTCACAGTATCCTCGTGCGCCTTCGATCCGTCGCCAACCAGCCATTCGCGCAGGTAAAACAGCGGCAAGGCCTTTTTGCGCACCATGACGACCAGCTGGCCGTCGACCATGTTGGTCCGGGTCTCGTCGAGGTCGAAAATCTCGCTGACACTTCCAAGCGGCAGGGCAAACGGCTGCGCGCCGAGTTTAACCATGAGTGTCGGCATGATCGCCAATGTCAGCGGCACCCGGATCATCAGGCGAGTACCCTTACCGAGTACCGAATCAATCTCGACGGTGCCGTTCAACTGACCGATACGGGTCTTGACAACATCCATGCCGACTCCGCGCCCGGACACATCGGAGATCTGCTCCTTGGTGGAGAAACCGGCTGCGAAAATCAGGTTATAGGCATCACCGTCATCCAGGCGTGCCGCCGCCTCGGCATCCATCAGGCCTTTCTCAACCGCCTTCTCGCGAAGCTTGACCGGATCCATGCCCTTGCCGTCGTCCTCGATGGAAAGCAGGATATGGTCGCCTTCCTGTTCGGCTGCAAGAATCACCGTGCCCGCGCGCGGCTTACCCGCGGCCAGGCGCTCTTCAGGGCTTTCGATACCGTGGTCGACGGCATTGCGAACCAGATGCACCAGCGGGTCGGCCAGCGCCTCGACCAGGTTTTTGTCGAGGTCGGTCTCCTCGCCCTGCAATTCCAGTTGAATTTCCTTGTTGAGGCTGCGGGCCAGATCGCGGACCACGCGCGGGAAACGCCCGAACACTTTCTTGATCGGTTGCATGCGCGTCTTCATCACCGCGTTTTGCAGATCGGCAGTCACCACGTCCAGGTTGGCTATCGCCTTGGACATGTCCTCGTTCGCCATAGACTCCTTCAGCGTCGCCAGGCGATTGCGGGTCAGCACCAGCTCACCGACCATGTTCATGATATCGTCCAGGCGCTTGGTATCGACGCGCACTGTGGCTTCGGCCTTGCTGGCGGCAGGCGCCGCGGGCGGCTTCGGCTTGTCGGCGGGCACCGCTGCCGCGGCGGCCGCCGCGGGTTTTGCAGGCGCTGCAGCTACGGGATTGTCGCCGTCGCCCGCGGCCCCCGGTGCAGGCGCCTTGCCGGCGCCGTGCAGCTGATCGAGCAAGGCCTCGAACTCGTCTTCGGTGATCTCATCGGCGCCCCCGGCTGTCTCGGCCACGGACTCGGGCGCCGCCTGGGGCGCGGGCGGCGGGCTGTTGGGCAGGGTTTCTGCAGTCGGGGCTTTGCCCGCACCGTGCAACTGATCGAGCAGCGCCTCGAACTCATCTTCGGTAATGTCATCACCACCGGATACGGTGTCCGCCCCGCTCGCCTGCGACGCAGCCTCATCGGGCGATGGCGCCGACTGTTGCAGCATGGCCTCGAATTCAGCGTCGACGGCATCGGCCGCCTGGGCGCCGTCACCAGCTGGCGCTTCGGGCGCTGCATCCGGCTGCGCCGGGGCAGGCGCAGGCGCGGCGCCACCCGGAGCAATCAGGTTCTCCAGACTCTTCAGCAATGCAGGCTCCGCCGGCGTCGGCATGCTCCCGCCCTGGACCTCGGTGAACATGCTGTTGACCACGTCGAGCACCTGCAGGACAGTATCCATAAGATCGGTGTCAACGGCGCGCTCGCCGTTGCGTAACACGTTAAACACGTCTTCGGCCCGGTGGCAGACTTCAACCAGACCGTCGAGGCTGAGAAAGCTGGCGCCGCCCTTAATGGTGTGGAAGCCGCGGAAAACGGCATTCAACAGGTCAACATCTTCGGGACGCTGCTCGAGCTCGACCAGTTCTTCATTCAGCCTTTCAAGTATCTCGCCTGCTTCGACCAGAAAGTCCTGCAGAATCTCATCGTCGGCGTCAATACTCATCACTCGTTCCCTTAGAATCCCAAACTCGACAGCAGGTCATCGACCTCGTCCTGACCGGATACCGACCCGGTAGTGTCGCCGACGCCCGGCACATGCGGCCCGACACCCTGCATCAGCTCGTTGTTCTGCGGCGCGGCCGCCCTGTCACCGGCCTCCGTCTCGACACTGCCCGAAAGGCGTATCAGCTCCACGAGGTTGTCCTCGACTTCCTGCACCAGGTTGATAACGCGACGGATAATCTGCCCGGTCAGGTCCTGGAACCCCTGCGCCATCATGACCTCCGAGAGGTTGCCATGTATCCGCCCGGCATTGTCGCGGGTTACGCTGAGAAAGGCGTCGATTTCCTTGCTCATGCTGCGGAACTCGTCGACGCTCATGTCCTTGTTGCGAAAACGCTCCCACTGCTCGTGAAGATCGTCGGCGCTGTTCTGCAGTTGCTCGGCAATGGGCAGGGTACTTTCCACCGCGGTGAGGGTGCGGTTGGCCGAATCTTCGGTCATGGCAATCACGTGGTTGAGACGCGCCTTGGCATCGGGAATATCCGACTCGGCGAGTGATTGCATCCTCGAGTCCAGGGCGAAACTGGTGAGGGAGTCGTGCAGCTGGCGGGTCATTTTGCCGAGTTCCCGGAACAGGCTCTGCTCGCGGATACGACCAAGCTCGTCGATGGCATGCTCTGCCGCGGCGACGTTTCCGGCCTCCAGTTCCGCGACCAGGGAACGCGCCTGACCCAGCAGGCTCTCGTTATTCAATTGTTTTGCCGGCTCCATGGCTCACCCCGCGGTCGCTGCAACACGTTCAAAAATCTTGTCGATCTTCTCCTTCAGAGTCACCGCGGTAAAAGGCTTCACAATGTAGCCATTCACCCCGGCCTGTGCTGCCTCGATGATCTGCTCTCGCTTGGACTCTGCGGTCACCATCAATACCGGCAGAGACACCAGCTTTTCGTCCGCCCGCACGGCCTTCAAGAGGTCGATGCCGGTCATACCGGGCATATTCCAGTCGGTCACCAGGAAGTCGTAGTTTCCGTTTTGCAGCATCGGCAGGGCGCTGTTGCCGTCATCCGCTTCCTGGGTGTTATTGAACCCCAGGTCACGCAACAGATTCTTGATGATGCGTCTCATCGTGGAAAAATCGTCCACAATGAGGATCTTCATGTCCTTATCCAAGGGGACCTCCCGCTATAGCGTATGAGCATTCGTCTGTATTTCGGCACTTGTCCACAGTTCTTTGACCTCAGTCACCCGTCCATTCCGTCATGCGGGCCCGCAGCCGGATAAGGGCCTGGCCATGAATCTGACAAACCCGGGATTCGCTGACACCCAACACGTCGCCGATTTCGCGCAGGTTGAGTTCCTCGTCGTAATACATGGCCATTACCAGGCGTTCGCGTTCCGGCAGGTTGGAGATCGCCTCGGCCAGCGCCGCCTTGAAATCGGCGTTGTGCAGGCTGTCCAGCGGCTCGTTGCGTGGCGCGTCGGCAACCGGCTGAGGCGCGTCATCGCCGTTGACACCCGCGTCGTCGATACTGAAAACGCGGCAACCGGTGGCGTCCTGCAGGATACGGTGGTACTCATGCAGGTCGATGCCGAGTTTTTCCGCCACCTCGACATCGCGTGCGTCCCGGCCTTCCTGGTTCTCGATTTCGCGCACGGCTTCGGCTACCTGGCGGGCCTTGCGATGCACCGAGCGCGGCGTCCAGTCGGTGCGCCGTATTTCGTCGAGCATGGCTCCGCGAATACGAATGCCGGCATAGGTTTCGAAGCTGGCGCCCTGCGACGCGTCGTAGTTGCGCGAGGCTTCGAGCAGGCCGATCATGCCGGCCTGAATCAGGTCATCGGCCTGCACGCTCGGTGGCAGACGACTCATCAGGTGGTAGGCGATACGCTTGACCAGGGCCGCGTGTTTGGAAACCAGGTCTTCGCTTTCAATGTCAGGATTGGTCACGTACATAGCGGCTCCATTCATACCGATATCTCCATGTGTCCACAGTGCGACTGGATGAGACGCTCCACGAAAAACTCGAGGTGCCCACCAGCCGCCGATGGCGTCGGCCATCTGTCGGTCTTCTGAGCGAGATTCTTGAAGGCGATCGAGGCGCGACTGCGCGGGTACGCCTGAACGACAGCGCGCTGCTTGCGTACCGCCTTGCGCAGGTAGTCGTCATGCGGCACAACCCCCATTAATTCCAGGGTGACGTCAAGGTAACGATCGGTAACGCGTGATATCTTGTTAAACAATTCCCTTCCCTCCTGGGCACTCTGTACCTGATTGGCCAACACGCGGAAATGCTGAACGTCATACTCAGTGCTCAACACCTTGATCAGCGCATAGGCGTCGGTGATCGACGCCGGCTCATCGCACACCACCACCACAACCTCCTGGGCGGCGCGACTGAAGCTGGTGACACTTTCATTGATCCCCGCCGCGGTATCTATAATCAGCGTGTCGACATCGTGATTCAGTTCACTGAACGCACGGATAAGGCCCGCATTCTCCATGGTGCTCAGCTCGGCCAGGCGTTTTACGCCGGAAGCCGCCGGCACCACCATGATCCCGGACGGCCCCTCGACAATGATTTCTTCCAGTGTGCGTTGGCCGTCGATGACATGCGACAGGTTGCTCTTGGGATGCAGGCCCAGCAGGACGTCCACGTTCGCCAGCCCAAGATCGGCATCCATCAGCATCACCCGTTTACCCGCATCGGAGAGCGCCACTGACAGGTTTACCGAGACGTTGGTTTTACCGACGCCGCCCTTGCCACTCGTTACCGCAATCACTCTCACCGGGTTAGGTTGTGCCATACGTCGTAATCCAGCCGCCTGGTCGGTTCGCAACTCAGACATGAACATTCGTCCGGAATCCTCCAAATTGCTCGGCCATGACTGAGTCGGCGGGCAAGTCACGACCGCTCGCCAGTTCGGCGGCCTGCTCGACAAGGTTCTGCGCACGCGCGGGATGCAGGTCTTCGGGGACCCGTTGACCGTTGGCGACGAACATCAGCGGCAGGTGTTGTTTGATAACCGTCGACAGGACGCCACCCAGGCTGGCCGCCTCATCGAGCTTGGTGAGAATCGCCGCGTCCAGTGCGACGCTGGAAAACGCCCGGATGGTTTCATCCATGACCGAGGGATGCAGTGTGGCCGACAACACCAGCAGCGTACGGATGGGAATACCGCTGTCGGCCAGGGTGGCAAACTGTTGGCTCAGACGCACATCACGCTGGCTCATGCCGGCGGTGTCGATCAGAACCAGGCGCTTGTCGGCCAGGCTGTTCAACGTGGAGCGCAGTTCCTTGTGGTCGGCAGCAACCTGCACGGGTATGCCCAGCAGGCGCCCGTAGGTCATCAGTTGTTCATGAGCGCCGATGCGATAGCTGTCGGTTGTCACCAGCGCAACATGGCGCCTGCCGTGGCGCAACACGTAGCGTGCGGCAAGCTTGGCGACACTCGTGGTCTTGCCTACGCCGGTGGAACCGACCAGGGCGACGACGCCCCCCTGGTCGCAAAAATCGTTATCGGCGATCGGCAAGGTTGCCGCAAGTTCGGTCAACGCCAGTTGCCAGGCGTGCCGTTCGTCGCGCGCGTGCACCGCGGGTGCGGACACCCGCTCGACCAGCGCCGGATCCAGTTCCATAGCGGTGAGCCGACGCATAACCTCGGTGTACAAGGGCTGGCGACGCTCGGTGTCGTTCCATGCCAGGTGTGCCAGCTGGTTTTCCAGCAGGCCGCGCAGTTGCCTGATTTCCTCGCGCATGGACACAATGGCCGGGTCCTGCGCCCAGTCCACGGGCTGCACCCGCCGCTGCTGCGCCGCCGCCGGCGCGCTGAAGGTATCCGCCGCGTCGGGCGTTGGGGCTTGCGCGCCTGCTGCGTCCGAACCCGCCGCCTCGGCCGCAGCCGACTGCGGTTCGAGCAACGATTCGTCGTAGTCCAGCGCGGCGATAATCTCGATCCCGCCTTCGACCTGCCGGTTGGAGAGAATCACGGCATCCGGGCCCTGGTCCTCGCGCACTTTCTGGATCGCCTGACGCATGTCCGGCGCAAAGAAGCGTTTAACTTTCATTGCAACACCCCACTCCCGGTCAAGGCACCTGCGCCTCTGTGTTTATTGTTCGCCCTGTTCATCCCGTCAGGCTCCCGTTCTGCTCGACACCGAGACTCGGTGCTTCTGTTCCTATGTTGGCAACAACTTTTATCTGCTTGTTGTCCGGTATCTCGTTGTAGCCCAGCACCTGAAGCGCCGGGATGCTGTGGCGGACCAGCCTTGCCAGCCACGGCCGCAGCGGCGGCGAAACCAGCAGTATGGCCGCCTGCCCCGCGGCTTCCTGCCGGTGGGCACTTTCGGCCAGCGAACGATGCATCCGTTCCGCCAGTCCCGGTTCGATACCGGCGCCGCCTTCCGAGACAGCCTGAATCGAGGATTGCAATATCTGTTCCAGTGACGGATCAAGCGTAATGACCGGCACTTCAGAGCCCATCCCGTTGATATGCTGGATAATTGATCGGCCGAGCGCGACGCGCACGGCAGCGGTGAGAGCGCCGGGATCTTGACTCCGCGGACCGGTCTCGGCGAGCGCTTCGGCGATGGTCCGCATGTCGCGGATCGGAATACGCTCCTCCAGCAGGTTCTGCAGCACCTTCAGTACAACGCCGATCGAGAGTGTCTTGGGCACCAGGTCTTCCACCAGCTTCGGCGCCGCCTTGGCCAGCACGTCAAGCAACTGCTGGACCTCCTCGTGACCGATAAGCTCGTGCGCATGGCTCTGCAACAGTTCGCTGAGGTGGGTGGCGACCACGGTGCTGGCATCGACTACGGTGTAACCCAGCGTGCGGGCGTTATCGCGTTCGGAAGGCAGGATCCAGATGGCCTCCAGGCCGAAAGCCGGGTCGCGGGTTTCGATACCCTGGATCGTGCCGAACACCCGCCCCGGGTTGATCGCCAGATCCCGGTCGGGGTAAATCTCCGCCTCGCCGACCGGCACACCCATCAACAGGATGCGGTAAGCGTTGGGCGACAGCTCCAGGTTGTCACGGATATGCACCGGCTGGACGAGGAAACCCAGCTCCTGGGACAGCTTTTTACGCACACCCTTGATCCGGTCCATCATCTGCCCGCCCTGGGCACGATCGACCAGCGGAATCAGGCGGTAGCCGACCTCCAGCCCGATGATGTCAACCGGACCCACGTCATCCCAGCTGAGGTCGCGCGCCTCCGGCGGTGTCGACTCGGCTTCTGAAGGACCTTCGGCGGGTAGCAGTTCCTGTTGCTGGCGCTTCCAGGTAAACCAGGCACCGGTACCGGCGGCCGCGGCCAACGACAGGAACGCCAGGTTGGGCATGCCCGGTATCAACCCCATGAAGCCGATAATGCCGCCCGAAACCGCCAGAACCATGGGGTTACCGAACAGCTGCTCGAACACCTGGTCGGACATTTTCTGCTTGCTGGACACGCGGGTCACGATGATGGCCGTCGCCGAGGACAGCACCAGCGAGGGAATCTGCGCGACCAGACCGTCACCGATGGTGAGCAGCGTATAGTTATGCAGGGCGTCGCTGATCGGCAGGTCGAACTGCAGCGTGCCGATGGCCAGGCCGCCGACAATATTGATAAACAGGATCAGGATACCGGCAATGGCATCGCCGCGAACGAACTTGCTGGCACCGTCCATGGCACCGTAGAAATCCGCTTCGCGTCCGATCTCCTCGCGCCGGGTGCGGGCCTCGTCCTGGGTGATCAGGCCGGCGTTCATGTCGGCGTCGATCGCCATCTGTTTGCCCGGCATGGCATCCAGGGTGAAACGGGCGCTGACTTCGGACACGCGCCCGGCACCCTTGGTCACCACCACGAAGTTGATAATCACGAGTATGGCAAACACCACCAGGCCGACAGCGTAGTTGCCGCCGACCACGAATTCACCGAACGACTCGATGACTTTACCCGCCGCACCGGTGCCGGTATGGCCGTTGAGCAGGACCACGCGCGTCGAAGCCACGTTGAGCGCAAGACGCAACAGTGTGGTGACCAGCAGGACCGTGGGGAAGATACCGAAGTCCAGCGGCCGCAACGCATAGATGGTGACCATCAATACCACCAGGGACAGGGTGATATTGAAGGTGAAGAACATGTCGAGCGCGATGGGCGGCAGGGGAATGATCACCATCGCCAGCATCATCACCAGCAGGACGGGTGCGCCCAGGCCCTTGCCGCTGATACCGCGTAAACTCAGTGTTGCTGCTTCAGTAGCCATAGTGGTCTCTCTCTTCTATCTGACCGGGCAGTAGCGCCAGCCTTCCCCTCGCCACGCGCCGCGTCAGCGCACAGGCGGGGTATCCGACTGCCCGGGCGGACGCACTATTCCTGGTCTGCATTACGCTCATGACCGGTGCCGGTTTGCGGGCCCTGGAAAAACTCGTCCGGGACCTCCACGGGACCGGGACGGTGCGGAACCGGGCCACCGTGCACACTGGCTTTCAACTGGAAGACGTAGGCGAGTATCTGGGCGACGGCGAGATACAGGCCGGCCGGCACCTCGTGGTTGATTTCCGTGCTGTAGTAGAGTGCGCGCGCCAGCGGCGGTGCTTCGTACAGCGGTACTTTGTTCGCCACAGCAACGGTGCGGATCTGGCTCGCCACCAGTTCCACGCCCTTGGCGACCACGATGGGTGCCGACATCTTCCCGGCGTTGTAGCGAAGTGCCACCGCGTAGTGGGTCGGGTTGGTGATAACCACGTCGGCCTTGGGTATCGCTTCCATCATGCGCCGCTGCGCAATATCACGCTGCATCTGGCGTATGCGGGATTTGACTTCCGGCTTGCCTTCGGTGTTCTTGTTTTCGTCCCTGACTTCCTGGCGGGTCATTTTCATGTTCTTGGCATGGTCCCAGAGCTGGTAAGGCACATCGATGGCGGCGATCAGCAGCAGGGAAGCGCTCAGCACAATAAACGACTTCGACAGGATGCTGCCGGTATGCGCCAGGCCCGCTTCGACGGATTCGCGGCCAAGGCCCATGAGTTCCGGCAGGTAGTGCCACAGCAGGCCCGCGCCGATGGAACCGATCAGCAGAAACTTGGCCAGCGACTTGACCATTTCCACTACCCCGCGGACAGCGAATATGCGTTTCATGCCCTGCAGCGGATTCAGCTTGTCGGGTTTGAACGCCAGCGCCTCGGTGCTGAACGACCACCCACCCAACGCCACCGGGGCGGCAAACGCCGTTACCAGCATCACCAGCAGGAACGGCAACAGCAGCAACATGGCCTGACCCAGGGCGGTGCCGAACAGCTCTATTACCGCGAAGTGATCAAACGCCTTGGCACGTTCTATCACCAGCCCCTGGTGCATAATCTGCCCCAGCTGTTCGACCATGTGACGGCCAAGCAGCGCCATGGACAGCGCCGCCATCAACAGCATGGCCATGCTGGTAAGCTCCTTGGAGCGCGGCACCTGGCCCTTCTCGCGGGCCTCCTCGAGTCGTTTGGGGGTCGCGTCTTCTGTTTTTTCCTGACCGTCTTCGTTTTCCTGTGCCATCTTACGGCCCACCCTTGCCGAGGAGCCCGGCAGCGGTCAGCGCCCCGTCCAGCATATGCCGCAGTTCCGGCAGCAGGTTGGACAGGGCAAACACCAGAACAACGAAACCCAGGGTCAAAGTCACCGGGAAACCCACACCGAAAATGTTCAGTTGCGGCGCCGAACGGCTGACCACGCCGAAGGACAGGTTCACGAGCAGAACAGAAGCGACCGCCGGCAGCGCCACCATGACGGCATCGCCGAACATGCGCACGCCCCAGTCAGCGATGACGCGAAAATCCTCCCGGGACAGGGCATCGACACCGATGGGGACTGATTGAAAGCTGTCGGCCAGTACCCGCAGCAGCGCCAGGTGACCATTCAGCGCGAGGAACAGCAACGTCGCTATCACCACGTAGTATTGACCGATGACCGGCACGCTGACGCCGTTTTGCGGATCGACCATTTGCGCGAAACCCAGACCCATGCCCATGGCGATGGTCTGTCCGGCGATGACCAGCGTGGCGAGTATCAGCTGCAGGCTGAAGCCCATTGCCATCCCCAGCAGCAGTTGCTGGACGGTGACCAGTGCGCTGGCGGCCGACAGCGGCTCAATGGCCGGCACCGGCGGAATCAGCGGCAGCAGCACCCAGGTCAGCAGCAGCGCGATGACCAGCCTGACCCGCAGCGGCACAATGCGCGCGCCAAAGATCGGCGCGATAGCGAGCATCGCGGCGATGCGCGTGAACGGCCACACCAGGGTCCCGACCCAGGAGGCGATGTCGGCGCTGGTGAAAAGCATGGCCGCGTTGCTCATCGCACCTTACCCGATCAGCTCCGGTATGCTTTCAATCAGATGCGTCGTAAAGCCGAGCAGGGTGTTCAGCAGCGCGGGGCCGGCGATCAGTATCACCAGGGCGACAACGATCAGCTTGGGGACAAAGGTCAGCGTCATTTCGTTGATCTGGGTGGCTGCCTGCAGCATACCCACCAGCAGACCGACCACCAGCGCCGACAACAGCAGCGGCGCCGACAGCAGCGCAGTGACTTTCATCGCCTGGGTACCGATGTCGAGTACGGTTTCCGGTGTCATGGTGCGTCCTCCTATACCGAGAAACTGGATGCCAGTGTGCCCATGACCAGCGACCAGCCGTCGATCAGCACGAACAACATGATTTTGAAAGGCAGCGAAATTATCATGGGTGACAACATCATCATGCCCATCGACATCAACAGGGTGGCGATGACCAGATCAATGACCAGGAACGGGATCAGGATCAGGAAGCCGATCTGAAATGCGGTCTTCAACTCACTGGTGACAAAGGCCGGCATCAACAGCGAGAAGGGTACGTCGTCCGGGCTCTGGAATTGCGGCGCCTTGGAAATATTGGCGAACAGAATAAGGTCGTCGTCACGCGTCTGCGCGAGCATGAACTTTCGGAATGGCACAGCGGCATGCTGCAGCGCTTCCTGCGCAGGCATTTGCTCATCCAGGTACGGCTCGAGAGCGCTGTCGTACACCTTGTCGAACACCGGCATCATAATGAACAGACTGAGGAACAACGCCAGCCCGATCAGCACCTGGTTGGATGGCGAGGACTGGGTACCGAGCGCCTGTCGCAGAATTGCCAGAACGATGATCACGCGGGTAAAAGAGGTCATCATCATCAGCGCCGCCGGCAGCAGGCTGAGCGCCGTCATAAACAGCAGGACCTGGATGGTGACCGTGTAGGTTTCCGAACCGTCCTTGCCGGGCTCGACCTTGAGCGCTGCGAGCCCCGGTTCGGCCAGCGCCATGACCGGGGAAAGACTCAACAGCAGGCTCAGCCAGAACAACACCCGTTTCATCACGCTTTACCCTTGCCGAGTATGCGCCCGAGCTGTTCGCCAAACCCGGCGGTGGCTGCACCCTGCTGCGGCTGCAGGGGCCGGTCGAGCACGTGAAGGGTTTGTACCCGCCCCGGGGCGACGCCAAGAAGCAACTGGGTTTCACCGGCCTGGATAAGTACCACGCGCTCGCGCGAGCCCATGGACAGACCGCCAAGCACCCGCAAGCCACCGCCGGCGGCCATCTGGAAACGGCCGCTGCGCTTGAGCAGCCAGGCGATGCCCAGTATCAGGCCCAGCACCACCAGCATGCCGAGCGTGAGCTGCCACAGGCTGGCCATTGCCATCGGGTCCTGGGAGGGGGACAACGCGGTGAACGGCGCCTTCGCGGGTTGCGCGCCGGCAGCCGCCGCGGCCGCCTGTTCGGCGGCCAGCAACGGCTTTGCGGTAAGCAGCGCAGGCAGGCTCATCATCAGGTGCCTTGGTACTGGAATAAGTGTCATGCGGACCTACTTGAGCTTTTTGACGCGTTCCGCCGGACTGATCACATCGGTGAGGCGTATACCGAACTTCTCGTTGACGACAACGACCTCGCCGTGCGCCACCAGGGTCCCGTTGACCAGGACGTCCATGGGTTCGCCCGCCAGGCGATCGAGTTCCACGACAGAACCCTGGTTGAGTTGCAGGAGGTTACGGATACTGATCTGGGTACGCCCGATTTCCATGGAAATCGTTACCGGGATGTCGAGAATAACGTCGAGGTTGGCCTCGTCGCCGGCCGGGCCACCAGAGGTATCTTCCAGGTGCTCGAACTCCGCCGCAGGCGCTTCGGCGACCGCGGTATCGCTTTCCGCGTCGGCCTGTTCGGCCATCGCTGCGGCCCAGTCATCGACGGCGCCGGCGTCCTGGTTGTCGATTTCGTCACTCATTGGCTTCTCCTGACAGGCCTACTGTTCTATTTGGTCGGGCACGATCTTCCGCAGGATCTTCACAGCCCGCGAACCGTTGTAGATGCCGAACTTGCCGCGAAACACCGGGGTATCCACGGCTTCCAGCGTGACCAGTTCGGGGATATCGATGGGAATAACATCACCGGCGCGCATCTCCTTGAGGTCGCGCAGCGATATTGTTGCTTCCACCAGCATGCTCTTGAGATCGACCCGGGCCTGTTTCATCTCTTCGCGAATAGCCCGCGTCCAGCGCTCGTCACGATCGGAAGAATCACTCTGTACACCGGCGTCGAGCAGCTGGCGGATCGGCTCGACCATGGAGTACGGCATGGTGACGTGCATATCGCCGCCGCCGCCTTCGAGTTCCACGCGGAAGGTGTTGACCACAACCACCTCGGTGGGGCTGACGATGTTGGCGAAGTGCGGGTTGACTTCGGAACCCTGGTAGTCGAATTCCACGTTCATAACCGGTGTCCACGCCTGCGACAGGTCCTTGAAGGCAATGTCGAGCACCATCTGGATAACGCGAAGTTCGGTCGGCGTGAACTCGCGGCCCTCGATCTTGGTATGGAAACGCCCGCCGCCGCCAAAGAAATTGTCCACCAGGGCGAACACCAGCTTCGGCTCCAGCACAAACAACGCCGTGCCGCGTAGCGGGTGTACCCGTACCAGGTTGAGACTGGTGGGCACGAACAGACTGTGTACATACTCGGCGAACTTGAGCATCTGTACGCCCGAAACCGAAATCTCGCCGGCACGGCGCAGCATGTTGAAAAGACTGATACGGAAATAGCGCGCGAAACGTTCGTTGATCATCTCCAGCGTGGGCATGCGCCCACGGACAATACGATCCTGGCTGGTGAAGTCGTAGCCGCGGACCTCGCCCTCGGGTATCTCTTCGTCGGTTTCGGTCTCGACGTCGCCGCCGCTGACGCCGTGCAGCAGGGCATCGATTTCGTCTTGAGAAAGGAGGTCATTCACGGGCGCGGCCTATTGCATGACAAAACTGGTAAAGAAAACACTTTCGACACCGGGTTTGCCGGTCTCGGCTTTCATCACTTTCTGGATTTCAGTCAGAGCATCCGCGCGCAGTTTTTCCTTGCCTTCACGGGTGTTGAGAGCTGTCGGGTCCTGGCTGCTGAAGAGCATGACCAGGCTGTTGCGTATGGCGGGCCGCTGCTCCTTGACGCGCTCCACGGCGTCCGGATCGCGGGTGCCGGCTTCGATGGTAATCTGCAGAAAACGGATATCGCTGTCGCCGCTGAAATTGACCACAAACGGGGGGTCGAGCGGGATATAGTTCAGGGGAGGCTTGCTGCTGGCGAGCTTATTGCCGGCGCCTTTGTCGGCCTTGACGTCGGACGCGCTCTGCACATCAGCCGGCTGGTCGCCGCCGGACAGTATGCCGGTCAACATAAGTGTTGCCGTGGCGGAAACGCCCAACAGCAATACCACGACGACAATCACAATGAGCATCTTGGACTTGGACTTGGGCGCTTCTGCACCACCCTCGATATCCAGGTCCAAATCGTCTTCCTGTGCCATTTGCAAACCCCTGTTTTAGCTTGTGCTTGAGGGTTAGCAAGACGTGTGCCACGCGGAGACGTATTTTTTGTATATTTAAATCATGTAGTTATTTCAGCCAATCCGTATGGCGCCGGAGTTTTGACTTGTTGATTGCGCACTTGCCGACAGAAGATTGGCTGAAGGGAGGTGTCCCGAATCCGGTCAGCCGGAATCAGTGCCTGGCGTGGGACAACCACTCGCCAAAGCCTTCGTTCGGCAGCGGTTTGCTGATGTGAAAGCCTTGTACCAGGTCGCAGCCGAGGTCCTGCAGTCGTTGACGGATGATTTCATCCTCCACGCCTTCGGCGACCACCTGGCAGTCGAGGTTATGGCCCAGTTCGATGATCGAACGCACTACCGCCACATCGCGCGGATTGTTGGCCATATCCTCGAGGAAGGACTGGTCGATCTTGAGTGTGTGGATCGGCAGTCGTTTCAGGTAGGACAGTGACGAATATCCGGTGCCGAAGTCATCGATGGCGATCGAGACACCGAGCTCGCTCAGACTGTCGAGCGTCCGGGCGCCTTCTTCGAGGTCGGCCATCAAGGTGGCCTCGGTAACCTCGATCTCCAGGCTGCTGCCCTCAAGACCGGCCCGTTCCAGGGCGTCTCTGATGCTGCCAACCAGGCCCGGCGACTGGAAGGAGCGTGCCGAAACATTCACCGAGATCGGCATGGGTTTTCCACCGGCTGACCAGAGCTTGCTTTGCTGCAAGGCGGTATCCAGTACCCAGTCAGTGATCGGGGCGATCATGCCGAGCTGCTCGGCGACTGCGATAAACCGCGTCGGCAGTACCAGCCCCTGTTGCGGGTGCTGCCAGCGTAACAGCGCCTCGGCACCGCGGATTTCGCCGCTGGCAAGGTCTATCTTCGGCTGGTAATGCAGCTCGAACTCCTGGCGCTCCAGCGCGCCGTGCAGTTGCCCGGAGAACTGCAGGTGCTCGGTCGCCGACGACGGCACGAGGTCAGCTTCGTAAAAAAGGTAGGGCACGGAATTCCACTTGGCGCGATACATGGCCCGGTCGGCATGGTTGGCCAGCGCATTGGCATCCTCGCCGTGCTGGGGATAGACCGAAATACCGATGGCACTACTGAGGCAGAGTTCCCGCTGTTCATGCGAGAACGGCGCCCGCAGCGCGTTGATCACCTCACCGGCGACGCGCTCCACGGCACGCTCGGCATCCTGCAGAAACGGCAGAACGATACCGAACTCGTCGCTGCCCAGGCGGGCGAGCGTATCGGTGTCGCGCAGTACTCTTTGCAGGCGCCGGGCGATCTGGCGCAACAGTTCATCGCCGGCCTGTTGGCCGAGCGAATCGTTGTACATTTTGAACTGGTTGATGTCCAGCACCATCACGGCCACTGAGGCTCCGGGATTGCGTCGCGCCACGGCCAATGCAGAACTGAGGCGGTCGTACCACAGTGCACGGTTAGCCAGCCCGGTGATTTCGTCCTGTGTGGACAGCTGTTCGAGCCGCTCGCGGTCGGTGTGCATGTCCGTGATGTCTTCCATGAGACAGTGTACGCGTAACACGCGTCCACGACGGTTGGCCATCGGATAGAAGGCCATTCGAAACCAGCGATCCGTCTGGTCGTCATTGTCTTCGGCGCACAGGCGAAGTTCCAGCTGTACCGACTCGTTGTCGATCACCTGCTGCCAGGCGGTTAGCACGCGTTCGCGTTCGCTGCCGTAAATACGATAGAAACAGGGGATCGGTGCTTCGAGTTCCTGACGGCAGAAAGCCCGGGTCCCGGGACTGGCGTAGCTGATGCTGTTGCTCTCGATGTCCACTGTCCAGAGCAGTTGCGGGATATTGCTGAGAAGCTCGCCGGCGAGCGACTGTTCGGCGCCGAGTTCGTCGCGCTGGTCGGTCAACTGGTCGATCGCGGCACGCCAGTAGGCCTCGGTCATCACCGCCAGGTCGCGGAAAATCATTTTGATCAACGCCGACTCGACCGCGTCACGGTCCTCGTGCGCAATCTGCGGGTCGGTTGCAACCAGTTGTTGCAGGTGGTCGAGGAACAGGCGGTAGGCGCCCAGCGTCCATACCGGTTTGACGCCTCGCCGGTAGTGGGCCCTGCCGATCTGTTCCGATTGCTGGGTCACCGCTTCGTCGATATCGCCGCTCAGAAGACCCAGCTTGTGCCCGAGCATCGCGCGCACCAGTTCGCCAATGTTGCCGCCATCGCGCTCGAAGGCATACAACACATCGGCGATGTCGGGATTGTCGAAGAGGTAGTTGTAACTGGTTTCCGCGAAGCCGGCCGCACCCTGGACCAGCACACCCTGGTAACGTTTGAGTAACTCCGTATCCGCAGCGCTCAGCTGCAGAACATAGTTGACCTCTTTGCCAAGCAAGGGGCTGGAGGATTTTTTACGCGCGCCAGTGCGCCTCTCCTCTTTCGGCCGCCCGCGTTTCCTCGTGGGTGTTGGCATCGCCAAGTCCGGTAGTTGTTATAATTGTCCCCGAAAGGTAACACAGCAATATCCCTAAAGACAATCAGTCTCTTAGCTGCCGGATACCGGGCCCGGACGTGGGGCTGGCGCGGGTGCGGGCGAATCAGATGCGGGATTTCAACCGCTTAGGCAAACAAGTCCAGACGGCCCCGTGCGACGAATGCGCCAAGCGGTGTTTGGGTGTGGATTTTCAGCTCCGGCTCGCTGACGTCAATATTATGGCTCCAGGGCTGCCCGAATGAATCCTGCGCGGCCTGCTGCTGCTGGGCGAACGATTGTCCCGACGACACATCCACGTTCACCAACTGAACGCCGGAAGCCTCGAACATGTCGCGCAAACGCGGTAACGCGGCTTCCAGTGCCTCCCGTACCACGGCATGGTGCGACGTGAACTGGATACTGGCCTGGTCGTTCTGCACCTGGATACGGACTTCCATGGGGCCCAGGTTGGCCGGATTCAACTTGACCTGCGCACCCTGCACCTTCTGACTGGCCAGCCACTGGATACGCTCGCCCAGCGCCTGGTCCCAGTCGGGCTGGCCAAAGGGCGTATTGAGCACAACGGTCGGGGTCGCGGATGCAGCGTGAGCGGCGCCAACAGGCGCGCCGGTCATTGGTGACGCGCCGGCGAGCAGTGATTCGGCGCGCGGCAGCGCCTCGGACGACGCCGAGCGGTTATCGCTCAACAACCGCTTGAAGGCCGCCGTGAGAACGGCTATGTCGGCAGCGCCGCCGTCCGGCGGCGCAGTCGACTGTTGCAATTGTGTCCACGCCGTATCCAGCGCCGACGGTTTAGCGTCGTTGGCGACTGACTGCTGGATAGACTGCTGAACCGACTGCTGCAGATCCGCAGGCGTATCGGCGGCTTTGTGCGCGACGTTTGCCAATGCGCTGTGGCTCGGCGGCAGTGCCTCGCGCGCAAGCGGACCTGGCGGAAGTGTCCTGCCCTGTGCAATCGCGTCCAGTACATCGGCGGGCAACGCCGACTTGAGAGCCGGCTGTTCCTGAACCATCTGCTGCAAGGCCAGCGCCAGTTGTTGCGCCGGGTCCCGGGTGGTGTCCTGTGTCATTACTTTAAGCTTGGCGGCCAGATCCGCCACAAACTTCTTGAGATCAATGCCGCTGGCCGCAACCCGGTCCAGCGTCTGCTGCAACAGCGGCAACAGCTTGCCGCCCTGCGGCAGCTTTTGCAGCTCGGCAATCAGTTGCTGAGCGTCCACAGGCACCGCACCCGCGTCCTGCGCGACCGGCGCGAGGCCGGAAACGAGCTGCGCGAGCACCCCGCCGAAGCCGTTGGAAGCCTCGCTATCATATTGATTTATTTTAATATCTAAGCCTGCCCCGGGCGGCACCCCGGATGCCGTGACGGCGATTGGCAAACCCGGCAAGGATGGGTTCATCCCTTCACTCCTGTGCAACATTCAACTCACTTGCAGGGATGAGAGCAATGCCCGTGCCAGGTTTATTTTTTCGGTCTCCGCTGGGCCCGTTCGTCCTGCTCCAGCTGCTCGCGACGCTCCTGTTGCTGGTGTTCCTGCTGCCGGTAGCGATCGACCACCTTGTTGATGGCCTGGCTGTGACCGCGGGACTCGACCCAGCACTGGCGAGTCTGTTCGTGCTGCGACTCGTAGCGCAAGACCAGGGCCTCCTGCTGCGCGATAGCCTCTCCCAGACGGTTCAGGAACACGCGGTAATCGCGCAAGCGGGTGGCCTGGAGGCCGTTTTCGCCGCTGGCAGTGAACTCACGCGCGTACTGTTCCCGATAGCTGCGCAGCTCTTCCAGCTTGGCTTTCTGGGCGTCCAGAAACTGCTGACTTTCGCCGAGCTTGCGCATTGCGTCCTGCTCCCGGCCGTGGGCGACGCGTTGCACCGGCTGCATGCGTTTGGATCGTGTCATTGGCTGCACTTCTGCTACTCGCTCCTGGTTGTGTTTCGGCCGCTACCGAGTCGACATTGAGGCTGAGACCCCCGCCCGACCCGCCGGGTATCCGGACATACTCCGGCCCACCTGCCGGCCGTGGTCATCCGCCGGCCGCCCGGCTCGCCTCCGGCGCCACGCCAAGGGCCGCGGCAAGGCCGGCAAGACTGTCGTTCCAGCCCACCCGTTCACGCATGTGCTGTTGCAGGAAACCACTCAGACGGGGATGCATGGCAATCGCCTCGTCCACCCGCATATCGCTGCCTGCCTGGTACGCACCGACGTTGATCAGGTCCTTGTTCTGGCGGTAGGTGGCGTATATCTGTTTGAAGCGGCGGGCGGCGCGTTCGTGCTCGGGCGCGACAACGTCCACCATGACGCGACTGATCGACGCCTCGATATCGATGGCCGGATAATGCCCGGCCTCGGCGAGTTCCCGGGACAGGACCACGTGACCATCGAGAATAGCGCGCGCGGCGTCGGCAATCGGATCGTTCTGATCGTCGCCCTCGGCGAGCACCGTATAGAATGCGGTTATCGAACCACCGTGCTCGCCGGTGCCGGCGCGCTCCACCAGTTGCGGCAGCTTGGCGAATACCGAGGGCGGGTACCCTTTTGTCGCCGGCGGTTCGCCGATGGCCAGGGCGACTTCGCGCTGCGCCTGGGCAAAGCGCGTCAGCGAATCCATCAACAGCAAAACCTGCTTGCCCTGGTCGCGGAAATATTCGGCGATACTGGTCGCCAGCATGGCACCGTGCATGCGCATCAGCGGCGAATTATCGGCCGGGGTCGCCACCACCACCGCCCGCGCCAGGCCCTCTTCACCGAGGATGTTCTGGACGAATTCCTTTACCTCACGGCCGCGTTCACCGATCAGACCGACCACGATCACGTCCGCATTGGTATAACGCGTCATCATGCCAAGCAATACACTCTTGCCGACACCGCTGCCGGCAAACAGCCCCATACGCTGACCACGTCCAACGCTCAGCAGCGCGTTTATGGCGGCGACACCGACATCCAGCGGTTCGTGAATGGGTGGGCGTGACAGTGGATTGATGGAACGCCCCGTCAGGGCCACGCGGCGGTCAGCCTGGATCGGGCCCTTGCTGTCCAGCGGATGCCCTGCGCCGTCGAGGACCCGGCCGAGCAGGTGCTCGCCGACCGGAACTTCGCAGACACTGTGTGTCGGTGTCACCCGCGCATTCGGCCCCAGCCCCTGCAGCCCGCCGATCGGCATCAAATAAAGCTTGTCGTCGTGGAACCCCACCACCTCGGCTTCGATGGCATCCCCCGCTGAGGGTTCGATCAGGCAGCGCGCGCCAATCGTCGCCTGGCAGCCGACCGCTTCGAGGGTAAGCCCCACCATGCGTGTCAACTTGCCGGCGACGACCAGCGGTTGCGGTTGCTCGGCGCGCGCAAGATACGGGTCCAGCCGTTGCGACCAGATCGCGCTGCGTTGTGTGGGCAGCATTATCGGGACTCCCCGTCGCTGCTGCGCTCGCCGCCCAGCACGTGGGCGATCACCGCATTGAGGCGGGCCTCCACGCTGGCGTCGATCTGAGAGGAATCGGTCAATACCCGGCAGCCGCCGCGGCTCTGCACCGGGTCTTCGACAATCTGCATCTGCTGCTCGCCCTGAGCTGTCGGCATGGCCTCGCGCACCAGCGCGGCATCTTCGGGGTGCAGCATCAGGCGCACGTTACGCACCGCAACCGGCAGCGCACCCAGTGCCTCCCGCACAACCCCGATCACCTCCTCGGGCTCGGTCTTCAACTCGCGGCGCACCAGTTGCCGAGCCACCAGCATGGCCAGCCGGGCCAGCTGCTGCTCGACGGCTTCATCGAGTTGTGTGAACGGCTGATCGAGAGTTTGCAGCAGCTGTTCCAGCACCGCGATACGGGCCTGCAACTCCTTCAGCCCGGCGTCGCGGCCTTCCTGCAAGCCTTGCTGGAAACCTTCCTCGCGCGCCTGGTTCTGGATTTCCTCCAACTGGCGCGCAGTAACCGGTTTAGCCTGCCGGCTGCCTTCCGACTTGACCTCGGGCACCAGCCAGGCCTGGCAATCGACCAGTTCCTCACCGCGGATAATCCTAGACAAACTGCTCCGCTCCCTTGCCGCCCAGCGCTATCTCGCCGGATTCAGACATACGCCTGGCAATGGCCAGAATTTCCTTCTGCGCACCCTCGACTTCGCTGAGGCGCACCGGCCCCTTGTTCTCCAGGTCGTCGCGCATCATTTCCGCGGCACGCTTGGACATATTGTTGAAGATCTTGTCCTTCATGGCCTGGTCGGCACCCTTCAGGGCGAGGATCAGGGTTTCCGACGACACCTCGCGCAGCAACGCCTGGATGCCCCGGTCGTCGACGTCGATCAGGTTGTCGAAAACAAACATCAGGTCCTGAATCTGCTGACCGAGTTCAGCGTCGGCGTCCTTGATGGCTTCCATGATTTCGCCCTCGATGGAGCTGTCGACGAAGTTGAGAATATCCGCCGCCGCCTTGATGCCGCCGACACTCGAAGACTGCACGTTCTGATTACCCTGGAACTGGCGCTCGAGTATGTCGTCCAGTTCCTGCAGCGCAGACGGCTGAATACCATCGAGCGTGGCGATGCGCAGCAACACGTCGTGTCGCGTACGTTCGGGGAAAAACCGGATGACTTCCGCAGCGTGGTCGTTGTCAAGGTAAGACAGGACGATGGCCTGAATCTGCGGGTGCTCGAGACGGATCAGCTCCGCCACCGCACGCGCATCCATCCACTTGAGGGCTTCCAGCCCCTTGGTGCTGCTACCCAGCAGGATGCGGTCCATCACGCCCTTGGCTTTATCCTCGCCCAGCGCCTCGACCATGACAGTACGTATATAGTCTTCCGACCCCACACCCAGTGCTGTCTGCTCCTGGACGCTCTCGGAAAAATATTCCAGCACCCTGCTGACCTGTTCGCGCGGCACATTGGTCATGCCGGCCATGGCCGATCCGACTTTCTGCACCTCTTTAGGCCCCATGTGCTTCAGGACCTCGGCGGCGTTGTCCTCGCCGAGGGTCAGCAGCAGCACCGCAGCGCGCTGGGTACCGTTGAGTTTCGCGCTGTCAACCATCTTCGCCTACCCAGTTCTTGACGACCTGCGCCACGCGCTTGGGATCTTCCCTGACGACGCTTTTCGCCGTATCCAGGTTCTGCTCATAGCCTGCGCGGGGACCTTCCAGTTGAGCCTGCTGCGAACTGCCGCCGGAAAGACTGAGTTGGTCGCCACCCGCGCCGCCGCCGTGCGCGCCGGCCGTTGCACCCGCAGGCACCATCGCGTTTGTCTGCGCGATGGCGTGTGCGCCCTTCTCGGCCAGGCTGCGCATGATCGGTTTCAGCACACCGAAGATCAGAATCAGTACCCCGAGGGCGCCGACCGCCTGCTTGGCGACATCCCATACCCACGGTTGTTCCATGAGCGAAGGTTCGGGCACGGCCTCCACCTGGGGGGGCGGTACGAACGAGGAGTTTATGATGTTCAGCGTATCACCCCGGGCGGCGTTGAAGCCGACCGCCTCTTTGGTCAAGGTAGTGAAACGCTCCAGATCCTCGGCGGTCCACGGTTTGCCGAGAGGTTCATCGTTGGCATCAAGGGCCCGCTTGTTGTCAATCACCACGGCGATCGACAGACGCCGAACGGTACCGGACGCCAGTTTGGTGTGGCTAACGGTTTTATCGAGTTCATAGTTACGCACACTGCGTTTGCTGCTGTTCTGCGGCACACCCGGCGCGGCATTGTCACGGGCCGCCGGGTCGCCGGGCTGTTGCAATTGGGCGCCTTCCGGCGGCTGGTTGCTCAGCGCGCCCGGCACACCCGAGGCGACATCCGAACGTGCCGAGTGATCCTCGCTCACCTGCTCGCTGCGCAGCGCCGGCAGATCCGGGTTAAAACTCTCCTGGGTCCGTTCGGTGACAGTAAAATCAAGCTCGGCGTTAACGCTGGCCCTGACGCGCCCGGCGCCCACGATCGGCTCCAATAGCTGACGGATACGGTCGGCATAATTCATTTCGAGTTTGCGGTTGTACGCGAACTGGGTGGAGGTTTGCGCCATACCTTTGTCGGCCGCGCCATTGCTGAGCAGTTTGCCGCCCTGGTCGACGACCGTGACGTTCTCGGGTTTCAGGTGCGGGACGCTTGACGAGACCAGGTGAACAATCGCCGCGACCTGCTCTTCATCCAGACTGCGGCCGGAATACAGGTCGACCATCACAGACGCGGTGGGCTCGGAACGGTCGCGCAAAAACACCGAACGCTTGGGTATCGCCAGGTGTATGCGGGCGGTGTCGACATTGCGCAGCGTGGCGATTGTGCGTCCCAGCTCACCTTCGAGCGCCCGCTGAAAACGCGCCGTCTCGATGAACTGACTGGTACCGAAGCCCTGTTCCTTCTCCAGCAGTTCGAAACCCATGGCATTACCTTCGGGCAGGCCGTCCTTGGCGAGTTCCATGCGCGCATGCTGCAGTTTGCTACTTTCCACCATGACCGCGCCGGTGGCTTCGTCCACCTTGAACTGGATACCCGACTTCTGCAAGGCATCCACCACCTGCCCGGCATCCTTGCTGCCGAGATTGGCGTACAACACAGTGTAATTGGGGTTCTGCGACCACAATACCACGGCTACGCCAAGCGCCACGCTGGCAGCCAGACCCATCATCAGTCCGATCTGCCGGAATGCCGGCAGGCTCTGGAACCCCTGTGCAGTTTCTGCTTTCACCAGTGCCATGTGTCTGCCCTATGCCCGGCTATACCGGCATGCTCATGATGTCCTGGTAAGCGGTCACCAGGCGGTTTCTGACTTCGGTCATGGCCTGAAAGGCGACACCGGCCTTCTGCAGGGCGACCATCACCTCGGCAACATCGATGTTGGGATCACCGGCGCTGAAAGCCTCGGAGAGCTTGCCCGCCGCTTTTTGCGTGTCATTGACCTGGTCTATCGATGTTTTCAGTAGCGCGGAAAAGTCCGCTCCCGCGCCCTGGGTCTTGTCGGTATTGTCCGGCGGTGCGCTTTGCGCCGCGGCGGTCAACCGCCGCATTTCCGCCAATACCTGGTTTACGCTGCTAATGTCACTCATCTCAGGTCTCCTTATGCCGGTACCGGTATACCCTGTTCACGCATGCGCGCCAGCTTGTAACGCAGCGTGCGCGGACTGATACCCAGCCGCTCGGCGGCCTCCTTGCGGCTGCCGTGGTCGCGCAGGGCATTCAGAATCAATTCAAACTCGCGGGACTTCAGCCCGCCATCCAGACACTCGCCTGCCGGCTCGTCGGTCGCCGCGTTGTCCACCGCCGGCCGGTGTTCGATCGAGACATCCTGTTCGAAACACAGATCACTGACTTCGATCTGCTCACCATTCAACAGGATCAGTGCCCGCTGGATGACGTTGTCCAGTTCGCGCACATTCCCCGACCAGCGGTGTTCCAGCAAACTCTGCTGCGCCTGCTTGGACAGGTGTGGCACGCAGCGACCTTCGGGCGAGTATTTGCGGATCAGGCGGTTGGTGAGTGGCAGAATGTCGGCTGTGCGCTGGCGTAACGGTGCGAGGTGCAGCGGGAAGACGTTCAGGCGGTAAAACAGGTCTTCGCGGAAACGCCCCGCGGCCACCTCTTCACGCATGCTGCGGTTGGTGGTTGCCAGCACGCGTACATCCAGCGAGATAACCTCCTTGCCGCCAAGGCGTTCGACTTCGCGCTCCTGCAGCACTCTCAGTAATTTGGCCTGCAGGCCCAGGTCCATTTCGGAAATCTCGTCGAGCAGCAGCGTGCCACTCTGGGCCTGTTCAAATTTGCCTGCGTGGGCCTGGTAGGCGCCGGTGAAAGCGCCCTTTTCGTAGCCGAACAACGAGGCCTCCAGCATGTTCTCCGGAATGGCGGCGCAGTTGATGGCGATAAACGGTCCGTTCGCGCGTGCCGAGTGGCGGTGAATCAACCGCGCGAACACCTCTTTGCCGACACCCGACTCGCCGCTGATCATCACCGTGGCGTCAGTCGCGGCCACCCGGCGCGCGAGATGCGCAAGTTTGCGCGTCGCCTGGTCTTCTGCCACCACCTCCGGATCATCGTCGGCGTGGGGCAGATAGCGCCGGATCATATCCACCAGCACTTCCGCCTCGAATGGCTTGACCAGATAATCGGCGGCGCCGGCACGCATGGCGTCGACCGCCTGCCCAATGGTGCCGTAGGCGGTCATCAGCACCACCGGCAACTCCGGCACACTGGATTTCACTTTCTGCAACAAGGTATGCCCGTCCACGCCCTCCATCTGCACGTCACTGACAACCAGGCTGTAGGCGCTGCTTTCAACCAGCTGCATGGCCTGAGACCCGTTCTCCGCCGCCTCGACACCGAACCCGGCCAGTTGAACCGTGGCGCACAAGGCATCGCGCAAAGCAGCATCGTCTTCTACTATCAGGACCGTGGGTTGACTCATTACACATACCTCGAATTGGCAATCGCCGCCTTTTGCCGTTGCTTCAAACGCTCGCTGGGAAGATGTTGCGGAACCTGGTACCGGGGCAGGCGAATGACGAACCGTGCGCCGTCCTTATATTCCGCATCGAGTTCGATATCACCGCGATGCGCCGCAATGACAGCACGCACGACGGCAAGGCCGAGCCCGGTGCCGTTGGCGCGCGTGGTAAAAAAGGGATCGAAAATCTGTTCGTGAAGGTCTTCGGCGATACCCGGACCATTGTCCTGCAGTGCCAGCAGCAGGTCGCTTCCACCGGCGCTGATCTGCCACTCCAGACGCGCGCCGTCGCCACAGGCATCCAGCGCGTTGTTGACAAGATTGGTGAGAACACTGGCCAGCACCTCAGCCTGCCCCTGTACGGGAGACGGCGCCTTGCCCGAGACACACCAGCGTGCGTCGCAGGTGTCCAGGCGGGGTTGCAGGGACTGCTGCACCTGCTCGAGCAGGGCGGCGACATCGACCCGCTCTTCGCCACCCTGTCCGCCGCGGGTGAACACCAGCATGTCGTTGACCATGTGATCAAGGTGTCTCAGCCCCACCAGCAGGCGGTCGACAAAACAATCGTGCTGATCGCGGGGAAGATTCGTCTGCTTGAGTTGCGAGGCGTAGAGTAAAGCGGTGGACAAGGGGGTGCGAACCTGGTGCGCCAGTCGGGCCGTCATTTCCCCCATGCTCGACAGGCGCTGGCTGCGCGAGGCATCCTGTTGCAGGCCGCGGATATCGGCAAGCAACTGCTGTCGCTCGCTACGCGCCGCCGCCAGTTCCTGATTCAGGCTGACAACCTTTTGCTGCAGCGCCGCATAGGACCCGGCGAGCTGTTCGGAAACCTGGTTGAACAGTTCAAACGCGTCTTGCAGTTGTTGTTGGCTGGCAGCCGTCTGGCTCATGAAGCGGCGTACTCCTGATACTTGTCACTCGGGGCTTTGGCGCCCATTGCTTACAAAGCAAGGAGTATGCCTGGAATAAAAATTCCAGCTAAAACAGTAGATTGGGAGAACCCGTATGCGGGCTCGTCAAATTCCCGACGGACTATCCGAACGCTGCAGGCCGTATTTGCGCAATTTTTCGACCAGCGTGGTTCGACGCATGCCCAGTCGCTTGGCGGCCTGCGCGACCACGCCGTTGGCGTCATCCAGGGCCTGTTTGATAAAGCCGACTTCGAGATTGCTCAGGTGTTCCTTCAAATCCAGGCCACCGCGCGGCAGGCGCGGCTCAGCCTCGAGCTGGTATTGCATCGGCTGGGCGCTGGTGAGTATTTCCTCGCTGAGCCGGGCGGTTTCCGGGGCAATCGTATCGGTCTGGAATTTCTCCGGCAGATCGCCGATATCGACCACGCCGAAGGGATACAGGATGGCCATACGTTCGACCAGGTTTGCCAGTTCGCGCACGTTGCCCGGCCAGTTGTACTGGCACAGCGCCAGGATGGCGCCCTGGGTGAGTCGTACCGACCCGCGTTTTTCGTGCTCGATACGGCGGATGAGTTCGTTGACCAGCAGCGGAACATCCTCGACGCGGTCGCGCAGGGGTGGCATTTCGATAGGAAAAACGTTCAAACGGTAGAACAGGTCTTCGCGGAACTTGCCCTCGGTGATCGCTTCTTCGAGGTCACGGTGGGTGGCCGCGATAATCCTGACATCGGCTTCGATGCTCTTGTTACTGCCGACACGTTCGAAGGTACGCTCCTGCAGCACGCGCAGCAGCTTGACCTGCATATTGAGGCTCATGTCGCCGATTTCGTCGAGGAACAACGTACCGTGTTCGGCCAGCTCGAAACGTCCCTGGCGCGCACTGATGGCACCGGTGAAGGCGCCTTTCTCGTGACCGAAGAGTTCGGATTCGAGCAGATCACCGGGAATTGCACCGCAATTCACCGGGACAAACGCCTTGTCACGACGGTTGGAGTAATAGTGCAGGTTGCGCGCCACCACTTCCTTGCCGGTGCCTGATTCACCCAGGATCAATACGTTGGCTTCGGAGTTGGCCACCTGCTGGATCAGCTTGCGCACCATCTGCACGGCGCGGCTGGTACCTACCAGGCTGCGGAACAGATCAACCGGTCGCTGCTGCGAGCCGTCGGCCTGGGTTTCGCGATACACCTCGGCCTGGTGCAGGGCGCTGGTCAGCTGGGTGTAGTGGGCAGGCAATTCCACACGGCCGAGGATGCAGGACGCGGGCTCGATGGCAACCGTGAGTTCCTTGTTCTTTTCCGCCAGCAGGAAAATCGGCAGGTGCTCGTCGAGGTCGTGCACTTCTTTCAACAGCTTCTGCAGTACCTTGTCGGTCTTGCAGCTACCGACCAGAACAGCGAGTACATCCTGAACGTCATCGATGCTGGACTTCCAGTCACCGCAGTCGGTGGTCAGAACCGGCTCATAATTGATAAACCGCAGTACCGACTCGAGCTCGCGGCCACGCTCAGTGTCGGCCTCGATAATGAGTACTTTGGGCTCGCTGATTGACACCTGACTTTCCCCCATCGACGTGTTGCCTGACTGGTGTGTTTCTCGTGGTTGATCGGCCGGAAATTTCCCGCCCACGCACAGTTAAGCACTCTTGAACGGCGTTGTCAAAATTTTGTCATAGGGACAGCAAGGCGAAAGCCCCGCACATCTTGCTGATTCAACTGGATATACTGGCGTCGCACGGAGCGGGACAGCACCGATGGCGGAAAGAATTGCGCCAGGCACTCCCTGGGCAACCCGAAAAACAGGGGTCACGTTTAGCTAAAGTTCAGGATTTCTCCTGGAGTGCGGACCGGACCCGGTCAAGCCTCCCGGGCGAACGCCCGTCGAGTCGAAACGACGCCGGAACGCGGCCCGGATTGTCAGCCGGAACAGCTCAGGTAGGCGGCGGACACGGCCCGCCCGATTTGCTGGGTATGGATTTCCGCGGCAAGGCGCTCCCTGCAGTCACCGCCGAGCACGGTGATTTCCTGGTTTAGACGCAGGATCTCCCTGATACAGACGGCAACCGCCGGCGCATCCTGTTCGCTCGTCGGGCAACGGAAACACTGCATAACCAGTTCCTTGCGCCTGCCCTCGAGTTCCGCCACGCTGTCCCACTGCAGGGCGCGGGCCTTCTCCAGCATCTGCTGGCTGAGAGCGACAATGTCCTTTAACTGCTCGCTGCGACGCGTTTCCATACTGTCCGTCTCCGATCGTATGCCGCGGTCAGGCCGCGGGTTCCTGGCTCGCCGCATGTTCGGCGATCGCTTCCCAGGCTTCCTTGATCTGCTTGAGCAAATCCGAAACTTCGTCCAGGAGACTAGTATCGTTGCCGCGGTTGGCTTCGATCAGTCGGCGCTCCATGTACATGTACAGGTCTTCCAGGTTGCGGGCAATCTCGCCACCCTTGTCGTGGTCCAGACTGGCCTTCAGCCCTTCGAGGATGGAAATGGCGCAGCCGATCTGCTCGCCCTTTTCGCGAATTTCCGCCCGTTCCATGTGGCCCTTCGCCACCGCGATCTTGGCCAGCGCACCTTCCATCAGCATCTGTATGAGCCGGTGAGGGCTGGCCGACTCGATGCCCGTCCGTACGGCAGTCTGGCTATACTCATTCAGTGCGCTGCGAACATTTGCAAAGCTCATTCCTGTGTCCTCGATAACTGGTGCTGGTTCCCGACTGGCCCGCCCTGGCCCCTTCTTGTGCCGTGGATCACGGCAACGCCGCCAGCTGCTTGGTCAGAAACTGGCTGGTGCCATTCAACTGACCCATCAGCTCGTCGAGCGATGTAAACTGTTTGCGTAAGCCGTCCTCGCGCAGCTGTAGCCGGTATTCCATGTCGCTGATACGCTGGTCAGTGGTATCGATGCGAGAATTCAAACCATCTTCTCGGGTTTTGATCAGTCCGCTGGCCTGCACGAAGCCGGTGATCACGCTGTCGAGTCGAAACAGGTAACCCTGGTCATCATTGGCAAACAGGTCGGCGACTCCCGAAAAGTCAGTTGCTATCGCGGTATCCAGCGCCGAGCTGTCCACAGACAGCGTTCCGTCCTTTTGGAAGGAAACGCCGATTTCGGCCAGAAAACTATAGCTGCCCGTCAGGCCCGAAGGCGCCGTATTGAAAACGCCGCGCATCTGGTTTTCCATGCTTCGCAAGGTACTGTCAGCCTCCAGGTCATTGCCGACCCCGGACATGCCGTCTATCGTTGTCTTGAGTTCGTTATAAGCATCGACAAAGGTCTGCACATTGGTTTTGATGCCCTCAAGGTCCCGGTCTACAGACAGCGTCGCCGTGGCTGCTGTCTGTGCCTTCAACGTCAGTGTCACACCACTCAAGGCATCGCTGATGACATTCGAGGAACGCGTCACCGTAAAGGTGTTGTCGATGGTTATCTGGGCGTCTTTTGGCGGCGTGATCTGAGTCAATCCGAGATCGGTGCCGAGCGTACCTGTAAACGTCGTGCTGATACTGTTCGTGGTGCCGGTTTCGTTGGAGGTAAGCACCAGGCGATTGCTGGTACTGGTTTCCGAAATAATACTCGCAGAGACACCGACATTGTTGGGATCGGAATTGATGGCATCCCGCAGCTGGGACAACGTCATACCGCCACCGTCAACCACGAATGCGTTGCCATTGACGGTGATCGTCATCTGGTCGCCGCTGCCACCGAGCGTGGTCGTGCCGGTATCGGCAATGGCCTGAGAGGCCCGCTTGTCGGCGACTGCAAGCTGCACCACGTCAATGCTGTTGGTGCTGATTGCGGCGTTACTGTCAGCGGTCGCAGTGAAAGCCGCTTCATCGCTGGATGTTGCCGTGAACAACTTGAAGGCATCCAGTGACTTCAAGCCCGACATTGCACTCTGAAAGGTTGACAAGCCGCTTTTCAGCTTGCCAAACGCACTCAACTGGGCCTGCAGGCCGCGCTTGTCCGCTTCCAGGCGATTGAGCGGCTGACGCTCAACCGCCATCAACTGCGAAACGATGGAGTTAACGTCTAGGCCGGAACCCACGCCGGGTGCGCTGATCATACTGCTGGAACCTCATAATGACTCATGACTGACCTGCTATAAAGCAAGAGCAATGCCAGCTGTCATGCCTGTTCACGAAAAATCAGACTGTCCGCGGCATCCAGGCGTTTGGCAATCCGCAGCGTTTCTTCAGACGGAATCTGACGAATCACTTCTTGTGTTTCAGAATCAATAACTTTCACTACCAGGCGTTCGCTATCCTTGTCGATACTGAACACCAGGTCACGCTGGAAGTTCTGTACAAAATCGCTGATCTGGCTGATCGCCGACTCGACCTGGTCGACGGGCGTCTGCACCGCGACCCGCTGTTTCTGGTTTAACGGCAAATCCTGACCGCCGGCGGCCG
Source organism: Thiogranum sp. (assembly GCA_022340245.1). Taxonomy (GTDB): domain Bacteria; phylum Pseudomonadota; class Gammaproteobacteria; order DSM-19610; family DSM-19610; genus Thiogranum. The sequence goes on from JAJDOI010000159.1 coordinate 33,397, forward strand.
TGGCCTGCCGCTGCACTGGTCCCGGGACCGGCTTCGGCTCATCGGGCCGTTCACTACCTACCAGTGTCTGCGTCCGCTGCAGGCGAGCTGTTTCCGTATTCTGCACAGGAGAAATGGAATCGGATGACATAAATCACCTACCTGTCAAATAAACCGGGGGGGGCGGCGCATCCCTGCACCCCCCTTCCCTGGCTTGTCTACACGTTCTGCTGTTATTAACGCAGCAGCTGCAGTGCTGCCTGCGGCAACTGGTTGGCCTGCGCCAGAATGGCTACGCCAGCCTGCTGCAGGATCTGCGATCGCGTCAGGTTTGCCGTTTCCTTGGCAAAGTCCGCATCCTGGATACGACCTCGTGCCGCAGAGAGGTTTTCGGAATAGGTGGTCAGGTTGACGACGACCGATTCGAAACGGTTCTGCACGGCACCGAAGGTTGCACGGTTCGTGGACACGCTGTCGATGTCGGTATCGACACTGGCAATAGCGGCCGACGCGGCAGCGGCGGTGCTGACATCAACAGTACCGGTAGCCGTCAGGGTTGCGTTGTAGGTGTTCAGACCGGTCAGGTCTACACCGCTGACGCTGATCTGGTTGGACGCCGTACCATCCTGGCCGATCTGGAAAGTCAGCGTACCGGCGGTGCCGTCGAGCAGCTGGGTGCCGTTGAACTGGGTCGTCGAAACAACACGCGAAATCTCCTGAGTCAGCTGGTCAACCTCGGCCTGCAGACCGGTACGGTCCTCGACAGTGGCGTTTGCAGACTGAACGGCAATTTCACGAATACGCTGCTGGGCGGCCTGGATCTGGTCCATGGCGCCTTCGCCGGTCTGACCGAGCGAGATACCGTCCTGGGCATTGCGCACAGCCTGGTTAAGACCGCGAATGTCGGCCGTCATTTTCTGGATACTGAAAAGACCGGCAGCATCGTCCTTGGCGCTGCTGACGCGCATACCGGAAGACAGGCGGCGCAGGGAGGTTTCCAGGGTACCCTGGGAGGTGCTCAGATTGCGCTGTGCGTTCAGCGCAGCAATATTGGTGTTAATGGTCAAAGCCATGATAAACACTCCTAATTTCTTAAAGACGCTGAACCCGATATCAAATGGATGGGGCCCATCGCCTTGTTATGATTAGCGGATATACCATCGGTTTGGTATTCACCGCTTCCGTTGAGGTTAGCGTTCGCCGGCAGTGAATCTTTAGGCACCGTGGAGCAGCTCTCGCTTACGCT
>JAJDOI010000174.1 GCA_022340245.1 Thiogranum sp.
TCGCAGCGATGATGCCCCGTACCGACGTGTGATACCGATCAAATAGACGGGCGATCGAGTGAAAGGTCTCGCCCCGCTGCCAACGATCCCACATCTCCGCCTTCTGGGCGTCCGTGTAGTAGATCCGTGTTCTGTAAGCCATTGCACACATTCCATCTTTTGATGAAAAGATAAAGTGTTGCGCTCACCGGTTGAATTCAACAACCAGAAACGGACCTTCCTGTGTTGACGATAGTACTTCCGCAAACGGTCACTGTTTTGTCATGCATGCATTGCGAAGAAACTGCTTACAGTATTGGCATACCGAATGCGCACCACTGAGTGACTGGCTACGTCGGACAACTTCTGGAATAGGTGGATTCGTAAAGCCTGAGCCTCCGCTACGGACGGAACTGTAACTCAATCTGTACAACTGTGGATTATCACTTACGTTTGGAAGAGAATGCCCAATAGTGATCGCACCAATGGAGTTTTACCTTGTTTAAGTGGACAGTGGAGTTAAGCGCAAACCGTCCCGTTTAGAGCCTGGTGGACGGCGGGTGTTTCGGCGTTATCCTTATACTGTCGTCCTGAACGACAATATTAACGTTGGTTCGCTTAGCCCCAATTAACCGAGCCTGGAAGTAGACTCATGCGGCTTGCGCTAGTTTCTGTTTCGGGATGATTACCCTCCTCTTTTCGGACCAGCCCGACATAAAAAAAGGGGTCCGGCACACCTGGCCCGACCCCCGTTTTAACCTGTTCCTGCACTGCCCCATCGCAGCGCCTGAACAAGCGCCCGGCTTACTTCAGATTAAAGCGATCGTTCTGCATCACCTTGGTCCATGCCACGACGAAGTCATTGACGAACTTGTCATGCGCATCATCGGCTGCATAGACTTCTGCTACGGCACGCAGCTCAGAGTTTGAACCGAACACCAGGTCGACCGGCGTTGCCGTCCACTTCACCTTGCCACTGGCACGATCCTTACCGACATACATACCCCGATCCTTGGAGGATTTCTCCCAGGCCGTGGACATATCGAGCAGATTGACAAAGAAGTCGTTGGTCAGCGTACCCGGATTTGCAGTGAATACACCGTTACTGGAGCCATCAGTGTTGGCACCCAGTGCGCGCATACCGCCCACCAGCACAGTCATTTCCGGCACCGTCAGGTTCAGCACATCGGCACGGTCGACCAGCGCATCGGCCGGCGAGAGCCTGGCACCCTTACCGTAGTAGTTGCGGAAGCCATCTGCCTTCGGCTCCAGCAGGGCGAATGACTGGACATCGGTCTGCTCTTGCGAGGCATCCGTACGACCTGGCTTGAACGGTACCGTGACACTGTGCCCGGCATCGCCGGCGGCCTTCTCGATGGCGGCAGCACCACCCAGCACGATCATGTCGGCCAGCGATACCTGTTTGCCGCCCGCGTGAGCCTTGTTGAAGTTCATCTGGATCTTCTCAAGACCCTTCAGAACCTTTGCCACCGTCTTCGGATCGTTGACCGCCCAGTCTTTCTGCGGAGCCAGGCGCAGGCGGCCGCCATTGGCACCACCGCGCATGTCGGTCCCGCGGAAGGAAGCGGCAGCTGCCCAGGCGGTGCGGACCAGATCAGACACGGACAACCCGGAAGCGAGTACATCCTTTTTCAGGCTGGCAATATCGCTGGCGTCGATCAGCTTTGCGTGATCAGTCGCCGGCACCGGATCCTGCCAGATCAGTGCCTCGCTCGGAGCCTCTGCACCGACATAGCGGGCACTCGGACCCATGTCGCGGTGAGTCAGCTTGAACCAGGCACGGGCAAAGGCGTCATTGAACGCATTCGGATCGTTGGCGAACCGCTCGGAGATCTTGCGATAGGCCGGGTCTTCGCGCAGCGCCAGGTCGGTGGTCAGCATCACCACGGGATTGCGCTTGCCGGCAATGTGGGCATCCGGTGTCATCTGGTGCATGGATTCATCCTTCGGAATCCACTGAACCGCACCGGCCGGGCTCTTCGTTTGCACCCACTCAATGGCCAGCAGGTTCTGCAGGAAGATAGCCGTCCACTGCGTAGGCGTCGGTGTCCAGGCGCCTTCGAGACCACTGGTGATGGTGTCTTCGGCATTGCCCTTGCCGCACTTGTTCTTCCAGCCCAGACCCTGCTGCTCAACCGGGGCAGCGGCCGGCTCGGGGCCGACGCAATCAGCGGGACTGTGGGCGCCGTGGGTCTTGCCCAGGGTGTGGCCACCGGCGATCAGCGCGACGGTCTCCTCGTCGTTCATGCCCATGCGGCCAAAGGTGTCGCGGATGTCGTGCGCGGCGGCCAGCGGATCACCTTTGTGCCCGGTCGGGCCTTCCGGATTCACGTAGATCAGGCCCATCTGCACAGCGGCCAACGGATTTTCGAGATCGCGCTTGCCACTGTAACGCTTGTTATCAGCGAGCCACTTGGTCTCGGTACCCCAGTACACATGGTCTGCTTCCCAATCGTCAACACGGCCACCGGCGAATCCGAAGGTCTTGAAGCCGGCCTTCTCCAGCGCAACGTTGCCGGAAAGCACCATCAGGTCACCCCATGATACGTTGCGGCCATATTTTTTCTTGACCGGCCACAGCAGGCGGCGAGCCTTGTCGAGATTGGCGTTGTCGGGCCAGCTGTTCAGCGGCTCGAAGCGCTGCTGAGCGCCATCGGCGCCGCCGCGGCCGTCCTGGCTACGGTAGGTGCCAGCACTGTGCCATGCCATGCGGATAAACAAACCGGCATAGGTACCCCAGTCAGCCGGCCACCAGGCCTGCGACGTGGTCATCTCCTTTGCGATGTCAGCTTTCAGCGCATTGATATCAACGCTGGCGAAGGCCTTGGCGTAATCAAACCCATCGCCCATCGGGTTGGATTCGGCGGCATGCGCGCGCAGCGGACTCAGATCCAGCCGGTTCGGCCACCAGAAATCGTTGGTTGTTCCTTCCATCTCCTCGTCGGCGTGTACTGGACCCATGGACAGCATGGGGGTGGTTGCGACTGCAAATGCCGCAAGCAATGCTACTGATTTTCCTGTTTTCATATGCATCTCCGTGTATTTAAAAAGCGATTGCACATCGCATTTTCTGCAAATGAGTGTCACAGATCACCGAACAGCGTGTGCATTATGGCACACTTTAGAATGGTTCTAAGCTACGAATCGATTGATATTTTCAATGCAGGGAATTGATAAACCCGATTACCCCTGAGGCTCAGCCAGTGAGCCACTGGGTTTGGGATACTGGAACTGTCTGAAAACACAGAGGATGCCATCATGACAAAGAATGCCGCAAAAGTGGGCATTTCATCGGTTTCATGCTTCTTCAAATCACTGATAGATCTTGAAACCGGGCTTCTCTTCGGCTTGGCTGCCCATGATGCAGTGCCGTCCTGAGAACAGCCCCTGCTCCATACTCAGCTGATTGCGCCGAATTTCGCGCAATTTGGCGCACTTCTGATTCTGTTTAACCAGAAATTCGGAAAAATCATCGATCCAGATTACAACCGCCAGTTTGCTACCGTAATCAGCACTGGCTTCAAACACATCCTTCGCTGGAGCCGGGGAAATAAGCCTCGACTTGTGTTATTAATTACCCGGACCGAGTTCTACCGCTAATCGGAAAAACGGCGACCAGGACCAACCGGGACCAGGTAAATTCAGAATGACATCTGATCAGATCGCGGAGACACGGGCCAGCGACGCCTTGCGCAAGCGCTGGGGGCGCATACTGGAAAACTCGTTTGACGAGATCTACCTGTTTGCGGCCGACAACCTGCATTTTCTCCATGTCTCGCGGGGCGCCCTGCAGAATCTCGGTTACAGCATGCCGGAAATGCGGCAGCTGACAGCGCTCGACATCAAGCCCGAAATCAATGCAACCGAGTTCGCCGCCCTGTTGCAGCCATTGCGTGACGGTCAGCGCGACAGGGTCGTTTTCGAAACAGTGCACCGGCGCAAGGACGGCAGCTGTTACCCGGTCGAGGTACGGCTCCAGTTCGCTGCCGAAGAATCTCCGCCGGTTTTCATCGCCATTATCCTGGATATCACCGAGCGCCGGCAGGCGCAGCAGGCCAGGCTGGAAAGCGAGCGCCGATACCATGCGCTGGCGCGCATCGCGCCGGTCGGCATCTTCCGCACCGATGTTCGCGGCAACTGTATCTATACCAACGAGCGCTGGTGCCAGATAGCCGGCATGCACCCCGAAGAGGCACTGGGTGAGGGCTGGGCGACGGCGCTGCATCCGCAGGACCGTGAGCGTGTGATCGCTGAGTGGTACCAGGCGGCGAAGACGCAGGTTCCGTTTTACACGGAATGCCGGTTCCAGCGCCCCGACGGTACGGTTATCTGGTTGCTGGCGAGAGCAACGGCCGAGCAGGATCTCGACGGTAACGCGATCGGCTATGTCGGAACCATCACGGATTTCAGCAAGCAGAAAAAGATCGAGGATGAACTTCGCGTTCACCGTGACCATCTCGAAGAACTGGTTTCGGAACGTACCAGGGAACTGGAAGACGTCAACCGGGAGCTGGAGGCCTTCGCCTATTCGGTATCCCATGACCTGCGGGCACCACTGCGCAGTATCGACGGTTTTTCCCATGCGCTGGAAGAAGAGTGTGGGGACGCCATCGGGGACCAGGGAACGGACTATCTGCGCCGGGTGCGCACCGCCAGTCAGCGCATGGGGAAGCTGATTGATGACATCCTGCAACTGGCACGGATGACCCGGGGCGATATGCAATGGTCGGACGTGGACATGAGCGAGCTTGCTCATGAGGCCGTCGACAGGTTGCGCGAAGCGGAACCCGGACGCCAGGTCGATGTGCGGGTGGTGCCAGACATGCAGGTTGCGGGCGACAGGACGCTGCTCGGTGTGCTGATGGACAACCTGGTCGGGAACGCCTGGAAATATACCAGCGAGAAGGACCAGGCCTGTATCGAGATAGGTGTGCTGGAACGGGACAGGCAGCCGGTTTATTTCATAAAAGACAACGGTGCCGGCTTCGACATGCGCTATGCTGACAGGCTGTTCGGTATTTTCCAGCGCCTGCACAAGCCCGACGAATTCGAGGGCACCGGTATCGGCCTGGCGACTGTGCAACGTATCGTTCACCGCCACAATGGCCTCGTCTGGGCCGAGGCGGAAGTAGACAGGGGTGCGACCTTCTTTTTTACGCTCGGCGGGCCGAATCGCTCTAAAGCCGCGGGATAAGGCGGCAGTGCTGAATGTAGAAGTCCGCCGGCGCAGGCAGG
>JAJDOI010000027.1 GCA_022340245.1 Thiogranum sp.
CCAGCGCACCGACCAGATAAGCGAGAATGCGAAATAATTTACCCATCAGATATCCTTGCAGCGATTTGGAGCGGGTGATGGGAATCGAACCCACGTTTGAAGCTTGGGAAGCTCCAGTTCTACCATTGAACTACACCCGCAGAGTGCGTAAGGGACAGGAGTTTACAGAAGAGTGGGGGAGGGTGTCACCATCGGGCGGTAGAGAAATTGCAACGGTTGGTGGCGAGAATGATGCTCAGTTGTCACCGATCCGTTTACACGATCCCTTTTCATAGAATCGGGATATTCGCACCAAAAAAACGGCGACCCGTTGAGGTCGCCGTTTACACTACAATTTATTTGTGAGTGTGGCTTAACTTTATGCTTTATGGCTTCTCCGGGCTACCCCCACCAGACCCAGCAGACCAGAACCAAACAGCCAAACGGCGGCCGGTACCGGGACTGCCTGAGCATAGAGATTGGCGTGTGACAGCTCCTGGTTTCCGCTGATCGCCCACTCGCCCGACGTCACGCCATTCGGCAGACTAAACGCGGCCCAGTCCGGGTCAAGCTGGCCCTCGCCCGACTTAAAGGCGATGACAAAATTGGTGTACCCCGCCGGAGCCACGAACGAGAACGTGCCACTCAGCCCGCTGGTGGGCGGGCTTGCCGTTAACGACTGGGGCACGGCACCAGACGTCAAATCATCAGTCTTGTCGAGCGTGATGTAGCCAAGCAGATTGACCGCGTCGTTGTTGCCGTTGATGTTGCCGGAGTCCGAGGCCAGGCAAACGGCGGTTCCTGGATCTGTGGTGACTGTGAACTCCCGGTCCGTAGTGGCAGCCGTGCCAGGACAGTTGACCGCTACTGAAGCGGAGATGGCTGGCTGAAACCATGAAACACTCGCCATCACCACCAGCGCCATAAAACTTCTCTTCCAATCCCTGTTTGCGAAACACTCAATCTTCATAATTCTCCTCCGAAGCCGGTGTCCGCCAACGAACACCAAAATTCTAGCTGTTTTCTTGGTAACCATTGCGCATGGATAGCTCGTGACGAGCATCTACCCTAGGCGGGACAATATGCATGATTTGCACCATAATTACTCTTAGCATGATAATCAATTGGTTAGCGAGTAAGTACGTATTCTCACTGACCGCCAAAATGTAAGTAGTCCCGACATATTTTCTCTAATACTTTACAGAGACCGGAAATTCACCGCAGCAGCCCACCTGAGTTCACACGATATCGAATCTCTTCCCGAGCCGTGACGCAGCCTGCTCAGCCGACATCTCGACGGCCGTTAGCGGGAACCGCGCCTATCACGTAGTATCGCCGACCGGAAATAGCCGCGGGAGCACAACCGGTGCCAGATCCCGCTTAGCGAAAGCCACCCGTCTGCAGACGTCGCAGACGGGGCCTGCGACAACCGAGTCTGATGGCTGATACTGACCATCACCATTCCTCTGCCGTCTGATGGTGACAGTCACCCCCCCTCTTCTGTAAACTCCTGTCTGTTAAGCACTCTGCGGGTGTAGTTCAATGGTAGAACTGGTGCTTCCCAAGCTTCTTACGGAGCACCGGCGCTCGGCCAACCCCTCATTACCCCGTCAGACGAACGCCGGGGCTTGCGCGGACAGCTCGCGCCGGTGGTTTACGTAGTCTGGAAAAGCAGGGCTGTTCTCAGGGGCATCGATTGGCGGACTCGCGCAGCAAGGAAAAACCTTTCCCGGACGTGGTCGGCATCGTCCCCATGGCGGGGAGCGCCACCCGATTGTCGGGCCTGCCGTGCAGCAAGGAAATCTTCCCGGTCGATTTCGTCAAGGCCGGTGCCAGTCAGGAACAGCGACCGATGGCCGTCTGCGAGCACCTGCTCGGCAGCCTGCAGACGGCCGGCATCGAAGACGTCTACGTCATCATCCGCGACGGCAAATGGGACATACCAGCCTATCTCGGCGACGGCTCGCACCTGGGACTGCACCTCGCCTACCTGATGATGGGCGCGCCTTGGGGCACGCCCTACAGCATTGATCAGGCCTACCCTTTCGTCCGCGATCGGCGGATAGCGCTGGGCTTTCCCGACATGTGCTTTGACAACCGGCAGATTTTTAACCGGGTGCTCGAACATCAGCAGGCGTCGAATGCTGACGTGGTCCTCGGCATCTTCCCCAGTGACCGGCCGCACAAAACCGACATGATCGAACTGGGCGATGACCACCGGGTTAAACAGATTCTCATCAAACCCGGCGCTACCAGCCTGCGCCACACCTGGGGTGTCGCCGTATGGACACCCGCCTTTACCGAATTCCTGCACGCATTTCTGGCATCTCACCAGCACACTGCCCGGGAGGCGCCGGAACTGTTTGTCGGTGATGTCGTGCGCGCCGGTATGCAGGCCGGGCTAGATGTCCAGGGCGTGCAGGTGTCTGCACAGCCATTCGTGGATATCGGTACCTGGGAAGACCTGCAACGCACCTTCAAATAAAGGGTTGCAGCGTCCAGGGGATGCCCGTAGGTTGGGCTGAGCGCCAGCGAAGCCCAACCTACGGGTGTCTACCGTAACGCAGGGCTCGATAATCGACAGGAGAACCACATGAAACGTAATGTCCTGTTGCTGGCCATTTTCGCGTTGTTGACCTACGGTTTCTGGGTCAGCCCGGATTTCAAGACCATTGCCGCCGGCGTGGCCCTGTTCCTGCTCGGCATGTTCGCCCTTGAGCAGGGCTTCAAGGCGTTCAGCGGCGGCGTGCTGGAAACTTTTCTGAAAACGACCACTGACACGACCTGGAAAAGTCTTGGCTTCGGCATCGTTTCCACCACGCTGATGCAGTCCAGCTCGCTGGTGTCGGTGCTGACTATCTCCTTTCTGAGTGCCGGGCTGATCGCCCTGTCGCAGGGCATCGGCATTATTTTCGGCGCCAACCTCGGCACCACCACCGGCGCCTGGCTGGTTGCCGGGCTGGGCCTCAAGGTCGATATCGCCGCCTACGCCATGCCCATGCTCGTGTTCGGCGTGATCATGGTTTTTCAAAAGAGCAACGCCCGCCTGCAGGGCGCCGGCTGGGTGCTGGTCGGCATGGGATTCCTGTTCCTCGGCATCGCCTACATGAAGGGCGGCTTCGAGGCCGCCAGCGGTCAGATCGACCTGGCGCAGTTCGCGGTCCCCGGGTTTAAAGGCCTGCTGATCTACACGGCGGTCGGCATCATCGCCACGGTGATCATGCAGTCCAGCCACGCCACCCTGATCCTGGCTATCACGGCGCTCGCCGCCGACCAGGTCACTTACCAGAATGCCCTGGCGCTGGCGATCGGCTCCAACGTCGGCACCACCATTACGGCCATCCTCGGCTCTATCAACGCCAGCGTGGCGGGTCGGCGTCTGGCGGTCGCGCACCTTATCTTCAACCTGATCACCGGTACCATTGCCATCGTCCTGATCGGGCAATTCACGACGGCGGTCGACTGGATCAGTGCAGCGCTGGGAATTGCCGGCGATGACTACACCTTGAAGTTTGCCGTTTTCCATACCCTGTTCAACCTCGTGGGCGTGCTCCTCATGCTGCCGTTCATTGGCGTGCTGGTCGCTTTTCTGGAAAAGCTGCTGCGCGAAAAAGTTGAGCCCGAGGAGACCACCCGCGTGCTGTTTCTGAATGGCTCGGCGCTGCAATTTCCGGACACCGCACTCGAAGTCATACAGAAGGAAACCGTGCACCTGGCTTTCAACGCCTTCGAGATTCTGGCGCATGCCCTGAATCTCAAACGCTCGGAGATCACCTCCAGCGGCGATATCAACGCCATCCTGGCGCGCAGCACCGACAGGCTCGGGACCAACATCCGCGAGCTGTACCGGCGCAAGGTCAAACCGCTCTATAGCGCCATCGTCGACTTCTCGGCCCAGGCCGAACCACAAATGGACGCGACACAACTGCAACGCCTCAATCAGCTGAAGCGGGCCAATTGGGAGATTGTGAATGCGATCAAGGCGATGGGCGAAATGCAGGACAACATCGATCATTATATGAATGCGCAAAACGAGTACATCCGCGGCGAGTACAACGGTATCCGCCTGAACATTGCTATGCTGCTGAGAATACTGTTCCGTTTTGACGACAGTTTGAGTCCGGGCATGAAACGCGAGCGCTTGCGCCAGCTCCAACAGTCCCTGGAGGAGCAGGACGTGGTCAGCAATGCAACACTGGATAAACTGATTCGCGAACGGCGCATCAGCTCGGACATGGCGACCTCGCTGATGAACGACAATGCCTACGCCTACGAGACCCAGAAATACCTGATGGATGCGGCGCTGGCCATTCTGCCCGATATCGCCGCCATAGATACCAATACGGGCTTGTCTGAAGAAGATCTCAACAAGCAAATCCTGCTACGCCGCGATGAAATCCTCGACCAGCTGCGCAAGGATGAAGCGCGCATCGACGCGATTACCGGCCGCGAGTCATCGCACCCCGGGTGAATTTTAGGTATGCTGCGCGCCGAAATGCTGCGCACGAAACCGGAGACCTGTAATGCTGATGAACAAACCCCTGCACCGCCCACGGCTGCGCACGCTGGCCCTGGCAACGGCTGTCACCCTGATTCTGGGCGGCTGCCAGACAACCGATCCTTATACCGGCGAACAGAAAACCAGCAACACCGCCAAGGGGACCGGTATCGGTGCCGTCGGCGGCGCCATTGCCGGCGCGATCCTCGGTGGCGGCAAGCGCAAGGGCGTGCTGATCGGTGCCGGTCTCGGCGCGCTGACGGGTGCAGCGGTCGGTAACTACATGGACAAGCAGGAAGACCAGCTGCGCGCGCAACTACAGGGCACCGGCGTCAGTGTCAGCCGCGTCGGCGATTCCATTGTGCTCAATATGCCCGGCAACATCACCTTCGCTACCGACTCGAGCAACATTTCCGCCGACTTCTATCCGGTACTGGACTCGGTTGCGCTGGTCATGAACAAATTCGAGAAGACCTACGTCGACGTTATCGGTCATACCGACAACACCGGCGCGGCCGACTACAACCAGCGCCTGTCCGAGGCCCGCGCCAACAGCGTAGCCCGCTACCTCGAAAGCCAGAAGGTACTGCCGGCGCGCATCGTCACCATGGGTATGGGCGAGAACTCGCCGATCGCGTCGAACGATACTGCCGAAGGCCGGTCACAGAATCGCCGTGTGGAAATCAAGTTGACACCGCTTACCTGAAGCAACCCTCCCCGCAAAGACGGCCACTGGGGCCGCTTTTTTGTGCGCCTGAACGCCTTGCCGGTGTGTATCGAGCCGCTTCGCAGGTTGGGCGACGCCTGGCAGGTTGGGCTGAGCGTCAGCGAAGCCCAACCTACGGGATCTGCGGCATCTCACCATGTTTACGCGAATTGCTGAAAGTTTCAGCTGTCACGCTGGCGCCAGCGGGCCGATTGACGAGCTTCGGTGACTAGGTACCGGCGTAAATCCGCTCGATCTGCGGCCCGAACTGTTCCAGCGCTGGCGCACGCTTGAGCTTCAAGGTCGGTGTCAGCAGGCCGTTTTCCACCGTCCAGGGCTCCAGCGTCAGGATGGCGCGGCGTACCTTGGCGTAACCCGGGAAGTCGTGCAGCTGCACCTGAACCCTGGACAGCATTTTTTTCTCCAGGCGACTGTCTTGCAGGCTGGCGGGCGCGAACGGGTCCAGTCCCAGCTCCCTGGCGACACCGAACCAGAGGTCGGGGTTCAAAACCAGCACAGCGGCCAGGCAGGATCTGCCCTCACCGACTACCAGCGCCTGGTCAAACAGGCTGTCAGCGCAGATAGCGGCTTCCATATCCGCGGGCGGTATCTTTTCGCCGTTGGACATGACCAGGATGTCCTTGATGCGCCCGGTGATATAAATGCGCTCCGCCTCGATACGCGCCTGGTCGCCGGTGTGCAGCCAGCCGTCCGGATCGATGACATCGGCGGTGGCGGCGTGGTTGTTCCAGTAGCCGAGCATGGCGCCGGGCGTTTTCACCATCAGTTCCTCGGTCTCGCCAATGCGCACCTCGATACCGCGCAGCGGCTCGCCGACACTGGCCGGGTCGTTGCTGCCGGGGCGGTTGACGCTGATGACCGGGCTGGTTTCGGTCAGACCGTAGCCTTGCAGGATTTCCAGGCCGAGTCCGATGAAGGTCTGCGCCACCTTGAACGGCAGGGCGGCGCCGCCGCTGATGGCGTAACGCATGTTGCCGCCGAGCTTCGCGGTGACTTTGTTACCGACCAGTCTTTTCAGCGGCGCGTTGAGCAGCAACAGTGGCGACCAGCGCGCCTGTCCCTGGCGCCACTGAAACTGCCGCCAGCCGACACGCACCGCGGCGTGAAACAGCGCGCGCGCCAGCCGCGAGCGTTTGGCGAGCTGATCGGTAATGCGGTAGTACACCCGCTCGAAAATCCGCGGCACGGCGATCATGACGGTGGGCCGAACCTGCACCAAGTCTTCGGCCAGTTGCGCCACGGAGCGCGCGTGCGCCACGGCTGCGCCCGACATCACCGGCAGGTAATAACCCGCGGTCCGCTCCAGCGTGTGCGACAACGGCAGGAAGGACAGAAACAGATCCTGCTGGTAACACTCCATAGAGGCCAGCGCCGCGTGCGCCACCGACAGCATATTATAGTGACTGAGCATCACGCCCTTGGGGCGCCCGGTGGTACCGGAAGTGTAGACGATAGAAGCCAATGACTGCGGGTCACGGTCGTGCCGGTGCAGCCGTGGCGCCTCGGCGGGCAACCAGTCGGCGACAAAGGCCAGGCGCTCGTCGGCGATCAGGGCGCTGGCCTTGCGTTCGACCGAATCCGGCTCGTCCATGATCAGCACCCGGGCAAGGATTTCGTTGTCCCTCAGGGCCGGTTCCAGCTTCTGCCACTGGCCGAGGCTCTGCACCAGCAGCAGTCGGACGGCCGCGTCACGGAGAATGTAGGCAATGTTGTCCGGCCGGTCTTCGGTGTACAACGGCACCGACACCAGGCCCTCGGCAAGCACTGCCTGGTCGAAACACACCCAGCCGATGCCGTTGCGCAGCTGGATGGCGGCGCGTTCACCCGCTTCCAGGCCCTCGGCGGCGACCGCGGCGCGCCAGCGTGCCACCCGGTTGGCCATCTCCCACCAGCTGATGTCCCGCCAGTCGCGCGCGGTCTTGTCAAAGTACCGATAGGCGGTTGCCTCCGGGGTGCGCCGCACGCGCTCGAAAAACAGGCCGTCCAGCGTCCCGGCCGTCTCGACGTTGATCAGGTCTTCGTGCAGCTCGCTCATAACCCGTTATTGGTGCATGGAATCTGCGCCAATGCAACTTTTCGGGTAGAATGCACCGACATGGAACTGGTCATCAATGGCAAGCCCGAGCAACTCCCGGACGGCCTGAATGCCGCCCGGCTGATCGAGCATCTGGGACTGCAGAACGAGCGCCTGGCGATGGAAGTCAACCGTGAAATCGTGCCGCGCAGCCGCTTTGACAGCCACTACTTCAGCCCCGGCGACGAGATCGAAATCGTGCGCGCCATTGGCGGCGGCTCGTGACAAACAGGAGCACGACATGTCCACAGTGATGAAATCGACGAACCCGACAACGTCCGACCCGCTGATGATCGACGGCGTGGCCTATCAGTCGCGCCTGCTGGTCGGTACCGGCAAGTACCGGGACATGGAGGAAACACGCCTGGCCGTGGAAGCCAGCGGTGCGGAAATCGTTACGGTGGCCATACGCCGGACCAATATCGGTCAGAACAAGGACGAACCCAGTCTGCTGGATGTCCTGCCCCCGGACCGCTATACGTACCTGCCGAATACCGCCGGCTGTTACAGCGCCGAAGACGCGGTGCGCACCTGCCGGCTGGCACGCGAACTGCTCGACGGCCACAGCCTGGTCAAACTGGAAGTCCTGGGCGACGAGAAGACCCTGTTTCCCGACATCGTGCAGACACTGGCGGCGGCCGAAACCCTGGTCAAGGATAGCTTCCGGGTCATGGTCTACACCAACGACGACCCGATCATCGCCAGGCGCCTGGAGGACATGGGCTGTGTCGCCGTCATGCCGCTGGCAGCCCCGATCGGCTCGGGCCTGGGCATCCGCAACCCCTACAACATTGTCACCATCGTGGAGAACGCCGGAGTGCCCATCCTGGTGGACGCCGGGGTCGGCTGCGCCTCGGACGCCGCCATCGCCATGGAACTGGGTTGTGACGGGGTCCTGATGAATACGGCGATCGCCGGCGCGAGAGAACCTGTACTGATGGCCTCGGCCATGAAGAAAGCCATCGAGGCGGGGCGCGAATCCTACCTGGCGGGCCGCATTCCCCGGAAGCGTTTCGCCAGCGCGTCATCGCCGCTCGACGGGATGTTCTTTTAGGCCACAACGCGCGGCTCAGCTCGCCGGCAGCTCCTTCACGTAGAGATCGTGCTGCGGGAACGGGATGGTGATACCGGCTTCCCCGAAGCGTTTCCAGATGTTGAGGTTGATGTCCGAGCGCACGTTGGCCACGCCTTCCTGGGGGTCGTAGATCCACACCCGCAACTCCAGGTCGATACCGTGTTCGCCGAACCCCATCAGGCGGGCCGCGGGCGCAGGGTCCTTCAGCACACGCCCGGACGCCGCTGACGCATCGATGAGAATCTGCATCGCCTGCTCGGGGTCGTCCGCGTAGCTGATCTGCACCGGCAGTTTCAGCCGCACCCGCGGATCACTGTAGCTCCAGTTGATGACTTCGGTGGTAATCAGGTTTTCGTTGGGAATCAGCGTCTCCACGCCGTCACGGTCACGCACGACGATGTAACGCGCGCGCAGCTCCTGCACCCAGCCGAACTTGTCATTGATGCTGATGACATCGCCGGGTCGGATGGAGCCGTCGAACACCAGGATAAAGCCGCTGATAAAATTGCTGGCGATGCGTTGCAAGCCAAAGCCGATACCCACACCCAGTGCGCCGCCAAACACGGTAAGCGCACCCAGATCGATGCCGACAGCGTTGAGCGCCAACAGGCCCGCCAGGGTGTACAACCCGAATTTGAAGGTCTTGCCCAGCCCGACCTTGAGGCCTGGACTAAGGTGGGTCGAGCGCGACAGTCCCTGCTCCACGGCCCTGGCCAGCCAGGCCGCCAGCAGCATCAAAACGCCGACCACAACTATCAGCTGCAACACCGTGAACAGCGAAATGCGGACCGAACCGAAGGTATAACCCACAGCATCCAGGGTTTTTGTCACCTGCGGCAGCCAGCCGACCAGGTGCAGCGCCACCAGCACCCAGATTGCCGTACTGATGACGTTTTCCCAGGCCTTGATCACCGGCCGGGAACGGAAGGTTTTGCGCAGCACGTATACCGTGAGCCGGATGCCGGCCAGCGACAGCAGCAGCGGCACGGCGAGTTTCAGCAGCAGTATGCGCTGCCCGAACTGCAGCAGTATGGCCTTGCCGACAACCGTGCCCAGCAACATACTCAGCGGGAACACAATGCGCTGCAGGCTGTGCAGCGTGATGCGCCGGAAATCGTGGCTGGCGGTAGCCAAGGTGCTCTCTATGAGAAAACGGCCCAGCGTCCGGTGCACGAAGGCGGCGCCGACAAACGCCAGCGCCAGAACGGCCGTCTCCCAGCCGAGCGAGACGAAGTCCAGCCCCTCCACCCAGACCAGGGCTCTGTTCAGGTAGTTTTCCAGCAAGTCCGTATAATCCCGTTTTTCAGGAACGCACCAATGTCCGACGGCAAACATAACACAGAGCCTCACCACAGGCGCATCCGCTCCTTTGTCCGCCGCGAAGGCCGGCTGACCCCCGGCCAGCAAAAGGCCCTCGACGAACTGTGGCCGCGCTACGGCCTGTCGGTGCAGGAAAGGCTGGATGTGCCTGCCACCTTCGGTCGCCGGGCGCCGCTCACGCTGGAAATCGGTTTCGGCAACGGCGCCAACCTCGCGGCCATGGCCGGCGCGGAACCTGACGGCGATTTCATCGGCATCGAGGTTCACCGCCCCGGCGTCGGCCGGCTGTTGAAAACCATTGCCGAACACCGCTTGGGCAACGTGCGCATTTTCTGTGACGACGCGGTGGAAATACTGAACCGCTGTGTCGACGATCACAGCCTGGATCGGATCCTGTTGTTCTTCCCCGATCCATGGCCGAAAACCAGGCACCACAAGCGCCGCATTGTGCAGCCGGCTTTCGTCAGCCTGCTGGCCCGCAAACTTCGCGGTGGCGGCCTGCTGCACATGGCCACCGACTGGCAGGCTTACGCAGAGCACATGCTGGAGGTCATGGAGGCGAGCGCGGCGTTTGGCAATACCGCGGGCCCCGGTCGGTACGCGGCACGCCCCGCGTACCGACCGGTGACCCGCTTCGAGCAACGCGGCCAGCGGCTGGGCCACGGCGTGTGGGACCTGCTGTACCGGCGCAACGGCGTCGAACACCCGGCTGCGGATCGGGGCGACCTGGATAATTGTAATGAATAACAGTATTTTATATCCAAGTTGTCGACCACTGGCCAAAAGTGGTTCAATACGCCGTTCTGGCCGCCAGCCGGCTGTCGCCGCATTTACCGCCATTTGCGCGACCCAAATCAGCGAATTCAGGCGCCACGCCAGGTACTGTCCCGCCGTGGCACCGGGCAACTTTCAGTCAGAGTTTTGAGGAGATTGGCATGTCCCAGAAAAACCCAGTGATCGCCGTAACCGGGTCCTCCGGCGCGGGCACCACGACCGTCAAGGTGGCTTTTGAGCATATTTTCCGCATCGAAGGCATCAACCCGGCCGTCATCGAGGGCGACAGTTACCACCGCTACGACCGTGCCGCCATGAAACAGGCCATGGCCAAGGCCGAGGAAGAGGGTCGTACCAATTTCAGTCATTTCGGCCCCGAGGCCAACCTGTTCGACAAGCTTGCGGAAACGTTCCAGACCTATGCCGAAACCGGCACCTGCGAGCGCCGTTACTACCTGCACAGTGAGGAGGAAGCCGAACCCTTCGGCCAGAAGCCGGGCGAGTTCACGCCGTGGGAGACTATTCCGCCGGGCACCGACCTGCTGTTCTACGAAGGTCTGCACGGCGGTGCCGTCGACGGCACGACCAACGTGGCACAGTACGTCGACCTGCTCATCGGTGTGGTGCCGATCGTCAACCTCGAATGGATACAGAAGATTCACCGCGACTGCGCCCAGCGGGGCTATTCGGCCGAAGCGGTCACCGACACCATATTGCGCCGCATGCACGACTATGTGCACTACATCACGCCACAGTTCTCGCGCACCGACATCAACTTTCAGCGTGTGCCCACAGTCGATACATCGAACCCGTTCATCGCCCGCGACATTCCCACGCCGGACGAAAGTTTCGTGGTGATTCGCTTCCGCGATCCGAAGAAACTGGACGTCGATTTCCCCTATCTGCTGAGCATGCTCGACGGGTCTTCCATGTCGCGGCGCAATTCGCTGGTCGTGCCCGGGGGTAAAATGGGCTTCGCCATGGAGATTATCCTGGCGCCCATCATCGAGCGCATTATGGACGCTCGGAAAACCGCCTGATCACAGCCGTCTCGTTGCACACCGCATCGGGGGCGCTCAGCCTGTTGCTGGCCGCCCCCTTTTGCATTCCGGTGAATCCGCATGAATGATAGCAACGCCTTTTTGCTGGGCCATGCCGAGGCCGCCGACTGGCAGGACGCACTCACGTCCTGCCTGCAGCAGCTGGGCACGGTTCCGCCGGCGGCCAACCTGGGTTTTGTCTACGTCAGCGACGCCTACGCCGATGTGTTACAGCCGATACTCGAGCGGCTGCGTGAGGCCACCGGCGTCGTTCACTGGACAGGTACCGTGGGGATCGGCATCTGCGCCACCAACCGGGAGTATCACCAGTCGGCCGCCATGGCCGTCATGATCGGTTGTTTCCCCGAGGACAGCTTCCAGCTGCTGTCCTTCTATGGCCGGGCGGCGGACCACCTGCCCGCAACCTGGGAAGGCTGGTTGCACGACTCGCAGGCGCATGTGGCCGTGCTGCACGGAGACCCGGGCAACGGCATGCTGCCGGAGCTCCTCAAACAGCTGCACGCCGAACTGCCGGGGGGCTACCTGGTCGGTGGTCTGAGTTCCTCGCACGGCGCTCATCCGCAGATCGCCGACGAGCTGCTCGAAGGCGGCTTGTCGGGCGTGATCTTCAACAACGCCATCACGATCGCTACCGCACTCAGCCAGGGCTGCAGCCCGATCGCGGACAAGCACGTGATCACCGACTGCGACAGCAACATTATCAACTACATCGACCAGCGCCCGGCCCTGGACGTCTTCAATGAAGATATCGGCGAAATTCTCGCCCGCGACCTCAACCGCGCTGCGGGTTACATATTCGTCGGCTTGCCCATCGCAGGCTCGGATACCGGCGATTACCTGGTGCGCAACCTTGTCGGCATCGACGTCGAGGGCAAGCGCATCGCCATCGGCGACATGGCGCACCCGGGACAGAAAATCCAGTTCTGCCGCCGCGACGGGAAAACCGCCTGGGAAGACATGCAGCGCATGCTAGACGAACTGAAACTGCGCATTCGCGGCGCAACACCCCGGGGCGGCCTGTATTTTTCCTGCCTGGGCCGCGGCGAGGCGCTGTTCGGGGACGACTCCGCGGAGGTGAAAATGATCCACGCCACACTCGGCGATTTCCCGCTGGTCGGGTTCTTCGCCAACGGTGAAATTTTCAACCAGCGACTCTACGGGTACACCGGTGTACTGACCCTGTTCGTGTAAGCCACGTTCGTCACTTAACCCTTCCCACCATCCGGTCATTAACCTGCCCGCAGCGGACCGACTTGCGGTCGAGCCAGGTGGATCTATACTTGTGTCCAGGTCACCGGTACCCGCGGCTGAGGCTCCGTCGTGGTGCCCGCACGGAGAAGGACAGATGATAGTGACCACGCTTGACCCCACTGCCGACATGCAAATCTATTCTGAGACCAAAGACTCCCGGCAAACCTGTCTGTCGGGGCTGCCCGCGGAACCGGCGCTGCTCACTGGCGACGACCCGCCGTCGCACTTGCGGTACCCATGCAGCCCATGATGCAGAATATCGCGCGCTACCTGATGTCGTGCCGCGAACTCACCGCCTTCTGCTCCCAGAACGGCTGGATAGACGACCAGACGCTGGACTATGAGATTATCGAGCGCAACGATCAGCACGTGATCGCGTTCGTTCAGTTCGAGGAAGTCATCCTGGAAGGCGTGGACGGCGTTCATCGGCGCATTTCCTGTCAGGGGCGCCTGCGGCTGGTCCTCGACCGCTATGGGCAGGTCGAGCGCGCCGAGCTGCTGTAAACCCGGGCCATCACAAGCGGGAAAGCGCACGCCCGATACTTCTACATGTATACGAAACCCTGATCCACCAGGCGATCCACCTCGTCGGGACCGAAGGGCACCTGACGAAGAAACGAGGGCACCTGTTCGGGGGCTATACCGTAATTGCTCATCTGGGCCCGGCAGATGCTGATATCCACAGCACCCAGCGCCGCCAGTTTGGCGGCCCGATCGACCACGCTTTTGTACCTGGAGTAGTTTCTCAAGGCGAAAAATTCGACTTCGGGACCGTGCAGTACCAGGGATACGAGCGGCTCTTCACCCGCCCGGCGTGGTCGTTCGAGCAACTGCTCGACCCGGCTGAACAGTAGTTCCAGTTCTTCGACGCTGTGCACGCTGATATCGCCCACGTTCTTCAACGCCGGTTGCTCCAGCGGCACAACCGGGGGCGAGGAACCCGGCGCAACAGCTGCCGACTGAATGACCGATTGCGGTTCGCGCAGCAGCCTATCGGCGGCCAGCCACAAACCGGCGATAGCCACCATCAGTAACAACAGATTGCGTACCACCAAAATGCCGATGCCTCCCGCGGCGAAGTCGATTTTAACAGCGTATAAGAAACCTCGGGCAGCATAGCACAGACGCATACGTTACAATGCCACGGTTTGAGCCTATACAGCAGGCCCCGTGACCAGATACCCCGCCCAGATGGATGACTCCACCCGCCGCCAGGTGGCTGCCTGGCTGCTGCTGTGCTGCGCCATGATATTCGCCATGGTGATTCTGGGCGGCGTCACCCGACTGACCGGTTCAGGCCTGTCCATGGTCGAGTGGGATCCGATCTTCGGTGTGGTACCGCCGCTTGACCAGCAAGCCTGGGAGGAGGTGTTCGCCAAGTACCAGCAGTCACCCGAATATCGCAAGATCAATATCGGTATGGACCTGGGCGGATTCAAATCCATTTACTGGTTCGAGTTCAGCCACCGCATTCTCGGTCGGTCCATTGGCGCTGTCTTTTTGATACCCTTCCTGTATTTCATGTTCCGGCGCAAGCTGGCGGCGTCACTTGTTCCGCGGCTCGGCTTCGCGTTTGTATTGGGCGGTCTGCAGGGACTTCTCGGCTGGTACATGGTCAAGAGCGGTCTGATCGACAACCCGCATGTCAGCCAGTACCGGCTTACCGCCCACCTGAGTCTGGCGTTACTGATTTATGCCTACCTGCTGTGGATACTCTACGACCTGCTGTTCAAGCAGCGGCAACCTTCCGTAAACCCCGCCGGCCTGAAAACAGCAGCGAAGTTTTTGCTGGGACTTGCCGCAGTGACCATTGTCTCCGGCGGTTTCGTGGCCGGCCTCAAAGCCGGTCACGCCTACAACACATTTCCTAAAATGGGCGACCAGTGGCTGCCACCCGCGGGCTGGATGCTCCAGCCCGGCTGGCGAAATCTGTTCGAAAACATCGCCACGGTACAGTTCGATCATCGCGTGCTGGCAACCCTGACGTTCAGCTCGATCCTGCTGTTCTGGCTGACGGCGCTGCGCCTGCGACCAACACCTTCGGCGCGTGTTGCCATTCACCTGCTGATGCTGATGGCGGCGATTCAGGTGACCCTCGGTATCAGCACGCTGCTGCTGCACGTGCCTGTCGCGCTGGCGGCCACCCACCAGGCCGGCGCGCTCGTGCTGTTGACCCTCGCTCTGCTGGTCAACCATCGTCTGCAGAAAGATTGAGACAAAAAAAAGCCCGGCACGCGGCCGGGCTTGATGTCAGCGCACCAGTCCAGCGTTACTTGAGACTGGAAAAATAGGCTGCCAGGTTGTCAATGTCAGCGTCACTCAGGGGCTTGGCCATCGGCGCCATAATCGCGTTGGCACGGCTGCCATCGCGGAACGCTTTCAACTGGGCGGCCAGGTAGGCTTCCTTCTGACCGGCCAGGTTCGGGTAGATAGGCGCCATGCTGATACCGTTGGCACCATGACAACCGGCGCACACGGCAGCTTTCGCCTTACCGGCAGCCGCATCACCGGCAGCGGAACTAACCGTGGCACCTGCCAGCAAAAGACTGGACAGGGTAGCAACTATAAATTTTTTCATCATTCAATCTCCACGCAACTCACAACTAAAAAACTATTGGGGCGCATTCTCGCAGACCCGACCAGCACTGTAAATCAACCGCTCATCAGTATTTGTTATTGTGATATTAGATCCCAATGAGTACCATTAAATTCAGATACGGGCGCCATATCTCCCGCGCCCCGTTAGTGACTGAACCGCCGGAGCGCCGCAGGTGTCCCGTGGTTTTCGGCTTATGCATTTGTTTCTTGTACGGTTAACTGGATTGCCAGGATGGCATTGTGGATAGAGAAATCGACCAGGTAAAAATCCATGCTGCGGCGTGCGGGGTTTTCGCGGGAATCGATGGACGACGCTCCCCCTGTGCCCGCTCACCGGTCAGCGCATATCACCTGGGGCTCGCACGAGGCCGGGTTGGAGAACGTCGTCCCGAGGGTAAGCAATGACGCTGACAGCCAGAGACCTCGTTAACGATACCCTTGAGCTGGCTTCACTGCCCGGGGTCGTCATGCGTGCAATGGAACTACTGAATCACCCCAATACCTCGGCCTCCGAAATCGGCGAAATCATCGCCGAAGATCCGGCGCTGACAGCCCGGCTGCTGCGTATAGTCAACAGCGCGTTTTACGGCTTTCCCTCCCGTATCGAAACCATATCGCGCGCGATTACCATTGTCGGCACACTGGAACTGACGGATCTGATCCTCGGCTCGAGCGCCGTACAGGTATTCTCCAGACTGCCCAATCAACTTGTCGATATGGAGAGGTTCTGGGAACACAGCCTGTATACCGGAGTCGTCGCACGGGTGCTCGCCCGCTTCCTGCGTGCGCCGAATACCGAGCGCTGTTTTGTCATGGGCCTGCTGCACGATATCGGCGCGCTGGTGATGTACCGCCAGCAGCCGGATCTGTCGCGCGAGGCGCTGGAAAAGGCCACCCGGGAACCCTTGTCGCTGCACCTCGCGGAACGCGAGGTTTTTGGCTTTGACCACGGCGAAGTCGGCGCCGAACTGATGCGCGCCTGGAACCTGCCCGACAGCTTTGTAGCGATTGCACGGCACCACCACCAACCGTCAACGGCAGAGCGCTACCGCCTGGAAACGGCCACCATCCACCTCGCCGACGTTATTACCGGCATGGCCCACAGCACCGCCAGCGCCACCCGACGGGCGTCGGCGCTCGAACCTGGCGCCTGGGAACTCACGGGGCTGTCGGTGGAGATCATGGAACCGGTGGTTGCCGAAGCCGATGCGCAGTTCGAGGAGGCGCGCGCCGCCATCCTGCCAAACCGCCGGGCCGCCTAGGCGGCCGATTTCAGCCGCACAACTGATCGCGGACTTTCTCCAGTTTGCCCCGCACCTCGCCGGCCAGCTCGGCAACGCCGCTCTTGTCGACCAGGCCCAGTACCGCAGCGGGATCCATGAATGCAACGGTAACGGCGCCATCATCCTCTTCGCGTACGACCACGTTACACGGCAGCAGCAGGCCGATGTCCGGATCGGCGTTAAGCGCCTGGTTGGCCAGCCCCGGATTGCAGGCGCCGAGAATCTTGTAGGGCTTGCGGTCCACATCGATCTTTTTCTTCAACGTCGCCTTGACGTCGATCTCCGTCAGGACACCGAATCCTTCAGTCTTGAGCGCGTCGGTGACCTTGTCGACGGCCTCGTCAAAACCGCAGCTCATTTGCACACTGAACCCATACATCGCTGAACTCCTCTGACAACTCGAATAGGAACCGGCAATTGTACTACCAGAGCCTGACGATGTATCGGGCGGCTGATTGACGTAGGATGCGGGGATGAACACACTGCAACCGCGTTTCTGGCGAGACACCCTGTTCTATGCGGCCGTTGGCGCCGCGCTCGTCTACTGGCTGGGGCTTTACATCGTGACGCGGCCGCAGACAGCGCTCGACTGGCCATTGCATGCACCGCTGCTGTTTCTCTATCCGGCGCTGTTCTACCCGGTTGCCGAAGAACTGGTGTTCCGCGGCCTGCTACAGGACCTGGCGCATCGTCACGCGAAACCCTGGCGCCTGGGTCCGTTGACGCACGCGAATATTCTCACCAGCGTGCTGTTCACAGCCCTGCATTTCATCAATCACCCACCGCTGTGGGCGGCCGCGGTGTTTGTGCCGTCGCTGTTGTTTGGCTTCTTCAAGGACCGCAGCGGCACGCTGGGCGCGCCCGTCTTTCTGCACGTGTTCTACAACAGCGGCTATTTCTGGTTGTTCGGCCAGGTCGTGCCCGGGCAATAAAAAACGGGGCCCAGTGGCCCCGTTTTTTACGTTGGTCGTCAAGTCTGCCGTTTACAGGTCACCCAGCGGGCGGGTGAAAGTATACTTGGCGGGCTCCACGACCAGCTTCTCGGCCGATTCGCCGACATTGCCTCCCAGGAGGCTGAACGGCAGCATGACAACAAAGGTTACCGTGGTCACGACCGTACTGACCAGCATGAAGGGCCGCAGCAGGAATGCATCCGCCATCATCTCGCCGCCGGTCGGCTCGGTGCTTTCCGCCATATAGTCATAGGAATTGGAATTGGCGCTCGCGACAACCGGCAGCGTCAGCGAAGTCGCTGCAAACATGGCTGCCATCACGTAACTGGCCAGTCTTTTGGAAAAAATGCGCATGATCTGTGTCTCCTTAATCGAGCACACCCAACAGGGTTATCGCCATTATAGGTTATCCGGGCCAATTCTCGGCTGAAATCGACCGAATTAGGGGCGTTAGCGGCACAAGCGGGAGGAATATTAAGGAAATTATTCACAAATCGGGCAGAGGCATCGGCGTCCGCACGAGATCTAGTACCCCACATGGCCGGCATTTTTGACCTGGCGCAAAAGTCGGGAGCAAAGTCAGGCTCTACGACGTTTCGATGCACGAATGGACACTGGAAAAACGCCCGGTGAAACCCATGGTCGTGAAATGAACCGGGGCGGACTGCCGCTGTCAGCCTGACGGCGTCGCGCGCCCCGGGCTCACGCGCCAGGGTCGCGAAGCTCCTCTATCACCGGTCGGGGCGTTTCCAGGCGTTGCCGGAACGCCGCCAGCGAGGGACGCCGCGCAAACCCAGCAAGGTGCGCGTCACAGTGACAGTCCGAAGCGCCGAAGCCAGCCAGCGGCGGCCGTGCCCCGGGCAGTGCGAGCAGTGCGTCGGCCCAGGCGTGCTCCAGGCGGCGCGCATCGTGACTGACCCAGGCGCTGTGCACGTGACATGCCTGGCGCAAATAATCGATATGCCAGCGCAGCGCATCGCCGCCCAGCAAGTGACGCCCCAGGCGCGAGCGTACTCCCCCGGGGCCGAAGGCGCTGCCGACATAGGCATAGTATCCGGGCGCGAACACCGCGTTGCCCAGACGGCCGATACGCAGGGTGCGCGGCTGCGGCAGCCTAAGCCAGAGCACATAGGTGCCCGGCTGTGCCGCGAGCGGCGCGCGAGTCCGCAACTAGTCGAGATCCCGCCCGGTCAGGCGTTTCAGTGCTTCGCGGTATTTTTCAGCGGTGCGTTCAATGATCTCCACGGGCAGCGACGGTCCCGGCGCGGTCTTGTCCCAGTCCAGTGTCTCCAGGTAATCGCGCACGAACTGCTTGTCGAAACTCGGCGGGCTGATACCGGGGCGATATTCGTCCTGCGGCCAGAAGCGCGAGGAATCCGGTGTCAACGCCTCGTCGATCAGGAACAGTGCGCCGCTGTCGTCCAGGCCGAATTCGAACTTGGTATCGGCGATGATGATGCCGCGCTCCCGGGCGTAGGCGGCCGCCTCGCTATATATCGTCAGGCTCACGTCGCGCACCCGGGCGGCCGTGTCGGCACCCAGCAACGCCTCGGCGCGCGCGAAGTCGATGTTCTCGTCGTGAATACCGACCGCGGCCTTGGTCGACGGCGTGAAAATCGCCGCGGGCAGCTGATCCGCCATCTGCAGACCGGGCGGCAGCGGGATACCGCATACCGCGCGACTGGCCTGGTAGTCCTTCCAGCCGGAGCCGATCAGGTAACCCCGCACAATGGCTTCCACCGGCAGGGCCTTGAGCTTGCGCACGACCACGGCCCGGCCCTCGACCTGGGCACGTTCCGCAGCGTCGGGCAGCACCTCGGCCAGTTTCGGGCCGGCGAGATGGTTGGGCACCAGCGAGCGGGTACGCTCGAACCAGAAGTTCGACACGGCAGTCAGCACCGCGCCCTTGCCCGGGATGGGGTCGGGAAGCACCACGTCGAAGGCCGACAGCCGGTCGGTGGTCACAATCAGCAGGTGCGCGTTGCCCACGGCATAGATATCGCGGACCTTGCCGCGTGCCAGCAGCGGCAGGCTGTGAAGACGGGATTCGTAGAGCACGTCGAGCATGGATTCATTCCGTTCGGGTAGTCGGCGACCGGGTGGTCGGACCGGCATTGTACCGGCAGCGCGGCTGCACGGCGAATGCCCCGTGGCAGGGCGGCCAGAGGATGGTACAATGCGCGTTTTCCTCGAATTC